>NZ_QKTB01000022.1:0-58445 GCF_003234405.1 Curtobacterium sp. MCLR17_045
GGGTGCCGGGGGGGGTGCGGGGTGCGGGGCGCGGGCACTTGGCGCACCGTGCGGCCTTGTCAGGCTGGTGCAGCGTTGCTTGCTCGATGGGGCCTTGTAGGCCGGTTCCGTGCGGGCAAGCCGGCACGGAGTGGCGGAGCGCGCACGGTGCGGTTTCGTGCGTATGGTGCGGGGTTGCTTGTTCGGTGCGGCCTTGTAGGCCGGCTCCGTGCGGGCAAGCCCGCACGGAGTGGCGCGGTGCGCACGGTGCGGTGGACTCGTGTGCGTCTGGCCTGGAGGCGCGGGGCGGGCTGGTGTCGTGCCTCCTGTCTCGCACACGGTGCGGTTTCATGCGTGTGGTGCGGCGTTGCTTGTTCGGTGCGGCCTTGTAGGCCGGCTCCGTGCGGGCAAGCTCGCACCGAGTGGCGGAACGCGCCGCCGCCCGCCGCCCGCCGCCTACGGCAGCGTCGGCGCCGCCGCCACCAACGCCCGCGTCACCGGGTGCTGCGGCGCGTCGAGGAGCGACACCGGCCCGTGCTCGACGATGCGGCCGTCGGACATCACCGCGACCGTGTCGCACAGCCGCTGCACGACCCCGATGTCGTGCGACACCAGCACGAGCGTCAGCCCGAGGTCGTCGGCGAGCGACCGGAACAGCTCGATCACCCGGGCGCGGACCACCACGTCGAGGGCGCTCATCGGCTCGTCGCCGAACAGGATCCGGGGCGAGTGCACCACGGCCCGGGCGATCGCGATCCGCTGCCGTTGCCCGCCGGAGAACTCGTGCGGGTACCGGTCGACCGTGTCGGCGGGCAGGTCGACGCGCTCCATCACGGCACGGACCAGGTCGTCGTGCGACCCCGGGACCTGCAGGGCCCGCAGCGGCTCGGCGACGATCGCGCCGACGCGCATCCGCGGGTCGAGGGACGCGTACGGGTCCTGGAACACCACCCCGGTCTCGCGACGGAACCAGCGCAACGCACGCGCGGACCGGGACGCGACCACCGGACGGCCGGAGGCGGCGACGGTGCCGGCGGAAGGGGCCTCCAGGCCGGCGAGCAGCCGGACCAGCGTGGACTTGCCGGATCCCGATTCGCCGACGATGCCGAGCCGTGCGCCGGGGGCGACCGTCAGGTCGACACCGTCGACGGCGGTGCGGACCGGACCGGGCTCGAACGGGCCGCGACGGGGGAGTCGGTAGGTGCGGTGGAGACCGGTGGCCTCGAGGACGGGGAGGGTCACGGGGCGGTCCTCCTGGCGGTGGCACGTGCGGCGTCGACGAGCGCGGCGGTGGCGGGGTGCTGCGGTGCGGCGAGCAGGTCTGCGACGCGGCCCTGCTCGACCACCCGGCCGGCGTCGAGCACCACGGCGGTGTCGGCGATGCGCGCGAGCACGGCGAGGTCGTGGGTGACGAACACCATGCCCGCCGGCAGGTGCTCGAAGAGGTCGAGGATGCGGGCCTCGGTGGTGACGTCGAGCGCCGTGGTCGGCTCGTCGGCCACCAGGTACGACGGCTCGCCGGCCATCGCCATCGCGATGCAGATCCGCTGCCGCTGCCCGCCGGACAGCTGGTGCGGGTACTGCCGCAGCAGCGACTCCGGGTCGGGCAGGCCCACGGACGCCGCCAGGTCGACGGCTGCCGCGCGTGCCGCGCGTCGGTCGAGCCCGCGGTGCAACCGGAGCGGCTCCGCGATCTGCGCGCCGACACGCCGCAGCGGGTCGAGCGCGGTGCCCGGCTCCTGGAACACCATCGCGATGCCCGATCCACGGTGTCGCGCGCGCTCACGGTCGGGCAGGCCGACGAGTTCGGTGCCGTCCAGGCGGACGCTGCCGGTCACGACGGCGCCGGTGGGCTCCAGGCCCATCAGGGCGAGCGAGGTCATCGACTTGCCGGATCCGCTCGCGCCGATCACGCCGACGCGCTGGCCGGGAGGCACGGTGAAGCTGACGTCGTCGAGGATCGTCCGCCCCGTGATGCGGACCGACAACCCGCGCACCTCGAGCCCGGAGGCTGCGGTGGCGTGGTCGGGGCCGGCTGCGTGGTCGGTCATGCGGTCACCCCCGGCGTGGTCGTGGCCGGGTCGGCGCTCCGGTCGCTCGTCGTCAGCCGCGGGTCCGAGGCGTCCCGCACCGCGTCGCCGAGCAACGACAGTGCCGCGACGACGATCGCGATGGCGGCTCCCGGCCAGGTCGCACTCCACGGGTGGACCCCGATGTAGGTCTGCAGGTCGGACAGCAGGCTGCCCCAGGACGCGGTGTCCGATCCGGCGCCGTAGCCCAGGTAGGACAGCCCGGCCTCGGCGAGCACCGCCGTGGCCATCGCGAGTGACAGCTGCACGGTGAACAGCGGCGCCGCGTTCGGCACCAGGTGACGGAACAGCACGCCGACACCGCCGACGCCGGACGCCCGGGCCGCGGTCACGTAGTCGCTGCGGGCGATCCGCCGGATCTCACCGCGGGCCACGCGGGCGATCGTCACGCCGAAGGACAGCCCGACGCTGACGATCACCACGCCGAGCGACCCGCCGAACACCGCGGTCAGGAGCATCGCGGTGAGCAGGGTCGGGAACGCCACCAGGATGTCGAGCAGGACCGCGGTGCCCTCGCGCACCCAGCGGGCGGTGAGCGAACCGATCGCGGTGAGGACGATCCCGACGACGCTCGCGATCACCCCGGAGCCCACGGCGACGAGCACGGTGGTGCGGGTGCCGGCGAGCAGGTAGCTCGCGATGTCGCGGCCGGCGGCGTCGGTGCCGAACCAGTGCGCGGCGCTCGGCCCCTCCCACTGGTGGAACGGGTCGGCGCGGAACGGGTTCTGCGGTGTCCAGACGAGCGACACGGCGGCGAGCACGAGCAGCAGGCCGAGCACGACGACGGCGAAGACCCCGGTCGGTCGGGACACCAGGCGGCGGATCATCCCTGCACCTCGCGCTGTCGGGGGTCGAGGGTGCGGTGCACGACGTCGACGGCGAACCCGACGAGCAGCACGAGTCCGGTGAGCACGAGCAGTTCCGACTGCACCTTCGTGATGTCGCGGCGGCCGACGTCGGTCACGAGCATCCGACCGACCCCGGGCAGCGAGAACAGCTGCTCGACGACGACGGCACCGACGAGCAGTCCGGCGATCTGGACGCCGAGCACGGCGAGCACCGTGAGGGCGACGCTCGGCAGACCGTGGCGGAGCAGCGCCTGCGTGCGGGTCAGCCCGACGGCGGCGGCGGTGCGCAGGTGGTCGGCATCGAGGACGGAGAGCGTGGCGGACCGGGTGAACCGGAGGATCACGGCGCCCTCGACGGCACCGATCGTCAGCGCGGGCAGTACGAGCGACGAGAACGCCCGCCCGGGTTCCGACCAGCCGTCGAGCGGGAAGCCCTGCGTCGGCAGCCAGTGCAGCGTCACCGCGAACAGGGCGACGAGGAGCATGCCGGCCCACACGACGGGCACGGCGGCGACCGCCTGCGCCGCGAACCCGATCACCGCGCCACCCGGGCGACGACGGAGCACCGCGGCGACCACCCCGAGCGGGACGCCGATCACCAGGGCGGTCGCCAGGGACATCGCGGCGAGCGGCAGGGTGATCGCGAGCTTCTGCGCGATCTCCGGTGCGACTGCACCGTTCGTCACCAGCGAGCGACCGAGGTCGCCGCGGAACACCCCGCCGATCCAGTCGAGGTACTGCACCACGACGGGCCGGTCGAGTCCGAGCTGCTGCCGGAGCTGCTCCACCTGCGCGGGGGTCGACTGCGTGCCGGCGACGACCTGGGCGACGTCACCGGGCAGCACGCGGAGCGTGGCGAAGATGATGACGCTCGCCACGAGCAGGCCGACGACGAGCAGGAGCACCCGCCCGATGAGGAACCGGGTCACGACACCGATGCTACGGGGACGGACACCCCGCCGCGGTCGCTCCGGGTCACTTGACCGCGAGCTTCGCCAGGTCGAGGCGCGAGTTGCCGCCGTCGACCGGGAAGCCCGTCACGCCGGAGCGCACCGCGGTGATCTCGGTCGCCGTGTAGAGCCACTCGCCGGCCGCGTCCTCGCTGACGATGCGTGCCGCCTTCCGGAGTGCCTCGGTCTTCGTGGCCTCGTCAGTCGCCGCGATCGACTGGGCGTAGAGCGCCTGCACCTTCGGGTTGTCGTACCCGAAGTAGTAGTCCGGGTTCGCCCAGTTGCCGAAGTCACGGGCCTCGACGTGGTCGACCATCGACAGGTCGAAGTCCCGCTCGCCGGACTTCGGTGCCTGGAACACCGAGGACAGCCAGGTGGCGAAGTCGACGCGCTTGACGGTCAGGGTGATCCCGACGTCGGCGAGCTGCGACTTCAGCACGTCGCCGATCGTGGTCGGGTAGATGTTCGCGTAGGTGAGCGTCAGCTTGAGGTCCTGCTGCCCGGCGTCGGCCAGGAGCTTCTTCGCGTTCGCGGGGTCGTACGCGTCGATGTCGGTCAGGTCCTCGTAGCCGGGGTCGAGCTCCGGGATCGGACCGCCCTGCTCCACGCCCGTGCCGCCGATCGCCTTGATGAGCGCCTTCGCGTCGATCGCCTGCCGGATGGCCCGGCGCACGCGCTCGTCGGTGAAGGGTTCCTTGCGGTCGTTGAACGCGAGCGTGTACTTGTCGGTCGTCTTGCCGCTGTGCAGCGCGATGTCGGCGTTGCCCTGCAGCTGGCTCTTGAGCGTGCCGTCAACGGGGTTCAGGACGTCGAGGTCACCGTTCGCCATCGCGTTGACGGCGGTCGACGGGTCCGTGATGTACCGGAAGACGATCTTCGCGACCTTCGCCTTCGTGCCCCAGTAGTCCTCGTTGCGGTCGAAGGTGAGCGAGTCGCCCTGCTTCCAGCTCGCGACCTCGAACGGACCGGTGCCGTTCGCGCTGTCGGACAGGTCGTTGTCCGCGGCCTTCTCGAGCACCAGGCCCGAGCGGCCGGTCAGGTTCCAGAGCAGGTCGGAGTCCGGCTTCGCCAGCTGCAGCACGACGGAGTCGTCCGACGGCGAGGTGATCGACGTGACGCCCGCGAGCTTGGCCGAGTCGACGTACGAGTCGTTCGACTTGACCTGCTCGAGCGACCACACGACGTCGGCCGCGGTGACCGGCTTGCCGTCCTGGAACGTCGTGCCGTCCCGCAGCGTGAACGTGTAAGTCAGGCCGTCCTTCGAGACCTCGTGGGACGAGGCCAGCACGTCACGGATCTCGCCGTCGGCGGTCCGGCCGACGAGCCCCTGGTACACGTTGTCGATGAGCACCTGGTCGAGCGCCGCCCCGGACTGGGTGCGGATGTCGAGACTCGTCGGCTCGAGCACCAGCCCGACGCGCACCGTGGCGTCCTTGCCGCCGGTGGTGTCGGACGAGCCGGAGCAGCCGGCCAGCGCCAGGGCGGAGACGACGGCGACGGCCGTGGCGGCGAGGGCAGCGCGCCCGATGCGCGAGGTGCGCGCGGTGCGACGGGGCAGGAGCGGACTCATGGGGTGGTGGGTTCCTTCCGGGCACGAGGGCTGGGATCGGGCCTCGCGCTCGCACGAGGGTACCGGCGGCTGGTGCCGTCCGGCGACGGTTCTTCGATCGGGTGCAACAATCCGTGCCGCTCCGCCCATGCCCGGATCGCCGAAGCCAGTTCGAGGGGTGCCTGGTTCTGCACCGCGTGCCGCGAGGTCACCGTCACGATCTCGGCGTCCGGCAGGCGTTCGGCGAACCCGGCGTGCAGCTTCGGGGAGACGTACCCGCGGTCACCCCGGACGAGCAGGATCGGCACGCGCAGGGCCTCGAGGTCCGGCCACGCATCGGCGAAGCGCCCCACCGACGACGTCCGCCCGGCGGGCAGGTGCGGGAAGTGGTGACGGCGAACGAGTCGCCCGTCCGCACCGAGGGCCGTCGTGTGCCGGGCCTCGCGCAGCAGCACCTGCCGGTCGTCGCCGACCCGCGCCTCGATCGCCCGGTCGACGACCTGCTCGAGGGACTCGAACGGCTCCTCCGCCTCGAGCGCGCGGGCGATCCGGTCCACCGCACGCTGCGCGAAGTCCGGCGACATGTCGACGAGCACGAGCCCGGTGACCCGCTCCGGCGCGGTGGCCGCGAGTCGGGCGGACAGGATCGCACCGAGCGAGTGGCCGACGACGATGCCCGGCGGCACCGAGAGCGCGTCGAGCGCGGCGAGCACGCTCGGCGCCGTCGCGGCCGCCGCGTAGTCCGCGTCCTCCCGCCACGACGACCGGCCGTGGCCGGGCAGGTCGAGGGCGACCGCCGGCTCGCCCACGGCGAGTGCCGTGGTGTCGAAGCTGTGGGCGTCGATGCCGAGCCCGTGCAGGTAGGTGATCCGGGCCTCCTGGCCGTCGTCGCCCCACCGGATCGCGGAGGTATCCTGTCCGTCCGCGGTGCGGACCACCTGCCTGGAGGCGCGGAGCGGCGTGGTCACGCCGCTCGCGCTGGCGAGGGCGGGCAGGTCGGCGAATTCGTCGTCGGGGGCTTCGGACACGGGGACGATCCTCGCACCGTTCCGGGGGCCTGGAGACGTTAGGTAAGGCATGCCATACTCGATTCCGTGGCAACCCGGTATCGCGTCTTCTCCGTCCGTGTGGCCGCCGTCACGTCGCTCACCCCGAACTTCGTCCGGGTGACGCTGACGGGCGACGCGCTCGCCGACTTCTCCTCGGTCGGTCTCGACCAGCGGATCAAGATCGTGCTGCCCCTGCCCGGCATCGGCTTCTCCGAACTGCCGGAGGACGAGGACTGGTACGCCGCCTGGCGCGCGCTGCCGGACGACGCCCGCAACCCCCTCCGCACGTACACGGTCCGCTCGTTCCGGCCGGACGCCCGCGAGCTCGACATCGACTTCGTCGCCCACGGCGACACCGGTCCGGCGTCGCGCTGGGTGTCGGCCTGCCGCGTCGGTGACGAGCTGCGCATCGTCGGGCCGCGCGTCCCCGAGTCGCCGGAGGACCTGCCGACCGGGGCCGCCGAGTTCGCTCCCGGGCACGCGAACCGGATCCTGCTCGCCGGGGACGAGACCGCCGCACCCGCCATCTGCGCCATCCTCGAAGCCCTCGACGTCTCGACCGTCGGCCACGTCTTCATCGAGGTGCCCACCGACGCCGACCGGCTGCCGGTCACCGCGCCCGCCGGGGTCGAGGTCCGCTGGATCGCCCGCAACGGCGCCACCCACGGGGTCCGGATGACCGACCAGGTGCACGCCTGGGCCTCCACCGTCGCGCCGTCCGCCGCCGCGTGCGAGCCGGCCGTCGAGCTCACCGACGTCGACGTCGACGAGCAGGTGCTGTGGGACGTCCCCGCCCCGGTCGACGAGCGCCCCGTCTACGCGTGGATCGCGGGCGAGGCCGGCTGCGTCAAGGAACTCCGCCGCCACCTGGTGCGCGGCGTCGGCATCGACCGCAAGCAGGTCGCGTTCATGGGCTACTGGCGGCACGGCAAGGCCGAGCACTGATGCCGACCTCGGGCACCGCGCTCGGTCCGGTCCCGACCACCGCGCTGGGGGCCCGTGGGCTGACCCTGGCGTACGACGACCGGGTCGTGGTGGACACGCTCGACGTCGACATCCCCGACGGCGAACTCACGGTCATCGTCGGTCCGAACGCCTGCGGCAAGTCGACGCTGCTGAAGTCCTTCGCCCGCACCCTGAAGCCGCGTGCCGGCACGGTGTTCCTCGACGGGGCGCCGATCGACTCGTACCGCCCGAAGGCCGTCGCCCGGCGGGTCGGCATGCTCCCGCAGACCCCGATCGCCCCCGACGGCATCACCGTGCGTGACCTGGTGTCCCGGGGCCGGTTCCCGCACCAGGACCTGCTGCACCCGTCGTCCGGGTCCGACCGGCAGGCGGTGCAGGCCGCACTCGAGCAGACGTCGACGGTGGAACTGGCGGACCGGAGCGTCGACGAGCTCTCCGGCGGGCAGCGGCAGCGGGTGTGGATCGCGATGGTGCTCGCGCAGCAGACCGACATCGTGCTGCTCGACGAGCCGACGACGTTCCTCGACATCGCCCACCAGTACGACGTGCTCGAACTGGCCTCCACGCTGCACGCCGCCGGTCGCACGGTCGTCGCGGTGCTGCACGACCTGAACCAGGCCGCGCGCTACGCCACCCACGTCATCGCGATGCGCGACGGGGCGATCGTCTCGGCGGGGGAGCCGTCGTCGGTGCTCACCGCGGACCTCGTCGAGGACGTCTTCGGCCTGCCGTGCGTCGTCGTCCCCGATCCCGAGACCGGCACGCCCCTCGTGGTGCCGCGGCGGCGCGCGGCCTGACCCACGGGCCGGCTGGCGCCGGGCCGGGCCGAGGTCGCACGATCTGCCGCCTGCCCGGCGTCCGGACGACGGTTCGCGCGACCACGACGATGCGCACGCGGCGTGTCCCGCGACTTCGGTCACGTGCCGCCGCCGAGCGGTCACGACTCGTCGTCGGTGGGGCGCCGAGTGGTCACGAACCGTCGGCTGGCGGCGCCGCAGGCGACGGTCTGCGACCGCTCGCCGCGCACCCCGCGGGGTGTTGCGACCGACCGGCACGCCCGCCGAGGTCGCACGATCTGCCGCCCGACCGGCGTCGGGGCGACAGATCGCGCGACCACGGCGATGCGCACGCGGCGTGTCGTGCGACCGCAGCACACCCGAGCCGCCCCGCGCCGCACCCGCCCCCGTCAGCGGTAGCCGCCGTCCTCCAGGCCGGCCTCGACCTCGAATCGGTTCCGCAGGGGATCCCGCCCGGCGACGGCGTAGAGCAGCGGCATGAGCATCCCGTACCGGCGCCACTGCTCGACGTGCACCCGCTCGTGCCGGAGCACCCGCGGGCCGTCGTTGTCGCGGGTCAGGTACACCGAACCGACGCAGGTGCCGCCGCGCCGGAACGCCCAGCGCGGCAGCCCCGTGCAGACCACGAGCCCGTCCTCCACCCGGATCCGCCCGGTCGACAGGGGGACGCCCACGGCGAGCCCGACGGCGGTCGCGAAGACCCACCCCGCACGGGACACGGGGGAGTCGAGCAGCGGGTTGCGCACGCTCAGGCCGGGCGGCCGTACGCCTCGAGCAGGCGGAGCCAGATCTCGTTCATCGTCGGGTAGGCCGGCACCGCGTGCCACAGGCGGTCGATCGGGACCTCGCCCACGACGGCGACGGTCGCGCCGTGCAGCATCTCGGCGACGTCCTGGCCGACGAACGTGACGCCCACGACGACCCCGCGGTCCTCGTCGACGACCATCTTCGCGCGGCCCGTGTAGCCGTCTGCCTGCAGCGAGGACCCGGCGATCGCACCGAGGTCGTACTCGACCGCGCGGACGTTCAGCCCCTGCTCGCGGGCCTTCGCCTCGGTCAGTCCGACGCTCGCGACCTCGGGGTCGGTGAAGGTGACCTGCGGCGAGGCGGCGTGGTCGGCGGTGGCGACGTGTGCACCCCACGGCTCGGTGTGCAGCGGCGTGCCCTGGTACCGCGCCGCGATCGCCTCGCCGGCGGCACGCGCCTGGTACTTGCCCTGGTGCGTGAGCAGGACGCGGTGGTTGACGTCACCCACGGCGTACAGCCAGTCGGTGCCGTGCACGAGCATGGTGTCGTCGACGTCGAGCCAGTCGCCCGCGGTCAGGCCGACGGTCTCGAGCCCGAGGTCACGCGTGTGTGCTGCGCGTCCGGTGGCGGCGAGCACCTCGCTCGTGATGACCGTGGTGCCGTCGTCGAGCTCCGTGGTGACGAGACCGTGCTCGTCGCCGTCGACCCGGACCGGGTTGACGCCGGTGCGGACGTCGACACCGAGTTCGCGCAGGGAGTCGGCGACGAGTTCCCCGGCGAAGGGCTCCATGCCGCCGAGCAGACCGTGCCGGGCGACGAGGGTGACCTTCGCGCCGAGGGACGCCCACGCGGTCGCGAGCTCCGAGCCGGAGACACCGCCGCCGATGACGAGCAGGCTCTCCGGGACCTGCTGGGCGCTGGTCCCCTCGCGGGTGCCCCACGGCTTCGCCTCGGCGAGACCGGGCACCGCGGGCAGCGTGTGCAGGGAACCGGTGACGACCGCGACGGCGGCGCGCGCGGTGTGCGTCTCGCCGTCGACGTCGATGGTCTTCGGGCCGGTTATGCGGGCGTGCCCGCGGATCAGGTCGATGCCGGCGGACTCGAGCCACGAGACCTGGCTGTCGTCCTTCCAGTCGGAGGTGAACGAGTTGCGGCGGGCGAGCACGTGTGCTGCGTCGAGCGTGCCGGTCACGGCCTGCTTCGCACCGTCGAGCCGCTTGGCGGCGGCGAGGGCGTGTCCGCTGCGCAGGAGCGCCTTCGAGGGCATGCACGCCCAGTAGGAGCACTCGCCGCCGACGAGCTCGGCCTCCACGATCGCGACCGACAGGTCGCGCTTCCTGGCGTAGTCCGCCACGTTCTCGCCGACAGCGCCGGCTCCGATCACGATGAGGTCGTAGTCCGTCATGCTGCCGAGCGTACGCGGACCGGCAGGGGGTCCGCCGGTCGCGTCGTGCCCGTGGTCAGCCCACCCGGGAGGCGCTGGTCACCGCTCCGACGACGCGCAGGATCACGCCGAGGTCGTCCACCGCCCGGTCCGGGTCGACGGGGGCGAATCCGGTGAGCGCGGCGCCGACGAGGCGCCGGCCGCGGGTCGCGGCCTGGATGCGCTCGACGAGCGCTGCGCCGTCGAGGCCGAACGGGACGGGTTCGAGCAGCCCGTCGACCTCGGACGGGTCGAGGACGTCGAGGTCGACGTGCACGAAGACCGATGCGGCACCGGTCCGCTCGACCGCTGCGGCGAGGGCGTCCGGGGTTGCGGCGTCGACGTCGAGGTGCACGATCCCGGCCTTGTCGAGGGCGGCTCGTTCGGCGTCCTCGACGCCGCGGACCCCGGCGACGACGACCGAGGACGCCGGCACCACCGGCAGTCCGGGGAACAGGTCGTCGGGGCGGTCGACCAGCAGGCGCAGGGCGGCGGTCTCGGCGGCGACGGGCTGTGCCCGGTTGAGTGCGCGGTACCCGCTGGACCCGGAGATGCGGACGAACGCGGTGTCCGGTGCGAGGGCGGCGGTCGCGCCGAGGACACTGGCGCCGTCACCGCCGACGACGAGCACCGGTTCGGTGGCGACGGCTGTTTCCTCGGCGACGCGTTCGGCGACGGCGAGCACCGAGGTGTAGCGGGCGACGGCGGTCTCGAGGCGGTCGCCCGCTCCGGCCGGGACGTCGACCACGGTGGTGGACGCCCGGGGGAGGTCGGCCGCGATCGCCGACGCACCGTCCCCGAGGCGCATCGCGCGCGACGACGCCGAACCCTGCCACTGACCGACCACGAGGAAGTGCATCGTCTCAGTCTGTCAGCTGGGGTCCGGCGTCGTCAGGGCGTTCGTCAGATGCTCGAGGATCCGCCGGACTTCAGCGCGGCGAGCCGTGCCTCGACCTCGGCGTCCTTGCCGACGTCCTCGAGGCTCTCGAACTGTGCGTCGAGGCTCGACGACTGCAGCTCCTGCTGGCCGAGCACCTTCGCCTCTTCGCGGCGGACCTTCTCCTCGAAGCGGCCGAGGTCGCTCGTCGGGTCGAGCACGTCGATGTTGCCGAGGGCGTCGTTGACGCGGGACTGCGCCTCGGCGGTCTTCGAGCGGGCGACGAGGTTGTCCCGCTTCGCGCGGAGCTGCTCGAGCTTCTGCTCCATGCCGGCGAGACCGGTCTTGAGCTTCTCGACGGCCTCGTTCTGCGACGCCAGGTTCGGCTCCGCGTCCTTGACCTCCTGCTCGGCGGCGATCTGCTTGCCGATGGCGATCTTGGCGAGGTTGTCGAACTTGTCCGCCTCGGCCGACTTGCCCTCGGAGCGGTACTTGTCGGCTGCGGTGGAGGCGTTGGCGGCCTTCTGGCCCCACTCGACCGCGGCCTTCTTGTCCTCTTCGTGGTCCTGCTCGAGCAGGCGCACGTTGCCGATGGTCTGCGCGATCGCGGTCTTCGCGTCGGCGATGTTGTTCGTGTAGTCGCGGACGAGCTGGTCCAGCATCTTCTGCGGGTCCTCGGCGTCGTCGATGATCTGATTGATGTTCGCGCGCACGAGGGTGGAGATGCGTCCGAAGATGGTCTGCTTGGCCATTGCTGTTCCCTTTCGTGGAAGTCCTGTGGACGGTGTTGTCGGGTCGTGTCTGGTTCTGGGTGCCGGGGGAGTGCGTCGGGTCAGAAGCGGCCGCCGCCGGAGAAGCCGCCGCCCCCGAAGGAACCGCCGCCGTAGCTGCCGCCGCGACCGCCGAGCAGGCCGCCGAGGACGAGTCCGGTGACGAGGCCGCCGAGCTGGGCGCCGCCGCCGCCACCGCCCTGGCCGCCACCCCAGCCGCCGAGGTCGTCGTTGGCGGCGTCCATCGCGGCGGCCGCGTACTGCTCGGCCGCGCGGGCGGCGTTGAGTGCCTGGCCGGGGTTGTTCGGGGCGAGCTCGACGGCGTCGTCGTAGGCGCGCTGGGCCTCGGACAGCCGGGTCCGGGCCGTCGGGCCGATGCCGCCGCGGTGCAGGGAGACGTAGTCGCGGGCCTGGCTGATCCGGTTCCGGGCGTCGCGCAGGGCGGCGTCGAGCGCCTGGGTGGCCCGCTGGCGCTGTTCTTCGGCACCCCGCGCCGTGGCGATGGCCTGGTCGATCTCGGTGTTCGCCCGGGTCAGCGCGTCGACGGCCGCCACCGGGTCCTTCGGGTCCAGCCCCTGGCGGAGCACGGCCTCGGCGCGGGTGACCGCGGCGGCGAGGTCCGGCCCGCCCGAGCGCAGGCTGCGGGCGGCGGCGACGTCGCCCTGGATGTCGATGCGCATCGCCTCGGCGCGGGCGGTGGCCTCGTCGAAGGACTGCTCGGCGGCGAGTGCGCCGTCGGTGAGCTGCTGCACCTGGGCGAGCGCGTGCTGGGCGTCGCGCACGGCCACGACCGCCTCGCCCTTGTCGCCGGCGGCGATGGAGGCGGTGGCGGCGTTCGAGCGTTCGGTGGCGAAGGCGAGCACCTGGTGGGCCTGGTCGACGTTGTTCGCCACGGTCGCGAGGGTGCGGCCGGTGTAGCGCGCGCGGACACGGTCGAGCGCAGCGGCTGCGGCTCCGACCGAGGCCGGCGCGGCGGCGACGGCCTGGGCGAGCGATGCGGCCGCGTCCTCGATGCCGTCCTCGAGCGAGCGGAGCTGGTCGAACGCCTCGGTCTGCTCCTCGATCGCGGCGTGCGCACGCTCGCAGATGACGATGATCTGGTTCGCCCACTCGGCGCGCTGCTGGGGGGTGTCGGGGATATCGTCGTCGAGCTGCTGCCGGATCGTGAAGGCCTTGCGGACCTCGCGCTGGGCGGCCTGCACGGCGTCGGCGAACGGCTTGGCGGCGTCCGGGCCGAACTGCGCGCTCGCGAACCCGACCTCTTGCTCGGCGGTGCGGAGTTCGTCGTCGATGGTGACCAGGGCGCCGCCGGCGGTGCGTTCGAGGTCGGCGAGCGAGGCTTCCTGCGCCTTGGTCGCCGCGGCGGTGCGGCGCTTGTTGCGGGTCCGGATGACCAGGACCACGACGACGAGCCCGACGACCACGACGAGCAGCAGGATCCACAGCCAGGTGAGGTCCACCGGGGCCTGCGACTGGGTCAACCCGTCGGCGAAGGCCACGGCGGCGCCGGCCCAGTCGCCCTGCTTGAGCTCGGGGAGCAGCGAGTCGTTGACGGCGTTCTCCACGTCGGACGAGGAGATCGCGGTCTCGTTCGTCTGCTGCACGTCGTAGTTCCGCTCGTCGACCGCGACCGAGAGCAGGATGCCGTCGGTGTCGATCTGGTTCTGCTCGAGCACGGCCCGGCCCCACTCGGTGTGGTCGGTGGGGTCGGTGAAGGACGGCACGAACACGACGTACAGCTGCGTCTGGGTCTCGGAGTACAGGTCCTGCACGGCCTGCTCGACCTTCGACTGCTGGGATGCGGTCAGCGCGTCGGCCTCGTCGAGGACGTACGCGCCGCCCAGGTCGACGGGCGCCGTGGCGTGGGCGGTCGCTGCCGGAGCCAGGACGATCAGCGTCGCGACGAGGGCGGCCATCACACGGCTCCACAGCCGCGTTGTCCCCCTGTGCCCGCTCGATCCGTCCGTGCCCGATCCGTGCTGGACCGCTCGCATCCGTCCTCCGTCCGTCGCCGGCCGGTACCCCGTGGCACCGCACCGGACCGCGCCACGAGTGCGCTGTCGCCCGGAGTCTATCCAGGCCACGCAGGGGCACCGCCAGACTCTGGGGGAACGCTCCGGACCGTGCTTCCTGTGGACGTCTTGTCCCCCGTACCGGGGTATGCTGGCGCCACTGTTCGAGGATGAACGGAAGGGGAAGAACGATGGAACGCACCACGAGCACCGAGGTCGTCCCGCTCGAGGACGGCTACCACCGGGTGTCGACTCCGGCGACGGGTGTGATCGGTTTCGTGCGCGAGCACGATGGCCGTTACGAGGTCCTGCGCGGACGAGTTCGCCAGGCGACCCGCTCCGAGGGGCAGTACAGCACCATGAACGTCGCGCTCATCGCGCTGACGCACGCCTGATCCGCTCTGGGCGCGACCACACGACCGACGGGCGCTGCCCCGGTCGGTGGGTCGCGCCTCCAGACCGTCACGGTGACGCTCCGGACGCCGGCTGCTGACCGCGCGGACGACCGGGAGGCCCTGGTCGCCGCCGTCGTGTCGGCGACCGGCGCCGAGCCGGTCGCGGTGCGCGCGGGGCGCGTCTGCCCGCACTGCGCGGGGACCGACCACGGTCGTCCGTGGGCGACCGTCGCGGGCGTCACGGTCGGCGTGAGCCTGTCGCGCGCACCGGGCGTCGTCGCCCTCGCGGTCGGGCCGTCGGCACTCGGTGTCGACGTCGAACGGGTGTCGCGGGTCGCTGCCGCGCCGCTCGATGCGTTCACCTCGGACGAACTCCGTCGAGCCGACGGAGGCCCGGCGCTCCTCGCCACGGCGTGGGCGGCGAAGGAGGCCGTGCTGAAACGCGACGGACGCGGGCTGCGCGTCGACCCGCTCGCGGTGGAGGTCGACGCGGCCGCCGGCACCGCCCGGTTCGAGGGTGCCGGACAACCGCTCACCGTGCTGTACCCCGCACCGGACGTCGTGCTCGTCGTCGCCGCGGGTGGCCTGCCCGTCGAGGTGGTCGGGACGGTCAGCGGGGGAGCGTGAGCACCTCGGCGCCGTCCTCGGTGATCGCGATGGTGTGCTCGGTGTGGGCGGTCCGCGCTCCGGTGGCACTCCGCAGGGTCCACCCGTCGGCGTCGGTGACCAGGACGTCGGTGTCCGCCATCACCCACGGTTCGAGCGCGAGCAGGAGCCCGGGTCGGAGCGTGTAGCCGCGGCCGGGGCGCCCGGTGTTCGACACGTGCGGGTCCTGGTGCATGGTCGAGCCGATGCCGTGCCCGCCGAACTCGACGTTCACCGGGTAGCCCGCGGCTTCGAGCACGGTGCCGATCGCGTGGGACAGGTCACCGATGCGGGCGCCCGGTCCGGCCGCGGCGATGCCCGCGGCCAGCGCGCGTTCGGTGGCGTCGATGAGTGCGAGGTCCTCGGGGCGTGCGGTACCGACGACGAAGCTGATCGCGGCGTCGGCGGCGATGCCGTCCAGGGACACCGCGAGGTCGAGGGTCAGCAGGTCGCCGTCCTGCAGCACCCGGTCGTGCGGCAGCCCGTGCAGGACGGCGTCGTTCACGGCCGTGCAGATGTGGTGACCGAACGGGCCCCGGCCGAACGAGGGTGCGTAGTCGACGTAGCAGGAGTCGGCACCGGCGGCCTCGATCATCTGCTTCGCCCACCGGTCGATCTCGAGCAGGTTCGTGCCGACGCGGGTGCGTTCGCGCAGGGTCTGCAGGATCGTGCCGACGAGGGCTCCGGTGGCGCGGCCCTTGTCGACCTCGGCGGGGGTCAGGATCTCGATCACGCCGATGATCATACCGGTATTACTATGTGGTCATGGTCCGTCTCCCACTCCGTCCCGACGAGGTCGCGCGCGGTCGTCGCCTCGGTGCGCTGCTCCGTCGTGCCCGTGGTCCGCGGTCGATCGTGGACACCGCCCTGGCTGCGGGGATCTCGCCGGAGACGCTCCGGAAGATCGAGACCGGTCGGATCGCGACGCCGGCGTTCTCGACCATCGCGTCGGTCGCGGGTGTGGTCGGGCTGTCGCTCGACGCGGTGTGGTCCGAGGTCAGCTGCGACCCGGCCGACGGCGAGCTGGCGGGCTAGCCGGCGCGGCGGCGGAGCCTGCTGGCCGGCGCGGCGGCGGAGCCTGCTGATCGACGCGCCGGCGGCGCCTGCTAGCCAGCGGGCAGCGCCGGCACCGACGCCTCGTCGATCCAGGGCCCGGTCACCGCACCGACGTCCGCGACCGAGCGGCCGGCGGTGTCCGCGAACGCACGGAGCACGTCCGGCACGGTGACGGATCCGTGCCGGTGCCGCTCGGTGATGCTCCGCAGCCCGGCGAAGAAGGCGTCGTCGCCGAACGTGCGGCGGACGGCGTGCAGGGCGAGGGCGCCGCGCTTGTAGACGCGGTCGTCGAACATGTCCTTCGCGCCCGGGTCACCGACGACCAGGTCCTCCGGCTGTTCGAGCAGTCCCTGCCGGTACCGCTCGGCCAGCTGGTCGGCGGTGGCGTCGCCGCGGTCCTCGGACCAGAGCCACTCGGCGTAGCAGGCGAACCCCTCGTGCAGCCAGATGTCCTGCCACCGGGTGACCGTCACGGAGTTGCCGAACCACTGGTGGGCGAGCTCGTGGGCGATGAGGCGGTCGGTCCCGTGCTCGCCGTCGACGTGGTTCCGGCCGAACACCGCCAGGCCGTGGGCCTCGAGCGGGATCTCCAGGTCGTCGTCGGTCACCACGACGCCGTACGCCGCGAACGGGTACGGGCCGAACCGGTCACCGAACAGCGCGAGCATCTCCGGCACCTGGCCGAAGTCGGTCTTCGCGGCGGCGGCGAGGTCGGCGGGGTGGTGCAGCGTGACGGGGACGCCGCTCGTGCGCAGCTTCGTGGTGCGGTAGCGGCCGATCTGCACGGTCGCCAGGTAGGTCGCCATCGGCTCGGTGGTGGCGTAGGTCCAGCGGGTGCCGACGCGGTCGCGCTCCTTGGCGAGCAGCTCCCCGTTCGCCAGGACGTCGTACGCCGCCTCGGCCGCGATCTCGATCCGGTACGTGGCCTTGTCGTCGGGGCGGTCGTTGCACGGGAACCACGACGGCGCTCCCGTGGGCTGCGCGGCGACGATGACGCCGTCGGACAGTTCTTCCCAGCCGAGCTGCCCCCACGCACTCCGGACGGGGTGCGGGGTGCCGCGGTACCGCAGGTGCACGCTGAACACGGTGTCGGCGGCGATGGGGTCGGCCGGGGTGACCGTCACCTTGTGCGTCGCGGTCGAGACCTTCTTCGCCCGGCGTCCGTCGACGTCGACCCGGTCGACCGTGAGCCCGTGCAGGTCGATCACGACCTTCTCGAGCGGCTCGAGGGCGCGCGCGGTGATCGTGGCGGTGCCGTCCAGGCGGTTCGTGGCGACGCGGTAGTCGAGACGGAGCTCGTAGTGCTCGGCACTCCACCGTCGGTCGCCGCTGTGCGGGGTGTACGGGTCTGCGGCGGGATCGGAGGGCACGGGGACAGTCAACCTCATGGCGCCGGTGGGGCGGTCACCGAGGGGGCTGCCGATGTCCACGGAGCGATCGGGTTGCCGGACCAGCGGGAACCCGTCGGCACCTGCTCACCGCGCATGACGAGCGAGGACGGCCCGACGGTCGCCCCGGCACCGATGCCGGCCGCCGGCAGGACCACGCTGTGCGGCCCGAGCGTCGCACCCGCGTCGATCCGGACGGTGTCGAGCTGCATCACGCGGTCGTGGAACAGGTGCGTCTGCACGACCGTGCCCCGCGCCACCGACGCCCCGGAGCCGATGGTGACCAGGTCGGCCTCGGGCAGCCAGTACGTCTCGAGCCAGGTGCCGCGGCCGATCGTCGCACCGAGGCTCCGCAGCCAGACGGCCAGCGCGGGGGTGCCGGTGGCCTGCTCGGCGAACCAGGGGCGCGCGACGGTCTCGACGAAGGTGTCCTGCACCTCGTTGCGCCACACGAAGGACGACCACAGCGGGTGCTCCCGGGCGGTGATCCGACCGACGAACGCCCACTTCGCGATCGTCGAGACCACGGCGGCGACGGCACCGGCGGCGATGAGCACCGGTCCGGCGAGCAGCACCGTCCACCCGATCCCGACGGCCGACCAGAGCGCCAGCAGTGCTCCGGCCACGCCGAGCGCGATGGCGGCGGAGACCATCGGGGCCACCAGGCGCAGCAGCTCCCAGCAGCCGCGGGCGACCTTGAGCCGCCTGGACGGGCGGAACGTGCGCGCCTCGTCGAACTCCGTCGCCGCGCGCCGCAGCCGCACCGGGGGCGACCCGAGCCACGACGACCCGCGCTTGGCCTTCTTCGGCACCGCGGACAGCACCGCCACCAGGGCCTCGCGCGGCACCGAGCGCCCGGCACCCGTCATGCCGCTGTTGCCGAGGAACGCGCGACGGCCGACCTTCGAGCGACCGATCCGCACCCGACCGCCGCCGAGCTCGTACGTCGCCACCATCGTGTCGTCGGCCAGGAACGCCCCCGACGCGATCTGCGTCAACGCCGGGATGAGCAGCACCGTCGAGATCTCGGTGTCCCGACCGACGCGGGCACCGAGCAGCCGCAGCCACACCGGCGTCACGAGCGAGGCGTACAGCGGGAACAGCAGGGTGCGTGCCGCGTCGAGCACCCGCTCGGTCGACCACACCTGCCAGCCGATCCGGGAGCGCACCGGGTGCCGCCCCTCGTGCAGGCCGATGCCGAGCAGCCGCACCGCGACCACCACCAGCAGCGCGTACACCGCACCGGCGACGACCGTCGCCAGGGGGACCGTCACCAGCGCACGGAGCACCGCGTCGCCCAGGGTCGACGCCCGCCCGACCAGGGCGAGGGCGACCAGCAGGCCGACCGCGACACCGACCACCGGCAACCCGGCCACGGCCAGGGACCCGGCCCCGTACGCGAGCAGCCAGCGTCGTCGGGTCGCTGGACGGGCCTCCCGGTCGTCACGAGCCGACCCGGTGCGCTCCGCAGGTGCCCCTGCCCAGCGTTCGCCCGCGGGCACCGGGCCGCCGACGGCGGAACCCGCCGTGATCTCGGCACCCGCACCGACGTGCGCCCCCGGCAGCAGCGTCGTCCGGCTGCGCACCACGGCGTCCTCGTCGACGCGGACGTGCCCCAGGTGGAACACGTCGCCGTCGAGCCAGTACCCGGCCAGGTCGACCTCGGGCTCGATCGAGGCACGCTTGCCGATCGTGAGCATCCCCGTCACCGGCGGCAGCGTGTGCAGGTCGACGTCCCTGCCGATCCGCGCGCCGAGGGCCCGGGCGTAGTAGCTGATCCACGGGGCGCCGGCCGTCGAGGGGCCGTCGACCGCCTCGGCGATGCGCTCGGCCAGCCAGACCCGCAGGTGCACCGAGCCGCCACGGGGGTACGACCCGGGCCGGACCCCGGCGAGCAGCAGCCGCGCGAGCACCACCGTCAGCGCCATCTTGCCGATCGGCGTCACGAACACCAGGAGCGCCAGCACCAGCACCGGCCAGGGCAGCACCGGCAGGAACGGCAGCGTCGTCGCGTGCAGCACCGCGGCCACCAGGGCCGTCCACGTCAGCACCCGCAGCCCCCGGAGCACCTGCACCGGCAGCCCGAGCAGCGTCATCAGCAGCCCCGTCGCCGGAGGGACCGGGGTGACGTCGCGCGACGACGCCTCGACCGGGCCGGACTCGTCCAGCGCCGCCGCCAACGCCCCGATCCGCGGGTGGTCGTACACGTCCGCCACCGTCGTCGTCGGGAACCGCTCCCGGATGGCCGACACCAGCTGCGCCGCCGTCAACGACCCACCGCCGTGCGCGAAGAAGTCGTCGTCGACGCTCGCCACCGGCACCCCCAGGATCGCCGACCACCGCTCGGCGATCCACGCCACCGTGTCCGGCAGCATCGCCGCGTCCGAGGCACCGGGCAACGGCCACGGCAGCGCCGCGCGGTCGACCTTGCCCGACGTCCGCGTCGGCAGCGACTCCACCACGGCCACCAACGGCACCAACGCCGCCGGCAGCTCCTGCCGCAACCGGGCGTTCGCCGCAGCCACGTCCACCGTCGCCCCGGCCACCGGAGCCACGTACCCGACCAGCACCTGGTTGCCCGCCGGGGTCCGCTGCACCACCGCGGCCCCACCCGCCACGTCGTCCAGGGCCTGCAGCGCCGCGTCGATCTCCCCGAGTTCGATCCGCCGGCCACCGAGCTTCACCTGGTCGTCCGCACGCCCCTGGAAGACCAGCCCCTCGGGCTCGTACCGCACCAGGTCACCGCTCCGGTACGCCCGCTCCCACCCGAGCTCCGGGAACGGCGCGTACTTCTCCGCGTCCTTCGCCGGGTCCAGGTACCGCCCCAGCCCGACGCCACCGATCACGAGCTCACCGACGCCGCCCGGCTCCACCCGTTGTCCGGCACCGTCCACCACGGCCAGGTCCCACCCGTCCAGCGGCAGCCCGATCCGGATCGGCTGGCTCCCGTCGAGCAGGGACCCGCACGCCACCACCGTCGCCTCGGTCGGCCCGTACGTGTTCCACACCTCACGGTCACGACTCGCGATGCGCGCCGCCAGCTCCGGCGGGCACGCCTCACCACCGAAGATCACCAGCCGCACCTGCTCCAGCGCATCGTCCGGCCACAACGCCGCCAGCGTCGGCACCGTCGACACCACCGTGATCGTGTGCGCGATGAGCCACGGCCCCAGGTCCACCCCCGTCCGCACCAACGACCGGGGTGCCGGCACCAGCGCGGCGCCGTGCCCCCACGCCAACCACATCTCCTCGCACGACGCGTCGAACGCCACGCTCAGCCCCGCCAGCACCCGGTCACCCGGACCGATCCGCGCCGCCTGCAGGAACATCCGCGCCTCGGCGTCCACGAACGCCGCTGCACTGCGGTGGGTGACCGCCACACCCTTCGGGACCCCGGTCGACCCGGACGTGAAGATGATCCACGCGTCGTCGGTCTCACGGGGGAGTTCGGCGCTCGCCGTAGGGTCCGTCACCGGCAGCTCCGTGCCGTCGCGGTCGCGCAGGACACCGCCCGCGCCGATCACCCCGACGACACCGGCCTCGCCGAACACCAGGGTGGCGCGCTCCTCGGGGTCGTCCGCGTCGACCGGCACGTACGCGGCTCCGGCGGCGAGCACGGCGAGGATCGACAGGTACAGGTCACGCCCGCCGGAGGGGATCCGCACCCCGACCCGGTCGCCCCGTCGGACACCGCGGCGGGCCAGATCGTCGGCCTGCGCGCGCACGAGGTCGAGCAGGGCGGCGTAGTCGACGCTGCCGGCGGGGTCCTCGAGCGCCGTCGCGTCCGGGTGGGTCGCCGCGGTCGCCGCCAGGACGTCGAACAGGGTCCGTGGGGCGGGTGCGTCGCCCCCGCGGGCGAGTTCGAGCTGCGCGTTCCCGGTGCCGATGGTCATCGAGGCCTCTTCCCGGTCGCGTGCGGGACGACCGGCCCGTGATCCTAGAGGGTCGAGGTGTCCTGCTCGGGAACGGACGGTGCCGTACCGGTCGGTCCGAGTGCCGCAGCGGACGGTTCGAGTGCCGCACGGGCCGCGTCGAGCGCCGTCGCGATCCCGACCGAGTCGTCCAGCGAGTGCACCGGGGACTCCGTGCGACCGTCCGCCACGTACTGCGCGAGCGCCGCCGCCTGCCACACGAGTCCCTGACGGCCCCGCAGCCCCGTCGGCTCCGCCCAGTGGTCCTCCCCACCCGGGTGGTGCACCGCGAACGACGCCGGGAACACGAAGTGGTCGGTGTACCGGACCGTGGCCCGGCTCCCGGCGATCACCGCCAGCCCCGGCGTCCACGCCGTCATCGACGTGGTCACCACCGCCTGCGCGCCACCCTCCGCCGTCGACACCGTGACGGACTGGAGGTCCACCCCGCGATCCGAGACCGCCCCCGTCGTGCTGCTCGTCACCGGGGCGCCGGTGGCGAACCGTGCGAACCAGTGCCCGTAGACACCGGCGTCGAGGAGGGCACCCCCACCTGCGGCGGGATCGAACATCCGGTCCGCCGGGTCCGGGTCGTGCGGCCACCCGACGTCGACCGTCGCGAGCCGGACGTCGCCGAGGACCCCGTCCGCGAGCAGACGGGCGACGACGGTCGTGCCCGGCAGGTACCGGGTCCACATCGCCTCCATCGCGAGGACGCCCGCGGCCCGTGCGGCGTCGGCGAGGGTGCGGGTGTCCGCCGCCGAGGTCGTCATCGGCTTCTCGACGAGCACGTGCTTGCCGGCGGCGATCGCGAGCAGCGCGTGCCCGAGGTGCTGCGGGTGCGGCGAGGCGACGTAGACCACGTCGACGGACGGGTCCGCCACGAGGGCCTCGTACGACCAGTGCACACCGGGCACGCCGTGGCGGGCGGCGAAGGCCGCGGCACGCTCGGGGGAGCGGGACCCGACGGCGACGACGCGCTGGTCGGAGTTCGCGTGCAGCGTCGCCGTGAAGTCGTTCGCGATCTCCCCGGGGCCGATCACACCCCACCGGAGCTCGGGGCCGCCCCGCAGCGCGTGGACTCCGGGCACCGGGAACGTCATCGTCATGCCGGAACGCTACCGGGATGCTCCGGACCCGGTTGTGCGGCTCCTCGCCCCGGAATCGACCCGCATCGAGTCATCCGACCCAATCGCCCCGTGACACGGTCGATGAGAATCGGATTCCACGAACCGCCGCCGGTCGCGGCGTCGGGAACCCGAGGAAGGTCGTCACCGATGCCCACCCAGCCACCTCCCCACATCGACCGCGACGTGCGGTACTCGGACCGGCACGACGCCCTGGTCCTCGACGTCCACAGCCCGGGCACCGGATCGCCCCCGAGCACCGGCGCCGTCGTGCTCGTGCACGGGGGCGGCTGGTTCCGCGGGGACAAGTCCAAGGAGGACGGCCTGTCCGCCCGACTCGTGGACGCCGGGTACACGGTCTTCGTGCCGAACTACCGGCTGGCACCGACGGACGTGTTCCCCGCGAGCAGGGACGACGTGCTCACCGCGTACGAGTGGGCGCTGCAGTCCGACGTCCCCTTCGACCGGAGCAAGGTCGCCTTCTTCGGCGGGTCAGCCGGCGGGAACCTCGCGGTCGAGGGCGGCATCGCGACCGGCCGTCCCTCCGTGAGCTGGTCCGGGATCTTCGGCCTCGCCGAGATCATCCGGGCGACGGACGGCACGGTCTCCGCGGCGCCGACGAACCAGGACCTCGACGCGATGCGCAGCGCCGACATCGACCAGACCGGGCGGGACGACCCGTTCCTCCGCTGGGTGATCCTGCAGGAGGTCGGCGGCGACCGGTCGGCGCTCGCCGCGGCGTCCACGATCGAGCACGTGACGGCGTCGACGGGCCCCGTCTACCTCGCCAACTCGCTGGAGGAGTGGGTCCCGCGGTCGGACCCGATCGCCCTGCAGGCGGCGCTCGCCGCGGTCGGCGTCCCGAACACGCTGCAGCTGATCCCCGGTCTCCGGCACGCCGAGGGCTACACCGACCACGCGCTGCCCGGATCGCTCGCGTTCCTCGCGCAGACGCTCGGGGTCGAGCACCGCTGAGCGGCGCGCGACGAAGGAGGACCCCCGTGCCCGACGACTCCACAGCACCGCTCCCGATCGGCCCGGTCGGCAACGTCTTCCTGTTCGTCGACGACCTCGAGGCCGCGGTCGTCTGGTACGCGGCCAGGCTTCGCCGCGAACCGGTCGTGCGTGGTGGCGCCCTCGTCGCGTTCGACATCGACGGCGTCCGCCTCACGCTGCACCAGACCGACGAACTGAACACGCCGGGGCCGTCCGGCACGGTGCCGTACTGGACGGTGGCCGACGTCGATGCCGTCGTCGAGGACTGGGTCGCCAACGGTGCCGTCGCACATCGGGGACCGAAGACGGTGTTCACGGGAGAGCGGCTCTGCCAGCTGCTCGATCCCTTCGGGAACCTCTTCGGCGTACTTTCCAGTGCCCCCAGGAGGATTCGAACCTCCGCCCCTGCCTCCGGAGGGCAGTGCTCTATCCCCTGAGCTATGGGGGCCAAGGGGTGTCAACAACCGTAGCAGGTCCGGCGGGTGGTCCTGGACAGCGCGTGTCGCGCTGTGGACGTGCCGTCGGACGGCCGGGAGGCGCGGTGCGGGCCCGCCACGGGCCTCCCGTCCGCACGGTGCGTGCGTCGCGATTCCGTGCGAGGTTCCGTGTCCCGTGCGGCGCAGCAGGCGCGCACCACGCACGGAACCTCGCACCAGATGGCGGACACGACACCGTGTGAGCGACGCGTTCCCGTGCGAGGTTCCGCGCTCCGTGCGGCGCTGCAAGCGCGCACCACGTGCGCAACCTCGCACCATACGGCGGACGCGGCACGGTGCGTGGTCGCCGCCGGACGGGAGGCGCGGTGCGGGCCAGCCACGGGCCTCCCGTCCGCACGGTGCGTCCGTCGAGATCCCGTGCGAGGTTCCGCGTTCCGTGCAGCGCTGCGAGCAGCGCACCACGTGCGCAATCTCGCACCAGATGGCGGAGCCGGCACGGTGCGTGGTCGCCGCCGGCCTGGAGGCGCAGTGCGGACCCGCCCCAGGCCTCCCGTCCGCACGGTGCGATCGACGCGATCCCGTGCGAGGTTCCGCGTTCCGTGCAGCGCCGCGAGCAGCGCACCACGTGCGCAACCTCGCACCGGACGGCGGCGGCCCCGCACCGTGCGCGGGGGTAGCGCGCGTCAGCCCGCGGGCGTGGCCGTCGCCGACCCGGACGGCTGGAGCGCGGCGCGCACCGCGTCCACGACGGGCTGCGCCCCACCCGGCTCGGTGAACAGCGTCGACTGCGCGGTGATCCAGTACGGGTCGGCGAAGGCGTCCGCGCGGCCGACGTCGCCGCTCAGGGCGAAGTAGCCCTCCACGCGGTAGGTGGGGACGGACCCGCCCCGCTCGTACAGGGCGTCCTTCAGGTTGGTGAGCGACTTCTCAGGCAGGTCGGCGACCGCGAGCGTGATCGCCGTGGCGTCGGCGTCGGTACTGACGAACCGGCACACGCGACCCTGCTGCTTCGCGATGGTCGCAGCGGGGGAGCCCTTCGCCGGGGTGAAGGAGTCGTCGAGCTCGAAGGTCTGCCCGTACACCGACAGTGCGCTGGTCGGCAGGAGCTCCGCGCAGGTCTGCGACACCGGCTTGCCCGCCGGGGTCGCGCTGGCCGACGGGGTGCTGTCCCCGCCGCCCGAGCACCCGGCGAGCACGACGGCTGCTGCGATGGTGAGGGTGGCGACGGTGAGCGCCCGGGCACGGCTGCGGGGGGTCATCCCGACATGATGCTGCATCGACCGGTGCGGACCTGGGCGTCCCGGTAGGATCGGTCCTCGTGACTCCTGCCGAACTCTCCGCCGCGTACCTGTCGATCCTGACCGGGATCGTCGAGCGCCGAGGCGCGTCCGAGACCGTGACGATCGAGGAGTCCCACGTGGTGCTCGAGCGTCCGAAGAACCGCGCCCACGGCGACTGGGCCTCGAACGCGGCCATGCAGCTCGCGAAGCGGCTCGGCACGAACCCGCGCGAGCTCGCGACCGAGATCGCCGGCGAGCTGACCGAGCTCGACGGCGTGGACTCCGTCGACGTCGCCGGCCCCGGCTTCATCAACATCACGCTCGAGGCGGCCGCCGCTGGCGAGATCGCGCGCACCATCGTGGACGGCGGCGAGTCCTTCGGCACCGGCGACCTGTACGACGGCGTCCGGATCAACCTGGAGTTCGTCTCCGCCAACCCCACCGGCCCGATCCACATGGGCGGCGTCCGCTGGGCCGCGGTGGGCGACAGCCTGGCCCGCGTGTTCCAGGCGCAGGGCGGCCTCGTCACCCGCGAGTACTACTTCAACGACCACGGCGCGCAGATCGACCGGTTCGCCCGCTCCCTCGTCGCCAGCGCACTCGGTGAGCCGACGCCCGAGGACGGCTACGGCGGCGCCTACATCGCCGAGATCGCCGCACGGGTCATCGCGACCCTCGAGCCGGGCATCGACGTCCGCGACCTGCCGCGCGACGAGGCGCAGGAGCTCTTCCGTCGCGAGGGCGTCGACTTCATGTTCGCGGACATCAAGTCGTCGCTGCACGACTTCGGCGTCGACTTCGACGTCTACTTCCACGAGAACGCCCTGCACGAGTCGAAGGCCGTCGAGCGTGCCATCGCCCGACTGCGGTCGGCCGGCGTGATGTACGAGGCCGAGGGCGCCGAGTGGCTCCGCACGACCGACTTCGGCGACGACCGCGACCGCGTCGTCATCAAGTCGGACGGCGAGCCCGCGTACATCGCCGGCGACCTGGCGTACTACCTCGACAAGCGCGAGCGCGGGTTCGAGCGCAACCTGATCATGCTCGGCGCCGACCACCACGGCTACGTCGGCCGGATGATGGCGATGTGCGCCGCGTTCGGGGACGAGCCCGGCAAGAACCTCGAGATCCTGATCGGGCAGATGGTCAACCTGCTCAAGGACGGCGAGCCGATGCGCATGTCGAAGCGCAACGGCACCATCGTCACGATGGAGGACCTCGTCGACGCCGTCGGTGTCGACGCCGGCCGGTACGCCCTGGTCCGCTTCGCCAGCGACACCGCGATCGACATCGACCTCGACCTGCTCACGAAGCGCACGAACGACAACCCCGTCTTCTACGTGCAGTACGCCCACGCCCGCACGCAGTCGGTGGCCCGGAACGCCGCGGCGGCCGGGGTCGACCGGTCGGTGTTCGACGCCTCGCTGCTGACCCACGAGTCGGAGAGCGCGCTCCTCGGAGCCCTCGCCGAGTACCCGCGGGTGGTCCGGCACGCCGCCGAGCTGCGCGAGCCGCACCGCATCGCGCGGTACATCGAGCAGCTGGCCGGCCTGTACCACCGCTGGTACGACTCCTGCCGTGTCACGCCCCTCGGCGACGAGCCCGTGAACGACCTGCACCGCACGCGCCTGTGGCTGAACGACGCCACCGGCCAGGTCGTCCGGAACGGCCTCGGCCTGCTCGGCGTGTCGGCTCCGTCCCGCATGTAGCGGTACTCCTTCCGCACAACACCGGTGTTCGCGCACCGAACACCCGCATTCCGCGGTGTCGAGCGCGAACACCGGTGTTTTGCATCCCTGCAGCCGCTGCGCCGGACGCGCACCGGGCCTCCAGGCAGGCTGCCGGGACGGACTGGCAGGGTGGGACGCATGCCCGCAGCCATCGAACGCCCCACCACGCGCCGCCGCTGGCCCGTCGTCCTGCTCGTGGTCGTCGTCGTGCTCGCCGCCCTCGTCGTGATCGCCGAGTTCGTGCTGCGCGGCGTCGTCGACCGGATCATCGCCCAGCAGGTCGAGCAGTCGCTGCCGGACGGCACGACCGGCGAGGTCGACGCCCACGCCGAGGGCATCGTCATCCCGCAGCTCATCAGCGGCACGCTCGACCGCGTCGAGATCTCCTCGGCGAAGCTCACGGTGGACGGCATCCCGCTCGCCGCCGACGTCACCGCGCAGGACGTCCCGGTGGACGGCAAGGGCGACGTCCGCGACGTCGACGGCACGGTCACCCTGGCGTCGTCGAGCGTCAAGGACCTGGCGAAGTACAGCCCGCTGTTCGACCGGCTGAACCTGGTCGACGGCGGCGTCGAACTGACGGGGTCGTCGTCGGTGCTCGGCTACGACATCACCTACGCCGCCAAGGGTGCCGTCGTCGCGCAGGACGACGGCCGCGGCATCTCGATCACCCCGGAGAGCGTCCGGATCACGAACTCCGACCTCGGCCTGAAGGTCGACTCGATCCCGGGCGTCACCGGCGTCCCGGTGCAGGTCTGCACCGCGCAGTTCCTGCCCGAGGCGCTGCGGGTGCGTTCGCTCGACGTGTCGAAGTCGGACGCGACGGTCCGGATCACCGCGGACGCGCTGCCGCTCAACGAGGACGGCCTGCGGACGGTCGGCAGCTGCGGGTGAGCGGACGGGTGCGTAACGCGGCCTGGAGGAACGGCTCGCGTCGGTAGGATCGGGTCCCGTGAGCGAGAACCCCCTTGCACCGCCGCGGCTGCGGTTCCCGACGGACGCCTCCGAACTGGTGGACCGCATCTGGCCCGCGTCTGCGACGCGGACCGACGACGGCACCCTGGCGATCGGCGGCATCAGCGCGACGGACCTGGTCGCGCAGTTCGGCACGCCCCTGTACGTCGTCGACGAGCGTGACGTCCAGTCCCGCGCCGTCCGTGTGCGGAACGCGTTCGCCGAGGCGTTCGAGCGCATCGGCAGCCACGCGCACGTCTACTACGCCGGCAAGGCCTTCCTGACGACGCAGGTCGTCGCGTGGATGGCCGAGGCCGACCTGCGCGTGGACGTCTGCACCGCCGGTGAGCTCGCGGTCGCCCTGGCCGGCGGCATCGACCCCGGCCGGCTCGGCTTCCACGGCAACGACAAGTCCGACGCCGAGATCGCCCGCGCGGTCGAGGTCGGCATCGGCACGATCGTGCTCGACAGCCACGAAGAGGTGCAGCGCGTCGCCCGTGCCGCCGCCGACGCCGGGGTCGTGCAGCGTGTGCGCATCCGGATCAACACCGGTGTGCACGCGTCCACCCACGAGTACCTGGCGACCGCTCGCGAGGACCAGAAGTTCGGCATCCCGCTGTCCGAGGCCGTCGAGGCCGCGGCAGCCGTCCGCGCCGAGTCCTCGCTCGCCTTCGTCGGGCTGCACTCGCACATCGGTTCGCAGATCTTCGACGACGCCGGCTTCCGCGAGGCCGCACGCCGGCTCATGGACGTGCACGCGACGCTCGTGGCCTCCGGTCCGGTGCCCGAGCTGAACCTCGGCGGCGGCTGGGGCATCGACTACACCGAGGCCGACTCGGCCTTCGCCCCCGAGGACGTCGCCGAGGCACTGGCCACGATCATCGGCGAGGCCTGCGCCGAGCGCGGCATCCCGGTGCCGGACATCGCCGTCGAGCCGGGCCGCTACATCATCGGCCCGCCCGGGGTGACGCTCTACCGCGTCGGCACGATCAAGCCCGTCACGCTCGAGACCGAGGACGGCGGCAGCGCGACCCGCACGTACGTCTCGGTCGACGGCGGGATGAGCGACAACATCCGTCCCGCCCTGTACGGCGCCGACTACACGGCCCGGCTCGCCCGCACCTCGGACGCACCAGCGGTGCTGAGCCGCGTCGTCGGCAAGCACTGCGAGAGCGGCGACGTCGTGGTGAACGACGAGTACCTGCCCGGCGACGTGCAGCGCGGGGACCTGCTCGCCGTCGCGGCCACCGGGGCCTACTGCTGGGCGCTGTCGAGCAACTACAACCACGTGGGCCGCCCGCCGGTCGTCGCCGTCGCGGACGGCACAGCCCGTATCCTCGTGCGGGGCGAGACGATCGACGACCTTCTCGCCCGTGACACCGGGGTCGCCGCCGTGCCCGCCGACGGCACCGGCCGCTGACCCCCGACCCGACCGGGTCCGCCCACCCCGCAGGGCGCACCCCCACCGACAGGAACCGCTACCAGATGATCGAATACCGCAACGTCCGTGTCGCGCTGCTCGGGGCCGGCTCGGTCGGTTCCCAGGTCGCGCGACTGCTCCTCGAGCACGGCGACGAGCTGGCCTCGCGCGCCGGTGCCGGGCTGGAGCTGGTCGGGATCGCCGTGCGCGACGTGGACGCCCAGCGCGACGTCGACCTGCCGGCGGAGCTCTTCACCACGGACGCGGCATCGCTCATCCTCGGCGCGGACATCGTCGTCGAGCTCATCGGTGGCATCGAGCCGGCACGCACCCTCGTGCTCCAGGCCCTGCAGTCGGGCGCGGACGTCGTCACCGGCAACAAGGCGCTGCTCGCGACCCACGGCCCGGAGCTCTTCGCCGCGGCCGAGCAGGTCGGCGCGCAGCTCTACTACGAGGCCGCCGTGGCCGGGGCGATCCCGATCATCCGCCCGCTGCACGACTCGCTCGCCGGTGACCGCATCGTCCGGATCATGGGCATCGTCAACGGCACCACGAACTTCATCCTCGACCTGATGGACCGCAAGGGCTCCACGTTCGAGGATGCCCTGGCCACCGCGACGGAGCTGGGCTACGCCGAGGCCGACCCGACCGCCGACGTCGAGGGCTACGACGCCGCGCAGAAGGCAGCGATCCTGGCCTCGCTGGCGTTCCACACCTCGGTGCCGCTCGCCGCCGTGCACCGCGAGGGCATCACCCACGTCACGATCGACCAGGTCCGCGCCGCCCGCAAGGCCGGCTACGTCGTGAAGATCCTGGCGACCGCCGAGCGACTCACCGACGAGGACGGCCGCGAGGGCGTCAGTGCCCGCGTCTACCCGGCCCTCGTGCCCGAGTCGCACCCGCTCGCGAGCGTGCACGGTGCGAAGAACGCCGTGTTCGTCGAGGCCGAGGCCGCCGGCGACCTGATGTTCTACGGCGCGGGCGCCGGTGGGGTCGAGACGGCCTCGGCGGTCCTCGGCGACCTGGTCTCCGCGGCCCGTCGGCACGTCATCGGCGGCCCGGGTGTCGCCGAGTCGACGCAGTCCGAGCTGCCGGTGTTCCCGATCGGCACCGTCCGCACGAGCTACCAGATCACCCTGCACGTCACGGACGCCCCCGGCGTGCTTTCGACGGTCGCCGGCGTGCTCGCGAAGCACGGCGTCAGCGTCGAGACGGTCGAACAGACCACCACCGGCGCAGCCGAGGGGACCGCGACGCTCGTCATCGGCACCCACCTTGCGCGCGAGGCCGACCTGGCGGACACCGTCGTCGCCCTCCGCGGCGAGGACGTCGTCCTGGACGTCACCAGCGTCCTGCGCGTCGTCGGTCGCTGACGCGACCACGGGCCTCCAGGCCGACCTGCAGGCCCACCCAGCCGCACCACCACCACCAGATCCACCCCACCGGACAGAGAGAGAAGCCTGATGGCCCACCAGTGGCAGGGAGTCCTGCGCGAGTACGCCGACCGACTCGACGTGACCGAGGCGACGCCCATCGTCACGCTCGGTGAGGGCGGCACGCCGCTCATCCCGGCTCGTCGGCTCTCCGAGCGCACCGGCGCCGAGGTCTACGTGAAGTTCGAGGGCATGAACCCGACGGGTTCGTTCAAGGACCGCGGCATGACGATGGCGATCTCGAAGGCCGTCGAGCACGGCGCGAAGGCCGTCATCTGCGCCTCGACCGGCAACACCAGCGCCTCGGCCGCCGCGTACGCCACGCACGCCGGCATCACCGCCGCGGTGCTCGTGCCCGAGGGCAAGATCGCCATGGGCAAGCTCAGCCAGGCCGTCGCCCACGACGCCCAGCTGCTGCAGGTGCAGGGCAACTTCGACGACTGCCTCGACATCGCCCGCGACCTGGCGGCGAACTACCCGGTGCACCTCGTCAACTCCGTAAACAACGACCGCATCGAGGGGCAGAAGACCGCCGCGTTCGAGGTCGTCGACGTCCTCGGTGACGCACCGGACTTCCACTTCCTGCCCGTCGGCAACGCGGGCAACTACACCGCGTACTCGCGCGGCTACCGCGAGGACGTCGCCGCCGGCCGCAGCACCAAGCTGCCCCGCATGTTCGGGTTCCAGGCCGCGGGTTCCGCCCCGATCGTGCACGGCGAGGTCGTCCGGCACCCCGACACCATCGCGTCGGCGATCCGCATCGGCAACCCGGCCTCGTGGCAGTTCGCGCTCGAGGCGCGGGAGGAGACCGACGGCTACTTCGGTGCCATCACCGACGAGGCCATCCTCGCCGCACACCGCATCCTGTCTGCCGAGGTCGGCGTCTTCGTCGAGCCTGCATCGGCCATCGGTGTCGCCGGGCTCCTCGAGCGTGCCGACGCCGGTGTCGTGCCGAAGGGCGCGAAGGTCGTCATCACGGTCACGGGCCACGGCCTGAAGGACCCGCAGTGGGCCCTCCGCACGCCGGACGGCGGCGAGGTCACCCCGACGAGCGTGCCGGTCGACACGAAGTCGATCGCCGACGTGCTCGGTCTGGTCAGCGAGCAGTGATCTCCGACCGCTCGTCCGGACCGGGTGAGGGCATGACCGCCCGCAGTGCTGTACCGGCCGGACGGGCGGTCCGAGCGCTGCCGACCGGATCGGCGGTCCGCGTCCGGGTGCCGGCGACGTCGGCGAACCTCGGCCCCGGCTTCGACTCGCTCGGCCTCGCGCTCTCGCTCTACGACGAGGTCGTGGTGCGTGTCCGCTCCGAACCCGGCGCGACCGTCACGGTCGAGGGCGTCGGTGCCGGTGAGGTCGCCACGGACGACACGAACCTCGTCGTCCGTGCGGTCCGCCGGGGCCTGGAGCACGCCGGTGTCGACCAGCCCGGACTCGAGCTGCACGCCACGAACGCGATCCCGCACGGCCGCGGTCTCGGTTCCTCCGCCGCGGCGATCGTCGCCGGGCTGATGGCTGCCCGTGGTCTGCTCGAGGGAATCGTCGACCTGGACGCCTCGACGCTCCTGACCCTGGCCACCGAGATGGAGGGCCACCCGGACAACGTCGCGCCGGCGCTCTTCGGCGGCCTGACGATCGCGTGGATGACCGCCGAGGGCCCTGCCTACAAGCGGCTCCTGGTGCACCGCGGTGTCGCCCCGGTGGTGTTCGTGCCGACCTCGACGCTCTCGACCAAGCTCGCGCGCTCCCTGCAGCCCGAGCAGGTCCCGCACGCCGACGCCGCCTTCAACGTCTCCCGCTCGGCGCTGCTCGTCGCGGCGCTCATCCAGAGCCCCGAGCTGCTGCTCGCCGCGACCGAGGACCGTCTGCACCAGGCGTACCGCGCCAGCGCCATGCCCGAGACCGACGCCCTGATCCGGTTGCTCCGACAGCACGGCCTCGCCGCGGTGGTCTCCGGTGCCGGGCCGAGCCTGCTCGTCCTCGGCAGCGACCCGGCACAGCGCCTGACCGCCGCCGAACTGGTGCAGCGACACGCCGAATCCGACTGGCGGCCGCTCATGCTGGCCGTCGATCTCGGTGGTGCTACAGTGGCAGCGCACTCGGCGCTCGAAGCCGAACCCGCGTAACCGTACGGATCGCTCGTCCTCAGGACAGCTCCTGCGTCGTCGCAGGGTCCGGTGCGCGAGTGTGCATCTCTTTCTGATCACCGAATCCCGATCCGTCGTCTGAACGGCGGTCGATGCTCACCCTGCATCCGGGACGGTGGAAACTCTCCGCGTTCTGCGGTTCGAAAGGAAACACCGACCTTGACCGACAACAACTCCGCCCAGGTGGAGATCCCCAGCGACCTGCGTGTCCTCCGACTCCCGGAGCTCCAGCGCATCGCCTCCTCGCTCGGCATCACCGGGCTCTCCAAGCTCCGCAAGGGCGACCTGATCGCCTCCATCGAGGACAAGCGTCCCGCCGACGAGACGCCGGCCGCCCCGGCCGCCGCCGCCGTCGCCGAGACCCCCGCCGAGCCGGCCGCCACCGAGCAGCCGACCCTGCCGGAGCCCGCCGAGACCCCCGCGCAGCCCGCTGCCGAGGCACCCGTCGCCGACCCCGAGGCACCCGCCGAGTCGGCCGCCCCGAGCCGTGCCCGTCGTTCGCGCCGCGCATCGTCCGGCGGCACCGTGAACGCCGCGCCGACCTCGGCCGCCGAGCACACCAACCACGGCCAGACCGGCACCGAGGACCTCCTCGCCGGGCTCGACCAGGTCCGCGCCGAGAAGGACGCCCAGGAAGCCGCGCAGTCCGGCTCCCAGCGCCGTGGCCGTGGCCAGCGGAACGCCGAGCAGCGTGGCACCGAGCAGCGTGGCGCCGACCAGCGCGCCGCCGACCAGGGCCAGCAGGCGTCGGCACCCGCCGAGGCCGAGCAGCCGAGCCAGGCGGCCCAGCAGGGCCAGCAGGCCCCGACGTCCGCCGTCCAGGCCGACCAGGACCAGAACGAGTCCGGCGACCAGAACGACCAGGGCGACCAGAACTCCGAGCAGGGCGAGGGCGGCTCGCGTCGCGGTCGTCGCAGCCGTGGTCGCGGTCGTGGCCGTGGCCAGAACGCCGAGAACGGCGAGCAGCAGAACGGCGCCGAGCAGCAGAACGGCGGCCAGCAGAAGCAGAACGGCGCCGAGCAGCAGAACGGCGGCCAGAACGCCGGCCAGCAGAAGCAGAACGGTGCCGACCAGCAGAACGGCGGCCAGCAGAACGGCGGCCAGAAGCAGAACGACCAGCCGAAGCAGGCCGAGGCCAAGCAGGACGACAAGGCCGACCAGAAGCAGCAGCAGAACGCCGGTCAGCAGAAGCAGCAGACCAGCGGCCAGCAGAAGCAGCAGCAGCAACAGCACGCCGACGAGGCCGAGAGCGGCCGCAGCCGTCGCCAGCGCGACCGCAAGCGCGGCCGTGGCGGCCAGAACGACGACTTCGAGCCCGAGGTCACCGAGGACGACGTCCTGATCCCGATCGCGGGCATCCTCGACGTCCTCGACAACTACGCGTTCGTCCGCACCACCGGGTACCTGCCGGGCCCGAGCGACGTCTACGTCTCCCTCGGCCAGGTGAAGAAGTACCACCTGCGCAAGGGCGACGCCGTCGTCGGTTCGATCAAGCAGCCGCGTGACGGCGAGCAGCAGAGCCGCCAGAAGTACAACGCGCTCGTCGCCGTCGAGTCGATCAACGGCCAGTCCGCCGACGAGGCCGCGGCCCGCGTCGACTTCAACGACCTCACCCCGCTGTACCCGAACGAGCGCCTGCGCCTCGAGACGGAGCCGGGCAAGCTGTCGACCCGCATCATCGACCTCGTGTCGCCGATCGGCAAGGGCCAGCGCGGTCTCATCGTGTCCCCGCCGAAGGCCGGCAAGACCGTCGTGCTGCAGGCCATCGCGAACGCTGTCGCCAAGAACAACCCCGAGGCGCACCTGATGGTCGTCCTCGTCGACGAGCGTCCCGAAGAGGTCACCGACATGCAGCGCACGGTGAAGGGCGAGGTCATCGCCTCGACCTTCGACCGTCCCGCCGAGGACCACACCACCGTCGCCGAGCTCGCCATCGAGCGTGCGAAGCGCCTGGTGGAGCTGGGCCACGACGTCGTGCTGCTGCTCGACTCGATCACCCGCCTGGGCCGTGCGTACAACCTGTCGACCCCGCCGTCGGGCCGCGTGCTCTCCGGTGGCGTCGACTCGGCGGCGCTCTACCCGCCGAAGCGCTTCTTCGGTGCCGCGCGCAACATCGAGGACGGCGGCTCGCTGACCATCCTCGCGACCGCGCTCGTCGAGACCGGCTCCAAGATGGACGAGGTCATCTTCGAGGAGTTCAAGGGCACCGGCAACATGGAGCTCCGCCTGAACCGTCACCTCGCCGACAAGCGGATCTTCCCCGCCGTCGACGTGAACGCCTCGGGCACCCGTCGCGAGGAGCAGCTGCTCTCCGCCGACGAGGTCAAGATCACCTGGCGTCTGCGCCGGGCCCTCGCCGGGCTCGACCCGCAGCAGGCCCTCGAGATCGTGCTGCGGAACCTCAAGGAGACGCAGTCGAACGTCGAGTTCCTGGTGCAGGTGCAGAAGTCGGTCCCCTCGACCGGCGCCCACCACAACGGCCACCAGGAGTAACGCGTGTTCGAGTCGGTAGCGGGGCTGCTGGCGGAACACGAGGACCTGACACAGCAGCTGTCGGACCCCGCGCTCCACGCCGATGCGGCCCGGGCGAAGAAGGTGAACCGGCGGTACGCCGAGCTCAACCAGATCAAGTCCGCGTACGAGGCCTGGCAGGCGGCGGGGGACGACCTCGCCGCCGCCCAGGAACTCGCCCGTGAAGACGCAGCGTTCGCGGACGAGGTCCCCGGGCTCGAGGAGCAGCTGTCGGAGCGCCAGGAGCGTCTCCGCCGGCTGCTCATCCCGCGCGACCCCGACGACGGCCGTGACGTCATCATGGAGATCAAGGGCGGCGAGGGCGGCGAGGAATCGGCGCTGTTCGCGGCCGATCTCCTGCGCATGTACTCGCACTACGCCGAGACCAAGGGCTGGAAGGTCGAGCTCCTCGAGCGCACCGAGTCCGACCTGGGTGGCTACAAGGACGTCCAGGTCGCGATCAAGTCGAACACGACCGATCCGTCCCAGGGCGTCTGGGCGCACCTGAAGTACGAGGGCGGTGTGCACCGCGTCCAGCGTGTGCCGCAGACCGAGTCGCAGGGGCGCATCCACACCTCGACCACCGGCGTGCTGGTGTTCCCCGAGGTGGACGAGCCCGAAGAGGTCCAGATCAACCAGAACGACCTCAAGATCGACGTCTACCGGTCCTCCGGCCCGGGCGGGCAGTCCGTCAACACGACGGACTCCGCGGTCCGCATCACTCACCTGCCCACGGGCATCACGGTGGCGATGCAGAACGAGAAGTCGCAGCTGCAGAACCGCGAGGCCGGCATGCGCGTGCTCCGCGCACGCATCCTCGCGCGCCAGCAGGAGGAGCTCGACGCGATCGCCTCGGACGCGCGCAAGTCGCAGATCCGCGGGATGGACCGTTCGGAGCGCATCCGCACGTACAACTTCCCGGAGAACCGGATCGCGGACCACCGCACCGGCTACAAGGCGTACGACCTCGACCGTGTGATGAACGGTGCCCTCGAGCCCGTCATCCAGTCCGCCATCCAGGCGGACGAAGAGGCGCGTCTGGCCGCCATCGGCGACCAGGACGCGTGACCTCGGAGGCTGGGCCCACGCCGGCCGGTACCGGGGCGTCGCGGAGCCTGCGGAGCGACGGCCCGGCCGAGCCGGTGGGGAGGATCACCGCCGACACGCCCCTCACGTACGCCGCGGATCGCCTGCTCGAGCAGGCGACCGCGGCGCTCGTCGCCGTCGGCGTGCCGACGCCCCGGGTCGACGCCGAGCTGCTGCTCGCGTGGGCGACCGACACCTCGCGCGGAGCTGTCCAAGCCCGTGCGCTGATCGGCGGCGGCATCGCACCGGAGCACGTCGAGCGCTTCCGGCACGCCGTCGCCCGCCGTGCCACCCGTGAGCCGCTGCAGCACATCACCGGGCAGGCGTACTTCCGTGCGCTCACCCTGGCCGTCGGACCGGGCGTGTTCGTGCCCCGTCCGGAGACCGAGGGCGTCGTGCAGTTCGGCATCGACGCGCTGCGGGCGACCGCGGTCCCCGAGCCGATCGCCGTGGACCTGGGCTCCGGCAGCGGTGCGATCGCGATCGCGATGGACACCGAGGTGCCGAACGCTGTGGTCTACGCCGTCGAGCGGTCCGCCGAGGCCCTGCCCTGGACCCGGCGCAACGTCGACGCCCACGGTGGCACGGTCCGACTCGTCGAGGGCGACCTCGCCGACGCGCTGCCGGAACTCGACGGCACCGTGTCCGTCGTCGTGTCGAACCCGCCGTACGTGCCGGACGACGCGATCCCGATCGACCCCGAGGTCCGCGACCACGACCCGGCGATGGCGCTCTACGGCGGGCCGGACGGCCTCGACGCCGTCCGGGCTCTCGCCGAGACGGCCTGGCGGTTGCTCGTGCCCGGGGGAGTCCTGGTCGTCGAGCACGCCGAGCCGCAGGGCGCCGGAGTCCGGGAGGTCCTGGCGCGCCGGGGGTTCCGCACCCCGGAGACGCACGTCGACCTGACGGGGCGCGACCGCACGACCACCGCGACGCGCTAGTCGGGGGCGAGCCGGGCCTCCAGGCCGGTGCCGCGTGGATCCGGGCGTGCCGGGTGGATCCGGGCGTACCTGGTGGGATCGGGCGTACCGGGTCGTCCGGGATGACCAGGTATGCCCGTTCTTGCTTTCCAGCGCGACCGCGATGGGAAGGAACGGGCGTGGCGGGCGTGGGGCGGGCCTCCCGTCGCTCGGCCGTGCTGCGTGTGCCGCGTGGATCCGGGCGTACCTGGTGGGATCGGGCGTACCGGGTCGTTCGGGACGACCAGGTGTGCCCGTTCTTGCTTCCCAGCGCAACCGCGACGGGAAGGAACGGGCGTGGCGGGCTACGCGACGGGGGAGGCCTCGCGCTGCTGCGCCGCGACGAAGGCGCGGACGTGCTCCCGCAGGTCGGTGTCGTGCTCGACCAGGACCGCGTGGATGCCGACGCTCCGCGCACCCGCGATGTTCTCGGGCATGTCGTCGGCGAAGAAGGTGCGTTCCGCGGGGACGCCGTGGTGGGCGATCGCGCGCTGGAAGACCTCGGGCTCGGGCTTCCGGGCGCCGAAGTTGCTCGAGGTGTCCAGGTGCTCGCCGAAGACCTCGGGCAGGGACGGCGCCCACTCGTGGATCCAGCGGCCGGCGAGCGGACCGTTGTTGGTGAGCAGCCCGACACGCCCGTGCTCGCTCGCGATCCGGACCGCCTCGATGCGTTCCGGCAGCTCGGTCATGGCGGATCCGCGTATCCGGGCCCAGTCGGCCTCGGGGACGTCGCACTCCATCGCGCGCTCGAACGCGGCGAGGTACTCGTCGCCGTCGGCGAACCCACCGGCCTCGGCACGCATCTCGTGACCGCAGTCCCACCATCGGCGACGGAGCTCCTGGAACTCGTGTCCGGTGAACTCGGAGAGTGCGGCCATGCGCACCTGCCAGTCGTACCGGACCAGGACGTCGTCCATGTCGAAGAGGAACAGGAGCGGGGGTGCGGGCGTCTCGTTCACGATGTCCACCATTGTGTCGCACTATCATCGTCGAGTCATGGCATCCCGATACGACTGCACCGACTCCGACGGGCTCCTGACCGGGATGCGGCTCGCACGTGCCGCCCTCGGACGCGGAGAGCTCGTCGTGGTCCCCACCGACACCGTCTACGGCCTCGCCGCGGACGCCTTCAGCGCGACGGCCGTGCAGCGGCTGCTCGATGCGAAGGGCCGCACGCGGCAGTCGCCGCCGCCCGTGCTCATCCCCGGTCCGCCCACGCTCGACGCCCTCGCCAGCGAGGTCCCGCAGCCGGTGCGCGACCTGGTGGCGGAGTTCTGGCCGGGCGGGCTGACCGTCATCCTGCACGCACAGCCGTCGCTCGACTGGGACCTCGGTGAGACGCGCGGCACGGTCGCGCTGCGGATGCCGGACTCGCGGATCGCCCTCGAGCTCCTGCAGGAGGTCGGACCGCTCGCCGTCTCGTCCGCGAACTCCACGGGCGACCCGGCCGCGATGGACGTCGACGCCGCCGAACGGATGCTCGGTGACAGCGTCGCGATCTACCTGGACGGCGGACCCGTCGAGGTGCACGACGGCTTCGAGGCCAGCACCGGCTCGACCATCGTCGACGCCACCGGGCTGTCGGACGGCGGGAAGCTCCGCATCGTCCGGCACGGGGTGATCCCCGACGAGGAGATCATCCGGGTCGTCGGAGCCGACCTCGTCACATGAAGTACTACCTGCTCGCCGGGGCCATCGCCGCGGTCGTGAGCTTCGTGATGAGCCTGATCGTCTGGAAGCTCGGGCTGAAGTACAAGTGGTACCCGCAGGTCCGCGAGCGGGACGTGCACCGCACCCCGACGCCGCGGCTCGGTGGCATCGCGATGTACATCGGCGTCATCGTCTCGCTGCTCGCGGCCTGGTTCCTGTTCCCGTCGATCGCGGGGACCGACTACTTCCGGCTCGTGTTCTCCGAACCGGGTCGCGTGCTCGCGGTGCTCGGGGGAGCGACCATCATCGTGGTCCTCGGTGTCGCGGACGACATCTGGGACCTCGACTGGATGACGAAGCTCGCCGGGCAGATCATCGCGGCGGGCATCCTCGCCTGGCAGGGCGTCGCGATCGTCTCGCTGCCCATCGGCAACACGCTGGGCGTCGGCTCGTCGTACATGAGCCTGATCTTCACCGTGCTGGCGGTGGTGCTCGTGATGAACGCGGTGAACTTCATCGACGGGCTCGACGGCCTGGTGGCCGGCGTCGCGATCATCGCCGGCGGGGTCTTCTTCCTCTACACGTTCTTCATCAACCGCGTGGTCGTCCAGACCGAGTTCTTCTTCAACCTGCCGTCGCTGCTCACCGCGGTCCTCGTCGGGGCCTGCTTCGGCTTCCTCATCCTGAACTGGCACCCCGCCAAGCTCTTCATGGGCGACGCCGGTGCGCTGCTCGTCGGGTTCCTGATGGCCACGAGCGCGGTCTCGGTCACGGGCAACATCGACCCGGCGGCGGTGCAGACACGCCAGGCGCTGCTGCCGGCGTTCATCCCGATCCTGCTGCCGTTCGCGATCCTGATCGTCCCGATCCTGGACTTCGGTCTCGCGGTCACCCGACGGCTCAGCGCGGGCAAGTCGCCGTTCTCGGCCGACCGGAAGCACCTGCACCACCGCCTGCTCGACATGGGGCACTCGCACTTCCACGCGGTGCTGATCTTCTACGCGTGGACCGCGACCGTCGCCTTCGGGTGCCTGCTGTTCCTCTTCGTGGACTGGTACTGGGTCGTCGTCTTCGTGTCCGTCGGCTTCACCGTCTGCGCCGTCGCGACCTTCGCGCCGCTCGGCCGGAAACGCACCGAGATCGCCGCCCAGACCGCCAACCGCTCCGCCGCCGTGGTGGACGCCAGCCTCGACCCGCTCGACCGGGCCGCCAACGACCGCACGATCCCTGGAGACATCACGTGACCGCACCGAACGCGCTCGACCACGTCCGGCCGGTGTTCCGCCGCATCATCACCTGGGGAGCGGTACTCGCCGTCGCCCTCGCGGTGGTCGGCGGGCTCATCGGGTTCCTCGTCGCGGACGGCCCGGGGTTGGTCGGGGGACTGCTCGGCGCCGTGCTGAGCGTCGTGTTCCTCGGGCTCACCGCGGTCAGTGTCCTCGTCGCGCTGCGCGTCTCGAAGGGCCAGACGATCTCCGGTGCCTTCTTCGGCATCGTGATGGGCACCTGGCTGCTCAAGTTCATCGTCTTCATCGTGCTGCTGGTCCTGCTCAAGGACCGCGACTGGGTCGACTTCCCGGTGCTGGCGATCGTGATCATCGCGGGGGTCGTCGGCTCCCTGGTGATCGACGTCGTCGCCGTCGCGAAGGCCCGCACCCCGATCGGCGTCCGGCTGCCGGGCGACGGCCTCGACGACTCCGCGGACGCTGGGAACCCGACCCCCCGCGTCTGAGAAGCCGGGAAGCCTCTCGCACCTGATAGGCTTCTCGAAGTCCGCTACCGGAGCCTTTCGCTCGGGGCGGACGAGCCTCCACAACGTCCACCATCGCGTGCCATGATGTGCGCGCGCCGACACAGGAGACAGCGCTGCTATCCCACGCTCTTCCCCTGTCCCTCTCCGCTGCGGTTGACACCGTCGCGGCGGGGAGCAGCAAGGCCGCCGAGTTCCATGGTCCGTCGATCAACGAGTTCTTCCCGGATGCGATCTTCTTCGCCGGGACGCCGTTCGAGATCGATCGGCTCGTCCTCATCCGTTTCTTCGCCGTCGCCGTGCTCCTGGTGTTCGCGTTCGTGGGCACCCGTGCACTGAAGCTGGTGCCGAACCGCGGTCAGGCGTTCATCGAGTACGCGTTCGACGTCGTCCGTCGCAACACCTTCGACAACCTCGGAGAGAAGGACGGCAAGCGCTTCCTGCCGCTCCTGGCGACGATCTTCTTCGGCGTGCTCTTCATGAACCTGACCGGTCTGGTCCCGTTCATGAACCTCGCGGGAACCAGCCGCATCGCGATGCCGATGATCCTGGCGATCGTCGCGTACCTCGCCTTCATCTACGCCGGCCTCCGCAAGCACCCGGGCACGTTCCTCAAGAACTCGCTCTTCCCGCCCGGGGTGCCGTGGCCGCTGTACATCATCGTGACGCCGATCGAGCTCGTCTCCACCTTCGTGCTCCGTCCCGTCACCCTGACGCTGCGACTCCTGATGAACATGGTCGTGGGGCACCTGCTCCTCGTGCTGTTCTTCTCGGCCACGCAGTTCTTCTTCTTCGACGCTTCGCTCGGCTTCAAGGCCTTCGGCGTCGGGACCATCGCGTTCGGCATCGCGTTCAGCTTCTTCGAGGTCCTCGTCGCGCTGCTGCAGGCCTACGTCTTCATGCTCCTCACCGCCGTCTACATCCAGCTGGCGCTGGCTGACGAGCACTGATTCCTCACTGACCCCCTACGGGACCGGCGACCGTCGGACCCGCACCTCGAAAGGAAAACACGTGGACGCAACGACCGTTCTCGCGGAGATCAACGGCAACATCGCGACGGTTGGCTACGGCCTCGCAGCGATCGGCCCGGCCATCGGTGTCGGCATCGTCGTCGGTAAGACGATCGAGTCCGTCGCTCGCCAGCCCGAGCTCCAGGGCCGCCTGACGACCCTCATGTACATCGGTATCGCCTTCACCGAGGCCCTGGCCTTCATCGGTATCGCCACGTACTTCATCTTCACCAACTAAGGTTCCTCGATGCAGAACGCACTCATCATCGCGGCGGAGGAAGCGCACAATCCGCTGATCCCGCCGGTGTACGACATCGTGTGGTCGGCGCTCGCCTTCGTCATCATCTTCCTGGTGATGTGGCGTGTCGTCACGCCGCGCATCACGAAGATGCTCGATGAGCGCACCGAGGCCATCGAGGGCGGCATCAAGAAGGCCGAGGCCGCTCAGGAGCAGGCCGCTGCTGCGCTCGACGAGTACAACAAGCAGCTCGCTGACGCACGTGCCGAGGCTTCGCGCATCCGTGAGCAGGCCCGCGCCGACGCCACGGCGATCGGCAACGAGGTCCGCGAGCAGGCGGCCGCCGATGCAGCACGCATCACGGCCAACGCCCAGGCGCAGATCGAGGCCGAGCGCCAGAGCGCCGTCCAGGCACTCCGGTCCGAAGTGGGCACCCTCGCGCTGGACCTCGCGTCCGGTGTGATCGGTGAGTCGCTCAAGGACGACGCCAAGTCGACCGCAGTGGTCGACCGCTTCCTCGCCGACCTCGAGGCCTCGCAGGCCACGAAGACGGGGGAGCACTGAGCATGCGCAGCGCTACCAGAGAAGCACTCGCGTCCACCAGGGCGGTGCTGTCGGACCTCGGTCCGAGCGCCGGCCTGGCCGCGGGTGCCGAGATCCTCGCCTCCGGGCGTGCGATCGCCGGTGCGCCGCAGCTGCTCGGGCTGCTGTCCGACCCCACGGCCGACGCGGCCGGCAAGAAGGTCCTCATCGACCGTGTCTTCGCCGGACAGTCGGATGCGACGCGTGCGGTCCTGACCGCGGTGGCCGGCTCGCGCTGGTCCTCGCAGCAGGACCTGCTCGCGGGCATCGAGGACGCGGGCATCCGCGCCGTCGCCGCCACCGCGGGTCCGGACTCGTCGATCGAGTCGGAGCTGTTCGCCTTCGAGACCGCCGTCCGCTCGGACGCCGGCCTCGAGCTGGCGCTCGGCACCAAGCTCGGCAGCCCCGAGCAGAAGGGCGCGCTCGTCGAGCGCCTCCTCGGTGCCAAGGCCTCGGAGCAGACGATCACGATCGTGTCGGCCCTGGTGCAGCAGCCCCGCGGCCGCCGCATCGGTGAGATCGTCCGCGACGCCTCGCGCATCGTGGCCGAGCAGGCCGGCAAGCTCGTCGCGACCGTCGTCACGGCGACGCCACTGACCCCCGCCCAGTCGGCCCGCGTCACGCGCGGTCTGTCCGAGCGGTACGGCAAGGACATCAGCATCAACCAGGTCGTCGACCCCACGGTCGTCGGCGGGGTCCGGGTGCAGATCGGCGGCGACGTCATCGACGGCACCGTGTCCACGCGACTCTCGGAGCTCCGGCTCCAGCTCGCCGGCTAGGCGTACGGTCGAAGCCGCTCCTCCCCAAGTCCACAACGGGAACTGCCGAGTCCGGCAGCGTCACCCTCTCGGAGCCGAAGGGCCCCGGAAAACCACAAGGAAAATCCCATGGCAGACATCACCATCAGCCCCGATGAGATCCGTGATGCCCTGAAGGACTTCGTCTCGAACTACGAGCCGACGAAGGCCTCCACGGCCGAGGTCGGGCACGTCACCGACGCCGGTGACGGCATCGCCCACGTCGAGGGTCTCCCCGGCGTCATGGCCAACGAGCTCATCCGCTTCGCGGACGGCACGCTCGGCCTGGCGCAGAACCTCGACGAAGACGAGATCGGCGCCATCGTGCTCGGCGAGTTCGGCGGCATCGAGGAGGGCATGGAGGTCACCCGCACGGGTGAGGTCCTCTCCGCCCCCGTCGGCGACGCCTTCCTCGGTCGCGTCGTCGACCCGCTCGGCGCCCCGATCGACGGTCTCGGCGAGATCGCCGCAGAGGGCCGTCGTGCCCTCGAGCTCCAGGCTCCCGGCGTCATGGCCCGCAAGTCGGTCCACCAGCCGCTGCAGACCGGCATCAAGGCCATCGACGCGATGATCCCCGTCGGCCGTGGTCAGCGTCAGCTGATCATCGGCGACCGCCAGACCGGCAAGACGGCCATCGCGATCGACACGATCATCAACCAGAAGGCCAACTGGGAGTCCGGCGACGAGGAGAAGCAGGTTCGCTGCATCTACGTCGCCATCGGTCAGAAGGGCTCCACGATCGCCTCCGTCAAGGGTGCGCTCGAGGACGCCGGTGCGATGGAGTACACCACCATCGTCGCCGCTCCGGCCTCCGACCCGGCCGGCTTCAAGTACCTCGCCCCGTACACCGGTTCGGCCATCGGCCAGCACTGGATGTACCAGGGCAAGCACGTCCTCATCATCTTCGATGACCTGTCGAAGCAGGCCGAGGCCTACCGTGCGGTGTCGCTCCTCCTGCGTCGTCCGCCGGGCCGCGAGGCCTACCCGGGTGACGTCTTCTACCTGCACTCCCGTCTGCTGGAGCGTTGCGCGAAGCTGTCCGACGAGCTCGGCGCCGGTTCGATGACGGGTCTCCCGATCATCGAGACCAAGGCGAACGACGTCTCGGCGTACATCCCGACCAACGTCATCTCCATCACCGACGGCCAGATCTTCCTGCAGTCGGACCTCTTCAACGCGAACCAGCGTCCGGCCGTCGACGTGGGCATCTCGGTGTCCCGCGTCGGTGGTGACGCCCAGGTGAAGTCGATCAAGAAGGTCTCCGGCACGCTGAAGCTCGAGCTGGCGCAGTACCGCTCGCTCGAGGCGTTCGCGATGTTCGCGTCCGACCTCGACCAGGCGTCGCGTCGTCAGCTGGAGCGCGGTGCGCGTCTGACCGAGCTCCTCAAGCAGCCGCAGTACTCGCCGTACCCGGTCGAGGAGCAGGTCGTCTCGATCTGGGCCGGCACGAACGGCAAGCTCGACACCGTCCCGGTGCCGGACGTGCTCCGCTTCGAGTCCGAACTGCTCGACCACCTGCGTCGCAACTCCGACGTCCTCACGACGCTGCGCGAGACGAACCAGCTCAGCGACGAGACCGTCGCCGAGATGGACAAGCAGATCGACGAGTTCACGAAGAGCTTCCAGACGAGCGACGGCAAGACCCTCGGCTCCGAGCAGTTCGACGCGGCTGACGCCGAGGACGTCGACCAGGAGCAGATCGTCAAGGGTCGTCGCTAGATGGCAGCGCAGGTCCGGGTCTACCGCCAGCGGATCAAGTCGGCGAAGACCACGAAGAAGGTCACCCGCGCCATGGAGCTGATCTCGGCGTCGCGGATCCAGAAGGCGCAGGCCCGTATGGCTGCGTCCGGTCCGTACTCGCGGGCCGTCACGCGTGCGGTGTCGGCCGTGGCGACGTTCTCGAACGTCGACCATGTGCTGACCACCGAGCCGGAGTCGTCGACCCGTGCAGCCGTCGTGCTCTTCACCTCGGACCGCGGCCTGAACGGCGCGTTCAGCACGAACGTCCTCAAGCAGGGCGAGGAGCTCGCCTCCCTGCTCCGCAGCGAGGGCAAGGACGTCGTCTACTACCTGGTCGGCCGCAAGTCCGTCGGGTACTTCGCGTTCCGCGAGCGTCCGTCCGAGCAGCAGTGGGTCGGGAACACCGACCAGCCGGAGTTCTCGACGGCCAAGGAGATCGGCGACGCCGTCGTGGCGAAGTTCCTCCAGGACACCGCTGACGGCGGCGTGGACGAGATCCACATTGTGTTCAACCGGTTCATCAGCCTTGCGACCCAGGAGCCGCAGGTCGTTCGCCTGCTGCCCCTCGAGGTCGTCGAGGGCATCGACGAGCCCGAGGGCAACGAGCCCCTGCCGCTCTACGAGTTCGAGCCGGACGCCGATGCGGTGCTCGACTCGCTGCTCCCGGTCTACATCGAGAGCCGCATCTTCAACGCCATGCTGCAGTCGGCTGCTTCCGAGCACGCCGCGCGTCAGAAGGCGATGAAGGCGGCCAGCGACAACGCCGACTCGCTGATCCGTGACTTCACCCGACTCGCGAACAACGCGCGTCAGGCGGAGATCACCCAGCAGATCTCCGAGATCGTCGGCGGCGCCGACGCCCTCTCGTCGAAGAAGAAGTAGTCCGCGTCGTTCGCGGACAGATACCCACCCTCAGGAAGGCACCAGCCATGACCGACACCGCAACCACCGCGGTCGAGACGTCGTCGGCGCCCGGTGTCGGCCGGATCGCCCGTGTCACGGGCCCCGTCGTCGACATCGAGTTCCCCCACGACGCAATCCCGGAGATGTACAACCTCCTGTTCACGACCATCACCATCGGTGACTCGTCGCAGGAGATCGGCCTCGAGGTCGCGCAGCACCTGGGCGACGACCTCGTCCGTGCCATCTCCCTGAAGCCGACCGACGGCCTGGTCCGTGGCCAGGAGGTCCGTGACTCGGGCGCTCCGATCTCGGTCCCCGTCGGCGACGTCACCAAGGGCAAGGTCTTCGACGTCCTCGGGAACGTGCTCAACACGGACGAGAAGCTCGAGATCACCGAGCGCTGGCCGATCCACCGCAAGGCCCCGGCCTTCGACCAGCTCGAGTCCAAGACCTCGATGTTCGAGACCGGCATCAAGTCCATCGACCTCCTCACCCCGTACGTGCAGGGTGGCAAGATCGGCCTCTTCGGTGGTGCGGGCGTCGGCAAGACCGTCCTCATCCAGGAGATGATCCAGCGCGTCGCGCAGGACCACGGCGGTGTGTCGGTGTTCGCCGGTGTCGGTGAGCGCACCCGTGAGGGCAACGACCTCATCGGTGAGATGGAAGAGGCGGGTGTCTTCGACAAGACGGCCCTCGTGTTCGGCCAGATGGACGAGCCGCCGGGAACGCGTCTCCGCGTGGCCCTGTCGGCGCTGACGATGGCGGAGTACTTCCGCGATGTCCAGAAGCAGGACGTGCTCCTCTTCATCGACAACATCTTCCGCTTCACGCAGGCCGGCTCCGAGGTCTCGACGCTGCTCGGCCGCATGCCGTCCGCCGTGGGTTACCAGCCCAACCTCGCCGACGAGATGGGTGTGCTCCAGGAGCGCATCACTTCGACGCGTGGCCACTCGATCACCTCGCTGCAGGCGATCTACGTGCCGGCTGACGACTACACCGACCCGGCTCCGGCCACCACGTTCGCGCACCTCGACGCGACGACCGAGCTCTCCCGTGAGATCGCATCGCAGGGTCTGTACCCCGCGATCGACCCGCTGGCGTCGACGTCGCGGATCATGGACCCGCGCTACCTGGGTGCCGACCACTACGAGACGGCCACGCGCGTCAAGCAGATCCTCCAGAAGAACAAGGAACTGCAGGAGATCATCGCCATCCTCGGTGTCGACGAGCTCTCCGAAGAGGACAAGATCACGGTCGAGCGCGCTCGTCGTATCCAGCAGTTCCTCTCGCAGAACACCTACATGGCGAAGAAGTTCACGGGTGTCGAGGGCTCCACGGTGCCGCTCAAGGACACCATCGAGTCCTTCCGCGCCATCGCCGACGGCGAGTTCGACCACGTTGCGACCCAGGCGTTCTTCAACGTCGGTGGCATCAACGACGTGGAAGAGAAGTGGGCTCAGATCCAGAAGGAGAACCGCTGACATGGCGGGTCTCAGCGTGAGCGTCGTCTCGGCGGACCGTGAGGTCTGGTCGGGCGACACCACCATGGTCGTCGCACGGACGACAGAGGGCCAGATCGGCATCCTCGCCGGACACGAGCCGATGCTCGCGATCCTGGCGCAGGGTCAGGTCCGCATCACGCGGGCCGATGGGTCGACCGTCGCGGTCGACGCCGAGGACGGCTTCCTGTCGGTCGAGCACGACACGGTGACGATCGTCGCGCGGCAGGCCGCGCTGGCGTCCTGACCGGACTGACCGTCCTGCTCCCGCCTTCGGAGACGAAGCGGGAGGGCGGGGACACGAGCCGCACGCTCGATCTGCGTGCACTCTCGTTCCCGGAACTGGCCGATGAGCGGGCCGCGGTGATCACCGCGGCCCGCTTCGTCAGTTCCGAGGAGTCCTCGGCCAGGACGGCGCTCAAGCTCGGTCCGAAGTCGATCGCCGAGCGGCTCCGGAACCTCGAGCTCGACACCTCGGGCACCATGCCCGCGATCGAGCGGTACACCGGGGTCCTCTACGACCCGTTGGGCGCGCAGGACGCGGATGCTGCGACCCGCGCGTGGTGGGCGGAACACGTGGTCGTGCAGTCCGCGATGTTCGGCCCCATCGGTGCCGGTGACCCGATCCCGGCGTACCGGCTCTCACACGACTCGCGGCTCGGCTCGATCCGGTTGGCCGCGCACTGGCCCGCGGTGTCGACCCGTTCCCTGCTGACCCGTGCGGACGGCCTGGTGCTCGACCTGAGGTCCGAGGGGTACCGGCAGCTCGGTCCCGTGCCCGGAGCGGTGGCACCACGGGTGGTGAGTGTCGACGGCTCCGGTCGTCGTCGTGCGCTGAACCACTGGAACAAGACCGCGAAGGGTCGCCTGGTGGCGCTGCTCGCCCGCACCGGCGCGAGCATCGGCAGCATGGACGACCTGGTCGGTTGGGCGGCCGCGAACAACGTGGTCGTCGAGCGCAACGAGGGCGGCTGGGACCTGGTCGCCGAGAGCCTGGAGCCCGTCGCCGCCTGAGCGGGTGCCGGGTCGGCTCGTCCTCCACAGGCGTGAGCGAGGTCGCTCCTGTCCACAGATGGTCGGGGCGACCCTGCCTGGAGGCTCCCAGCACGTTTCGATGGCGTGCATGATCCCTCTCACGGCACAGTCCGGCCTCGGCTCCGCAGTCCGTTTCCCTCGCGAGATCGCCGCGGCGGTCACCCTCCCCGCCGCGGCGGCCGCGCTGGTCGCGCCCGGTCGCGCCGACCTGTCGACGGCAGCTGCGACGGCCGTGGTGACCGCGTGCGGCGCACTCGCGCCCCGGATGGCCCTGGTGCCGTTCATCGCGGCGCAGGGCACACCGGACCCCCGGTCGATCCGGGTGTTCGACCCCTTCGCGGACGCGACACCGCCGGCGCTCCACGGTTTCGGCCCGGCTCCCGATCGGGCCCGCGTGCGGGTCGCCGGTGACCGGTGCGCCGACGCGTGGCGGGTGTGGCGGGCGCAGGACGGCCCCTTCGACGGATCGTCGGGTGCCGCCGGTGCCCTGTCGCTCGGCGCCTGGTGTGCGTGGGCGCTCGGGTCGTGGGCCCGGGCGGAGACGCGTGCCCGGTACGCCCTCGAGACCCGCGCGGACGACCCGCTCGCGGGGCTCGTCCTGCGCTCGGTCGTCGCGGGCAGCGGGCCGTCGTGGGAGCGTCGATGACGTGGGGTCGACCGGATCGTCTACGGTGGGGGAGACCACACTGGGAGGGCTCCGGTTGTACGACGACGACATCGAGGACACCGTCATCCGGCGACCCCGACGATCGCTGGGCGACCGGACGGCGGACGCCGTCGACGACACCGTCATCCGGCGCGCAGGTCAGGTCGTCCCGGGAGCCGGTCCCGACTCCGACTCCGACCCCGGTTCCGACGACGGGGTCCTCGGTGACACGGTCATCCGGCCCGCGGCCGAGGCAACCGACCAGCCACCCGCAGCGGTGGATGACGTCGATCCGGAGGACACCGTCGTCCGGGTGCCGGCGCGACCAGGTGCCGGGCCGAGCCCGCTCGTGGGTGCCGCTCCGGGCCTCCCGGCCGTCCCGGAGGCGCCCGCCGCGCCCACGGCACGCGTGCCCTCGATCCGCATCGGCGACCGCACCTTCCGGCTCGACCACCCGGTGGTCATCGGCCGACGGCCGTCGCTGCCGCGGGTCACCCGTGGCCCGCAGCCCGAACTCGTGACCGTGCGGTCGGCGTACGGGCAGGTGTCGTCGTCGCACGTCCGGATGCACGCCGAGGGCGAAGCCGTCGTCGTGCAGGACCTCCGGTCCACCAACGGGACCGTCGTCCGCCCGGCCGGGGCACCCGCCTACCGCATGGCGTCGGGTGCGTCGATCGTCGCGCTGACGGGTACGGTAGTCGAGATCGGTGACGGCAACGCCATCGAGGTCCTCTCGCCGTACCTCCGGGTCGCACCGACGGCAGAGGGGCTGCCTCCGGTTCCCCCGTGGCCCTCCGATCAGACAGCACACGGCACGCCCCGACCCACCAGAGAGCGATCCTGACACGTGACCGAACTCGGCCGAGCAGCCACTGCGCACGCCATCGACGTCCCCGGTGCCGACGGCGCCACCCTGACACTCTCGTGGGGAGCCGCGACCGACGTCGGTCGGCGGCGTGACCACAACGAGGACAGCTACATCGTGGGCGCGCCGTTCTTCGTCGTCGCCGACGGCATGGGCGGACACCTCGCGGGCGACCGTGCAAGTGACGCGGTCGTGCGTCGGCTCGAGCAGGTGACGGCCGAACCGTTCACCACGCGTCAGGGCATCCAGCGTGCGCTGCTCCTCGCGACCGCCGACATCGAGCGTGCAGCCGGCGGCAACGCCATCGGCGCGGGCACCACCGTCACCGGGATCGCGCTCGTGGCCTCGCTCGGGCAGCCCGCGGCGCTCGTGTTCAACGTCGGTGACTCCCGCACCTACCGCATCGAGGACGGCGTGCTCCGCCGCGTCACCGTCGACCACTCGGTGGTGCAGGAGATGGTGGACGCCGGCCTGCTGCGTGCCGAGGACGCCGAGCAGCACCCGGACAGCAACGTCATCACGCGTGCGGTCGGCTTCGGCGAACCGCCGGCACCGGACTGGTGGACCCTGCCCCTGCGGGCCGGTGACCGCTACATCGTCTGCTCCGACGGGCTGACCAAGGAGCTCGGCGACGCCGGCATCGCGCGCATCGCGGCACGCGAGCCCGGCGCGCAGGACCTGGCGGAGCGCCTCGTCGGCGACGCCGTCGTGGCCGGCGGTCGTGACAACGTCACCGTGGTGGTGCTGCAGGTCGATGCCGCACCGGACGACGGCGACCTCGAGGACACGCTGCCGCGCCACTAGCTGGCCCCCGAACTGGGGGAACACGTCGAGCTGTGGGGGATCGGCGTGCGGAATGTCGGTCACCCACGCTTCGTACAATGACATGGCCACGTCGAGAGAGCTGGCCGCTCGGCCGGGGGAGGAGAGGACCATGGCGAGACGCCTGCCGTCCAACCCGCCCGTGATCGGCGGTTTCAGTCCCGTGCATGTCCTCGGGTCCGGTGGCTTCGCCGACGTCTTCCTCTACGAGCAGGACATGCCCCGACGACAGGTCGCGGTGAAGGTGCTGCTGGACGAGGTCGTCGACGACCGCGTCCGGCAGATGTTCCAGGCCGAGGCCAACCTGATGGCCCGGCTCAGCACGCACCCGTCGATCCTCACCGTCCTCCAGGCCAGCGTCGCCGCCGACGGCCGGCCCTACCTGGTCATGGAGCTCTGCTCCTCGTCCCTCAGTGAGCGCTACCGCCGCGAACCGATCCCGGTGTCCGAGGTGCTGTCGATCGGCATCCGCATCGGGTCGGCGCTCGAGACCGCACACCGCGAGGGCGTGCTGCACCGCGACATCAAGCCGTCGAACATCCTGCTGACGGCCTACGGCAACCCCGTGCTCTCCGACTTCGGCATCGCCGCGACGATCGGGGGTACTGACCCCGACGAGCCGATCGGCATGTCGATCCCGTGGTCCGCGCCCGAGGTCCTGATCGACGAGTCGCGCGGCACGATCCAGTCCGAGGTGTACTCCCTCGCGGCGACCGTGTACTCGCTCCTCGCTGGGCGCAGCCCGTTCGAGGTCCGCGGTGGCAAGAACGGTGCGAACGACCTGATGCACCGGATCGACAAGGGCGGCGTGAAGCCCACCGGTCGCACCGACGTGCCGCCCTCGCTGGAGCGCCTGCTCGCCTCGGCGCTGTCCCGCAAGCCGCAGGGCCGCCCCGCGACGGTGATCGAACTCGTCCGCGGCTTCCAGCAGGTCGAGGCCGAGCTCGGCATCCCGCAGACGTCCGCCGACGTCGCGGTCGAGGCCTGGGCGATCTCGACGCCGACCCCGCACGGTGAGCGCACCGTGATCCGTGAGCTGCAGCCGCCCACCCGGGTCGGCGGACGTCGTCGCACCCGCCGTGCGGTGCAGGGTGGGGTCGTGGCCGGGGGTTCGCACAGCGTCGGCACCGTGCACCGCACCGGGTCCGTGACGCGTGCCCGGCGCCGGACCCGTTCGACCCTGGTCTGGGCGACGTCCCTGGCCGTCGTCGTGGTCGCCGCACTGGCGATCGCCACGGTCGTCGTCGTCGGTCGGCTCGGCGCCGGGGCGATCCCGGTCGTGGCCGAGGTCCGTGCCGAGCCGTCGCCGCAGTCCGTGTCCTTCAGCTGGACCGACCCGGGGCTGCGCAGCGGCGACACGTACGTCATCTCGTCCAACGGGTCTTCGAGCCAGCAGACCGGCACGACGTTCGTCGTCTCCGGTGAACGCGGCGACGAGGAGTGCATCGCCGTCGCCGTGAACCGCGACGGCAAGACGGGTGCCGCGAGCGCGCAGAAGTGCGCGACGATCGGGAGCGCCGGGTGATCCGCGCCCTCCTCGCGAAGCACCGCTCCGCCGCCGTGACGACCGGTGCCTCGGTGCTCGTCGCCGCCGTCGTCGCGACCACCGCCATCGTCTCCACCGGGTACCACACGCAACGCGTCGACCTCGGCGACGGCACGGTCTGGGTGCCCTCGGCCGAGTACGGCGCGGTCGGCCGGGCGAACACCGGCATCCTGCAGCTCAACACCGCCGTCGAGACGGCCAGCGACGACCTGTCCGTGCTGCAGCGCGGCTCCACCGTCTACAGCGTGGACGAGACGAAGGGCACGGTCGCCCGGGTCGACGTCGCCGACGCCACCGTGGGTGATGCGATCACGCTGCCGGCGGGGACGCCGCAGGTCTTCTTCGCGGGCGACACCGCGGTCATCGGCAACGCCGACACGGGCGAGCTCTGGGCGACCCCCGCGAACGACCTCGCCGAGTTCGACGCGTCGGCCAAGGCAGACCTGACCCTGGGCGCCGACACCGTCTTCGACGCCTCCGACGGCCACGTCGCAGTCTACTCCGCGAAGACCGGGACGGCGTCGCTGGTCGACGTCGGCACGACACTCACCGTCGCCGAACGGTGGAAGGTCGACATGGACCGCGGCGACGACTTCCAGGTCGCCACGTTCGACGGGCACCTCGCCGTGCTCGACCGGACGAGCGGTGCCCTGTCGGTCGACGGCCGCACCGTCGAACTCGGCGACCGGGTGGGGTCGTCGCCGGCCCTCCAGCGGTCCTCCGACAGCACGGCCCAGGTGACGGTCGCGGGCACGGCGGGCCTGGTCCGCGTCAGCGCCTCCGGCACCGTGGACGCCACCGCGCTCCAGGTGGCCGGACGAGCCGCGCGGCCCTACGTCGACGGCTCCTGCACGTACGCGGCGTGGGCGGGCGGACAGGCGATCGACACGTGTGACGGCAACGCGCTGCAGCGGCTGGCGAGCACCGGCGGCACGAGCGAACTGCAGATCCTGCACAACGGCGACACCGTCGTCGCCAACGACCCGACGAGCGGCCGTTCCTGGGCGATCGACCGGAGCGGGCAGCTCATCGACAACTGGGCCGACCTGATCAAGCAGGACGACGAGCAGCAGCAGGAGCAGGTCTCCGACGACGACCCCGAGGTCGACAAGGACCAGAAGCCGCCGGTGGCGGTGGACGACGAACTGGGCGCTCGTCCGGGACGCACCACGAGCCTCCCGGTCCTGCTGAACGACTACGACCCGAACGGTGACCCGATCATCGTGAGCGAGGTCGGCGCCATCTCGAAGTCCGCCGGCCGCGTCGCGATCGTCGGCGACGGCCAACGCCTGCAGGTCACGCTGTCGTCGCGCGCCACCGGGACCGTGACGTTCCCGTACACGATCACCGACGGCAACGGCGGATCGGACACCGCGACCGTCCGGATCAGTGTGCGCCCCGACAGTCAGAACGAGGCGCCGCGGCAGGTCCGTGACACCTCGGCCGACGTCGTCCAGAACGGGCACGTCGTCTCGAACGTCCTCGGCGACTGGGTCGACCCGGACGGCGACCCGGTGTACCTGGAGTCGGCGACCGCGTCGAACGGTGACCGGGTGTCCACCACACCGGACGGCCTGCTCGACTTCCGGAACGACAGCGGCCGGACCGGTGAGCGCTCCGTGCAGCTGGTCGTGAGCGACGGTCGCGCCGACGGTCGGGGTGCCGTGACGGTCCGGGTCGCCAAGCAGGGCACCGTCCCGCTGCGCGCCGATCCGTTCCCGGTGTCCGGGTACGCCGGCAAGGCCTTCACGGTCGAGCCGCTCGACCACGTGCGCGGTGGCAACGGCACCGTGACGCTGACGAGCGTGTCGTCGGCGTCCGGGCTCACCGTCACCCCGAGCTACGACGCCGGGACCTTCCGGGTGCAGGGGGAGCGGGCGGGCGACCACCAGCTCGAATACACGGTGACCGACGGCGTGAAGACCTCGAGCGGCATCGTCCGGGTGACCGTCCTCGCGCCACCGGACGCCTCGACGGCGCCGATCACCACGCCGAAGACGGTGTTCGTGAACACCCTGTCCACCAAGGACACGGACGTCACCGCGACCGACATCGACCCGGCGGGCGGGGTGCTGCTCGTGACGGCGCTCGACGGACCCCCACGGGGCAGCGGTGTGCAGGCGAGCATCCTCGACCAGCACACGGTCCGTGTCACGCTCACGGCACCCCTCGACGGGCCGGTCTCGTTCGGGTACACGGAGACGAACGGCCTGGCGTCGTCACCCGGCACGATCACGGTCGTCGAGATCCCGAAGCCCGACCGCATCCAGCCCCCGGTCGCCCAGCCGGACAGCGCCACCGTCCGTGTCGGCGACGTCGCGAACATCGACGTGCTCGACAACGACACCCAGCCCGAGGGCGAGCCGTTGACGCTGCAGCCCGAACTGGTGCAGAACGTCCCCGGTGACGGCGGCCTGCTGTTCGTCTCCGGCGACCACCTGCGGTACCTCGCCCCGAAGACGCCGGGCAACTACACCGCCGTCTACCGGGTCGCCGGCCCGGACGGCCAGTACGCCGACGCCGCGGTGTCGATCTCGGTGCGCGAACGCGACGCCGCCACGAACAACCCGCCCGTCCCGCAGACCGTCACCGCGCGCGTCGTCGCCGGGTCGTCGGTGCGTGTCAGCGTGCCGTTGAACGGGATCGACCCGGACGGCGACTCCGTCCAGCTGGTCGGCGTGGGCTCCAACCCCGACAAGGGGTCGGTCTCGGACGTCGCCTCGGACGCCCTGACCTACGAGGCGGGCGACTACTCGGCCGGCACCGACGAGTTCACCTACACCGTCGTCGACGCCCTCGGGGCCCGCGCCACCGGCACCGTACGGGTCGGCATCGCACCCCGCGCCGAGCAGGCCTCGAACCCCGTGGCCGAGGCCGACCACGTCACGATCCGCCCCGGTGGGTCGGTGACGGTGCGCGTCCTGCAGAACGACTCCGACCCGGAAGGCGGGCAGCTGACCGTCGCGCAGGCCGAGCCGACGGCCGAGGACGTCACCGCCAAGGTCCTCCGGAAGCAGCAGATCCGCGTCACGCCTCCGGAGTCGGCGAAGAGCGGTGACTTCGCAGTGCTCTACACCGTCGCGAACAGCAGCGGGGGGTCGAGCACGGCCTTCCTCACGGTGACCGTCGACCCCGACGCCCAGCCGCTCCGGCCCGAGGTCGACGACACGACCCTCGACCTGCAGGACATCCTGCACCGGCAGAGCGTGACCGTCGACGTGCTCGACAACGTCTTCTTCGCCGAGGGCACCGCGGCCGACCTCCGGGTCGGGGTCGTCCCCGGCTACGGCGACACCGCGACGCCCACCGACGACGGCCGCATCACCGTCCGGTTGACCGACGACTCGCAGGTGATCCCGTTCTCGGTCGCCCGGGCCGACCACCCGGACATCGTCTCCTACGGCTTCATCAACGTGCCGGGCTTCGACGATGCCCTGCCCCAGATCAACCGCAGCGCCGGTGCGGTCACGGTGAAGAGCGAGGCCACCGTCCGCATCCCGCTGCAGGACTTCGTCGTGACGGCGAACGGCGAGACCGCGAAGATCACCGACCGCGGCACGGTCAAGGCCACCCACGCCAACGGGCAGAGTCTGGTGGTGGACTCGTCGACGCTGCAGTTCACGTCGTCGAAGCTCTACTACGGCAAGGCGTCGATCTCGTTCGAGGTCACCGACGGGTCGTCGGCGAACGGCGGCAAGGGCCGCGTCGCCACGCTCGTGCTCCCGATCACGGTCACGCCCCGGTCGAACCAGCCGCCGGCGTTCACGGGATCCTCGGTCGAGATGCAGCCGGGCGAGACGCGCAAGATCGACCTGACGAAGCTGACCGACTACCCGTACCCCAGGGACCTGCCCGAGCTCCGGTACTCGATCGTCGGTCGGCCCGCCGCGGGGACGACCGCGTCGATCGCGAAGCAGCAGCTCACGATCTCGGTCGCCGACACCGCGAAGAAGAACACCACCGCGTCGATCGGGATCGGTGTCGCGGACGACGCCAACACCGGTCGCGCCGGCACCGTCACCGTCGGCGTCGTCGCCTCCACCCGTCCGGTGGTCCAGCCCGGTGCGGACCGGTCGGTGACGAAGCGCGGGGCGACCACCACCATCGACGTGCTCACGAACGACCAGCCGACCAACCCGTTCCCGGGTGAGCGGTTGCGAGTCGTGAACATCCGGGGTCTTTCCGGCGGGCTGCCGAGCGGCGTCACCGTCACACCGAGTGGTGACCGCACGCGCCTGCAGGTCTCGGTCGCCGACACCGCGAAGCCCGGCGACGCCCACCTGCAGTACCAGGTGGCGGACGCGACGAACGACCCTGACCGGTACGTCTGGGGCGACGTCACCATCTCGGTGCAGGACGTCCCGGACGCTCCGGGTGCACCCACCCGCACCGGCTCGTACGACGGCGGTCAGGTCACGCTCACGTGGTCGACCCCGCAGGGCAACAACTCGCCCATCACGGGCTACCGGGTCGTCGGGACCAACGGCGTCTCGAAGAACTGCGGGACCGCGACGGTGTGCACGCTGACCGGACTCGACCCGAAGGCGTCGTACCGGTTCCAGGTCGTCGCGACCAACGCGATCGGTGACTCGAAGCCGTCGTCCCGCTCGGGTCCGATGAGTGCGGACTTCGTGCCGGCGCCCCCGAAGGGCATCACGGTCACGCCGAGCAAGGCGACACCGAACCAGCTCGACGTCAAGTGGGGCAAGGTGTCCGCGCCGAACAACGGCAGCGCGGTCGACGACTACATCGTCACGATCGAGGGCCCCGGGCTGTCGAGCACGCGGCACACCGGCACCGCCACGAACACGTCGTTCACCGGCGCCCAGAGCGCTGCCCAGTACAAGGTCACCGTGTCCGCTCGCAACGACGCCGACCGCAACGGCACCGTCGTGCAGTGGAACTCCGCGTCCGCCACCGGCAGTGCCGTCGGGACACCGGGCAAGCCGACGAACCTCCAGGCGGTCGCCGGGGACCAGGCGGACTCGTCCGGCCGGTCGACGGTGACGGTGAGCTGGAGCGCCGGCGACGCCGCCGGCGGGACCGGCCTGCGGTACGCCGTGTTCCGATCCGGCAACGTGGACTGTGCTGCTCCGCCCTCGAACTCGCTCGGTAGTTCGAGTCCGACGCGCGACTCGGGCGTCGGCGGTGGCTCGACCCGGTACGCGGTGACCGTGACCAACGGCTACTTCTGCAACGTCGAGTACGTCGACGCCGTGACCTACGAGCGGCCGTCCGGCACCGGCAGGCCCTCGGTCGACGTCGTCCCCGCCGGCACGAACCTCTGGAACGTGAGCGTCACCGCCTCGTCGAGGCCCGCACACCACTACCAGCTCGAGACCGGCGGGCAGCCGATCACGCTGCAGCCGGGCCAGACCTGGACGGGTGTGCCAGGGTCCGGCGCCCGGAACGTCTCGGCACCGTTGACCGTCCGCGCCTGCGGTGGCCCGGGGAGCAGCTTCTGCTCGTCCGATGCCGACTCGTGGACGGGGAACGCCACGGCGCTCGACGCGAACCTCTCGGTGGCGACTGCTCAACAGGGCCAGCCGATCGCCGTGACGGGGCCGAGCGGCAGCGGGATCACGGTGCGGTTCACGGCGTACTGGTACGCCAGCGACGACGGCAACGGCTTCCCCACGACGTCGAGCTGGGACGCTGGTGGGACTCCTCCGGAGCCACCCTTCTTCGCCAAGTCCGTCAAGGTGCGCGCGTACGTCACCGCGACCGACGGATCGGGTTCGACCCAGGCGGGTGAAGCAACCGACGCCTTCCCGGTCGCAGCGGCACCCGAACCGGAGCAGCCCGCCCCCGAGCCTGTATCTTATACACA
>NZ_QKTB01000023.1:0-58002 GCF_003234405.1 Curtobacterium sp. MCLR17_045
GGCTTCCGTCTCGTCCGGGGCCGGCGTCGGGGTGGGGTTCACCGGGGCGTTGTGCCAGCGGCGCTCGCCGTCCCAGCCCCACCAGGTGCGGGCGGAGGCGGCGGTGGGGACGCCGAGGACCAGGGCGCCGGCGGTCGCGACCGCCAGGATCGCGCGGTGGCGGATCATCGGGTACCCCCTCGGGTGGTCGGGGGTGTGGGGGTGGTCCGTGGGGTCGTGCCGCGCGAGGGCGTGCACGTGCTTCGGGTCGAGATGTCGGGCTCCTCGTGGATGCTCGGGCGCAGGATGCGGGGAGGGACGGACGCACCAGCCGGCCGGATGCCGAGGGTTTCGTTGACACGTCCACGGACATCTTGCATCATTTGTGACCCGTTCGGGGGGCGTCACGGAAATCGACCGACGAACGCCCGGTGTCCGACGCCCGAACGTGCACGATGCAACGCGCGGCGAGCCGACCGCTCAGGCCCGGGGGATCGGCTGCAACCGTTGCAGCTGCGTCACGTGCCCCGGCTCGAGCTCGTCGAGCGAGGCCACCCCGAGCAGCCGCATGGTCCGCTCGATCTGCTCGGACAGGATCTGGATCATCCGGTCCACCCCGGCCTCGCCGCCCGCCATCAGCCCGTACAGGTAGGCACGGCCGACCATCGTGAACGTCGCGCCGAGGGCCACGGCAGCCACGATGTCGGCGCCGGACATGATGCCCGTGTCGAGGTGCACCTCGGTGTCCTTCCCGACCTCCTTCACCACGGAGGGCAGCAGGTGGAAGGGCACCGGGGCGCGGTCCAGCTGCCGGCCACCGTGGTTCGACAGCGTGATGCCGTCGACGCCCAGGTCGGCCAGGCGCTTGGCGTCCGCCAGGGACTGCACGCCCTTCACGACGATCTTGCCCTGCCACTGGTCACGGATCCAGGCGAGGTCCTCGTAGGTGACGGTCGGGTCGAACATGTGGTCGAGCAGCTCGCCGACGGTGCCGGACCAGCGGTCGAGCGACGCGAACGCCAGCGGTTCGGTGGTCAGGAAGTCGAACCACCACCACGGCCGCGGGATCGCGTTCACCACGGTCCGGGCACTCAGCTGCGGCGGGATCGAGAACCCGTTCCGCTTGTCCCGCAGCCGCGCACCCGCGACGGGGACGTCCACGGTGACGAGCAGGGTGTCGAACCCGGCCTGCTGGGCGCGGGAGACCAGCGCCATCGACTTCTCGCGGTCCTTCCACATGTACAGCTGGAACCAGTTGCGCCCGTGCGGGTTGGCGTCGCGGACGTCCTCGATCGCGGTGGTGCCCATCGTGGAGAGCGAGAACGGGATGCCGGCACGTCCGGCGGCCCGGGCGCCGGCCCGCTCGCCCTCGGTCTGCATCATCCGCGTGAAGCCCGTCGGCGCGATGCCGAACGGGTACGACACCGGCGCCCCGAGCACCTGGCGCGAGGTGTCCACCCTCGACACGTCCCGCAGGATCGCCGGGGTGAACTCGATGTCCTCGAACGCCTGCCGCGCACGGGCGAGGGAGATCTCCGCCTCGGCCGCGCCCTCGGTGTAGTCGAACGCGGCCTTCGGGGTGCGGCGGGCGGCGATGTCCCGCAGGTCCCAGATCGTCAAGGCCTGTTCGAGGCGCTGACGTCGACCCGGCAGCGACGGCTTCTTGAACTGCATGAGCGGCGCGAGGTCCCGCACCGTCGGCAGCTGCCGCTTGACCCGCGTGCGAGCGGCGGACGCGGACCCGGTCGCGGGCGCCGGTGCGCCGGTTGCGGGGTCGATCCGGTGCTGGTCGTCGGTCGTGGTCATGCGTGGCTCCTGACGGGGGATCGATCGGGATCGGCGCGCGACGACGCCGACGGGGTGTACCGCACGGGCTCGACGCTCCGTGCGACGATGCTGCGGAGTGCCTCCAGTGAAGCCCCTCCGAGGCCCGCGAGTCCAGCGGCGCGCGCTTGCACCAGCACGTTGCCGAGTGCGGTGGCCTCGACCGGTCCGGCCACGACCGGCAGGCCGGTGCGGTCCGCGGTCAGCTGGCAGAGCAGCCGGTTCTGCGAGCCGCCGCCCACGACGTGCACGACCCGGATGGTCTTGCCGGTCACGTCGGCGATGGTGCGCAGGGTCTCGGCGTACGCCGTCGCGAGGGACTCGAGGATGCTCCGGACGAACTCCGCCCGCGACGCGGGGGCGCTCAGCCCGTGCGCCGCGCACCACGCGGCGATCCGCGCCGGCATGTCGCCCGGCGCCGTGAACGACTCGTCCGCGGGGTCGAAGACGGGGACCGGGGCGGTGACGGCCGCGGCGGAGGCGAGCAGGGCCTCCAGGTCGACGTGGTCGCCACCGCGCTCCCAGGTGCGGACGCTCTCCGACAGCAACCACAGTCCGGACACGTTCTTCAGGAACCGGACGCGGCCGTCGACACCGCCCTCGTTCGTGCAGTTCGCGCGTCGTGCCGCGTCCGACAGGACGGGCGCGTCGAGCTCGACGCCGACGAGCGACCACGTGCCCGACGAGATGTAGGCGAAGTCCGGCTCCGTCGCGGGGACCGCGACGACGGCGCTCGCCGTGTCGTGCGAACCGACCAGCGTCACGTCGGCCTGCCCGCCGACAAGCGCGGCGACGGACGGCAGCAGGGGGCCGAGTCGGTCGCCCGGGTCGCGCAGCGTGGGCAGCAGCCCGGCCGGGAGGCCCGCAGCAGCCCGCACCGCCGGGTCCCACCCACGGGTGGTCGCGTTCAGGGCCCCGGTCGTCGAGGCGTTCGTGCGCTCGGCCGCCTCGACCCCCGTCAGCCAGTACCCGAGCAGGTCGGGGACGAGCAGCGCACGCTGCGCGAGCTGCAGCGACGGGTCGGCAGCCCACTGGAACAGGGTGTTGAACGGCAGGTGCTGCAGGCCGTTCCGGGCGTACAGCTCGGTGGCGGCCATCCGGTCGTGCACGGGGACGACACCGCCCAGGTGCCGGTCGTCGCGGTAGTGCGACGGCAGCCCGAGCAGTCGGCCGTCGCGGAGCAGGCCGTAGTCGACCGCCCACGAGTCGATGCCGATGCTGGCGATCGCGGGGTGCTCGGCGAACGCACGCCGCAGCCCCTCGGTCACCTGTCGGTACAGCTCGACGACGTCCCAGTGCAGGGTGTCGCGGCCGGTGTCGGCGTCGCCCTCGTGCAGGGTGACGGGGCCGTTCGGGAACCGTGCGACGTGGTCCATCCTGACCCCGTCCTGGTCGACGTGGCCGACGATCACCCGGCCGCTGGTCGCCCCGAGGTCGACCGCGGCGACGCTGCCGCTGGTGTGCATGCCGTGCTCCTGCTCGGTTCGTTGGTCGTCGCTCGTTGGTCGTCGGTCGTCGCTACCGCAGGAAGGCCGCGGCGACGCCGGCGTCGACGGGCACGTGCAGGCCGGTGGTGTGCGAGAAGTCGTCGGTGCAGATGGCGTAGACGGCGTTCGCGACGTTCTCGGGCACGACCTCGCGCTTCAGGATCGTGCGCTGCGCGTAGAACTTGCCGAGGTCCTGCTCCTCGATGCCGTACGTCTTGGCGCGGTTGGCGCCCCAGCCGCTCGCGAAGATGCCGGAGCCGCGCACGACGCCGTCGGGGTTGATGCCGTTGACGCGGACGCCGTGCTCCCCGAGCTCGGCCGCGAGCAGCCGCACCTGGTGGGCCTGGTCGGCCTTCGTGGCGGAGTACGCGATGTTGTTCGGCCCGGCGAACACCGAGTTCTTCGACGAGATGTAGACGATGTCGCCGCCCAGGCCCTGCTCGATGAGCACCTTCGCCGCGGCCTTCGACACCAGGAACGAACCCTTCGCCATCACGTCGTGCTGCAGGTCCCAGTCCTGCTCGGTGGTCTCGAGCAGGCTCTTGGACAGCGAAAGACCCGCGTTGTTCACGACGAGGTCGAGGCCGCCGAAGTGCAGCAGCGTCTGCTGGATCGCCTGGTCGATCGCGGCGGCGTCCGTCACGTTCGCGGCGACGCCGATCGCGCGGTCGCTGTTGCCGATCTCGGCGGCGGTCTCCTGTGCCTTCGCCAGGTCGAGGTCGGCGATGACGACGGCGGCGCCCTCGGCCGCCAGGCGCTTCGCGATCGCCTTGCCGATGCCCGACGCCGCCCCGGTGACGAGGGCGATACGCGTCGCGAGCTTCCTGGGTGCGGGCATCCGCTGCAGCTTCGCCTCTTCGAGGGCCCAGTACTCGATCCGGAACTTCTCGGCCTCGTCGATGGGGGCGTAGGTGCTGACGGACTCGGCACCGCGCATCACGTTGATGGCGTTGACGTAGAACTCACCGGCGACCCGGGCGGTCTGGGCGTCCTTGCCGTACGAGAACATCCCGACACCGGGCACCAGCACGATGAGCGGGTCGGCGCCGCGGATCGCGGGGGAGTCCGGCATCGCGTGCCGGTCGTAGTAGGCCTGGTAGTCCGCGCGGTACTGCTCGTGCAGTTGGTGCAGGCGTGCGGTCTGCTCCTCGACGGAGGCCGTTGCGGGCAGGTCGAGGATGAGCGGCTTGACCTTGGTGCGCAGGAAGTGGTCCGGGCAGCTCGTGCCGAGGGCCGCGAGTGCTTCGGCGCGCTCGCTCGCCAGGAACTCGAGCACGACGTCGCTGTCGGTGAAGTGCCCGACGACCGGCTTGTCGTGCCCGGCGATGCCGCGGATCGTCGGGGCGAGGGCGGCGGCGCGTGCGCGACGTTCGTCGGTCGGCAGTGCTTCGAACCCCGCTCGGAGGCCGCCGAACGGGTCCGCCGTGCCGTGCTCCGCGAGGTACTGCTCGGCGGTGTCGATGATCCAGCGGGAGTTCGCCTCGGCCTCGTCGCTCGTGTCTCCCCACGCGGTGATCCCGTGGCCGCCCAGGATCGTGCCGATCGCCTGCGGATGGTCACGCTTGACGCCTGCGATGTCGAGCCCGAGCTGGAACCCGGGCCGGCGCCACGGCACCCAGACGACCCGGTCGCCGAAGATCCGCTCGGTCAGGGCCGGACCGTCCGCCGCCGTGGCGATCGCGATGCCGGCGTCGGGGTGCAGGTGGTCGACGTGGGCGGCGTCGACGAGGGCGTGCATCGCGGTGTCGATCGACGGCGCAGCACCGCCCTTGCCGTGCAGCGTGTAGTCGAACGCGGCGACCATCTCGTCCTCGCGCTCGACCCCGGGGTAGACGTCCTGGAGGGCACGGACGCGATCGACGCGCAGGACCGCGAGGCCCGCCGGAGTGAGGGTGCCGAGGTCGCCCCCGGAGCCCTTCACCCAGAGCAGCTCGACCGGTTCGCCCGTGACGGGGTCGGTGTCGGTGCCCTTGGCGGAGGTGTTCCCGCCCGCGTAGTTCGTGATCCGCGGATCCGAGCCGAGCGCGTTCGAGCGCGCGACCAGCGCCCGGATCGTGGTGTCTGCGTCGGTGCCGTGCATTGCGGGGTCCACCCGTGCCTCCACTGTGTTCGTCATGTTCCTACGCGCCCCAGCCGGCCTGGACGCCGCCGACGCGGTCCTCGGCGATTGACTGCTGGTAGCCCGAATCCAGGTACGCGCGCATCGGGTTCGCCGGCAGTCCGCGGGACTCGCGCCACTCGGCCAGGTCCTTCCGGACGTCGGTCTGGTATGCGTCCATGAAGACCTCGTTTGCGCCGAGGACGTCGTGTGCCTCCTGCGCCGCGGTCAGTGCGACGCGGTCCAGGAGCAGCGCGCGGGCCGTCATCTCCTGCACGTTGAGCACCGAGCGGATCTGGCCGGGGATCTTGTCCTCGATGTTGTGGCACTGGTCGAGCATGAACGCCACGTCGGGGTTGTCGTACCCGCCGCCGCGGATGACCTCGACCAGGATCCGGAACAGCTGGAACGGGTCCGCTGCCCCCACGATCAGGTCGTCGTCGGCGTAGAAGCGCGAGTTGAAGTCGAAGGAACCGAGCTTGCCGAGGCGCAGGAGCTGCATCACGATGAACTCGATGTTCGTGCCGGGGGCGTGGTGCCCGGTGTCGAGGCAGACCATCGCCTTCGGCCCGAGCGCCGCCGTCTGCACGTAGCTGGTGCCCCAGTCAGGAACGTCCGTGTGGTAGAACGACGGCTCGAAGAACTTGTACTCGAGCACGAGCCGCTGGTCGGCGCCGAGGCGGTCGTAGATCGTGCTGAGCGACTCGTGCAGACGGTCCTGGCGGGAGCGCATGTCCTCCTGCCCCGGGTAGTTCGACCCTTCGGCGAGCCAGATCTTCAGGTCGCGGCTGCCGGTGGCGTCCATCACGTCGATGCAGCGCAGGTGGTGGTCGATCGCCTTCTGTCGGATCGTCTCGTCGACGTGGGTCAGGGCGCCGAACTTGAAGTCGTCGTCCTGGAACGTGTTCGAGTTGACGGTGCCGAGTGACACCCCGTGCTCCTCGGCGTGACGCTTGAGGTCGGCGAAGTCGTCCACCAGGTCCCACGGGATGTGCAGTGCGACGGTGGGGGCCAGGCCGGTGTACTCCTGCACCTGGGCGGCGTCGGCGATCTTCTCGTAGGGGTCGCGCGGGGTGCCCGGCGTGCTGAACACCTTGAAGCGGGTGCCGGAGTTGCCGAAGGCCCAGCTGGGTAGCTCGATCTGCTGTCGTGCCAGCTGGTCGGCGATGCCGGCGAAGCTCGGGGTCGATGTCATCGTGTCACTTCCTCGTGTGCGATTGAATCGTTTCATACAGTACGGCGCGCGGCGGTCTGCCGCAACCGTGGTGCGCGGGTGGTGCCGCAAAACACCGGTGTTCACGTGGTGAACACGCGCGTTCGGGGGTTCGACGCGCGAACACCGGTGTTTTGCGGACCAGGGCCCTACGCGGCGGGGACGGCGGCGGGCGCGCGCAGGTCGTGCGTTCCGCCGCCGAGCCGCTGCTCCGCAGCACCCGGCAGGCGCACCACGGCGGTCACACCCTCGGGCACGGTCGCCCGGACGCGCAACTCCCCGTCGACGAGCTCCCACCGCACCGCGACGTGCCCGTGCACGGTGTCGAGCGAGGTCTCCGCCCACGTCAGCCCACCGCCCGGCTGCGGGGCGATGAGCACCGACTCGTACCCCGGCGACAGCGGCGACAGACCACCCACCACCCGGTGCATCCAGTCCGCCACGGCACCGAGTGCGTAGTGGTTGAACGAGGTCATCTCACCCGGGTTGATCGTGCCGTCCGGCAGCATCGAGTCCCACCGCTCCCACACCGTCGTCGCGCCCATCGTCACCGGGTACAGCCACGACGGGCACTCCGTCTGCAGCAGCAGCCGGTAGGCGTCCTCCAGGTGGCCCGTCTGCGTCAGCGCGTCGGTGATGAACGGGGTCCCGGCGAAGCCCGTCGAGATCCGGTACCCGGACGCCTCGACCAGCTCGGCGAGACGGTCGCCGGCCACGGCCTGCTCCTGCTCGGACAGGATCCCGAACACGATCGCCAGTGTGTACACCGTGGTCGCGTCCGACAGGATCCGCCCGTCGTCCCGCAGGTAGTGGGTGCGGAACCCGGCCTGGAGGCGCGTGGCGAGTTCCCGGAACTCCGCTGCTTCCGCCTCGTGGCCGCCCAAGAGCTCCGCCGCGTCCGCCACGATCGTCGCGGACCGGTAGGCGCAGATCGTCGCGACGACGCCCTTGTCGGCCTTCGCGTCGGCCGGGGCCTCGGGCGGGGCGTCCGGGTCGAGCCAGTCGCCGAACTGGAACACCGTGTCCCACAGGTCCTCCGGGGACAGGTGGTCACGGACCCGGCGCAGGTGTGCGGCCATCGAGTCGAACTGCTCCTCGAGCACCGCGGTGTCGCCGTACGCCTGGTACAGGGTCCACGGCACCCAGACGCCGGCGTCCGACCAGACGGCGGTCGCGTCGGGCGTGCCGAAGTCCTCGGCGGGGGAGTACTTCAGCACGTCCGGCACCACGAACGGGATGACCCCGTCGGCGTGCTGCTGCTCGAGCCAGACGTCGCGCAGCCAGTCGGCCAGGAACGTCCGGGTGTCGAACAGGTACGAGGCCGTCGGGGCGAACGCGGCGATGTCGCCCGTCCAGCCGAGTCGCTCGTCGCGCTGCGGGCAGTCCGTCGGCACGCTCAGGAAGTTGCCCTGCATGCCCCGGACGACGTTGTCGTGGAAGGTGTTCAGCAGCTCGTGGCTCGACGCGAACGTGCCGGTGCGGGTGAGGTCCGACCCGACCTGCACGGCGGTGACCGCTGCGCGGAGCTCGTCGTGCGTGCCCGGCCAGCCGTCGACCTGCGCGTACCGGAACCCGTGGAACGTGAACCGGGGCTCGAACGTCTCGGGCTCGTCGTCACCGCGCAGGGTGAAGTGGTCCGTCGCCTTCGCGGTGCGCAGGGGGCGGGTGCCGAGCTCGTCGTGCTCGAGCACCTCGGCGTGCTGCAGGGTGAGCACGGTGCCGGCCGGGCCGGTCGCGGTGATGCGGAGCCACCCGACCAGGTTCACGCCGAAGTCGAGCAGGGTCGCTCCCGACGGGCTCGTCCAGATCGCCACCGGGGCGATCTCGGCCAGCGGGCGGACCGGCGGCACCGTGTCGGCGACGAGTTCGCGCTCGCCGATGTCGACCGTGTGCACCGTGCTCGTCCGCCCCCGGTGCCCGTCGACGCTGGGCACGGTGACCTCGCCGGGCGTCAGGAACGAGCCGTCGCGGAGTCGGGCGTCGATGTCCTGCCCGTCGTAGAGCTGGTCGGCGGTGATGGCACTCGACAGCGCCTGCCAGTCGGTGTCGGTCGTGACGTGCTGCTCGTGCCCGTCGGCGAAGGTGATCCGGAGTTCGGCGAACCCGGCGCGCTCGCCGGTGTACCAGCCGCCGCCGCCGCCCCAGGCCAGGCGTCCGGCTGCCCAGCCGTTCCCGACGACGAGCGCGAGGACCGCCGGCTGCCCGGGGACCGTGTCGGTCAGGTGCTCGGTGACGTCGTGCGAGACGACGCGGATGCGCCACTCGTAGCTCGTCCACCCCGGTTCGAGCAGGTGGTCGGAGACGCGCTGCCCGCCGAGCCAGGCCTCGACGACGCCGAGGGCGCTGACGTCGAGGGTGGCGGCGGTGACGGCGCCGTGGCCGTCGTCGAGGGTGAACTCCCGACGCAGGATCGGGGCGCTGCCGAGGTCGGTGTCGGCCGCGATGAACGGTGCGGTCCAGGTGGTCATGTGGTGGTCCTTTCACGCGACCGGTCGTCGTCGACCGGTGCGGGGGTCGTGGGCCCGGCCGTCCGCCCGGGTGGGCGGTGTGGCGGAGGCGGGTCGCGCCTCCAGGCCGGGGTGGGCGGTCAGCCCTTGACGGCGCCGCTGGTCATGCCGGCGACGATCTGACGGTTGAAGAAGACGTAGAGGATCAGCGGCGGGATCGTGATGAGCAGCACGTCGGTGAACAGCAGGTTCAGCTGGCTGACCGACTGGCTCTGGAACGCGTAGAGCGTCTGCTGCACCGTCGCGTTCTCGGACCCCGGCAGGAAGTACAGCGGGTTGGTGAAGTCGTTGAACACCGTCACCGACTGCACGAGCACGACCGTGATGATCACGGGCTTGAGCAGCGGCAGCACCACCCCGAAGAACAGGCGGATCGGGCCGGCGCCGTCGAGCACGGCGGCCTCGTCGAGTTCCTTGGGGATCGTCGCGACGAACGCCCGGAACAGCAGGATGCAGAACGACAGGCCGAAGGTCGCCTCGATGAGGATCATCCCGCCCATGGTCTTGAACAGGTTGAGCCCCTGCAGCACCCAGATGGTCGGCACGATCGCCGGCGGCACGATGAGCCCCGCCAGCACGAAGAAGTTGATCAGGGCGTTCCACCGGCTCGGGCGCCGCTGCAGGACGTACCCGACCATCGCCGAGAACACGACCATGACGGTGACGCTGCCGACGGTGAGCAGGGCGCTGTTCCAGAACGCGCGGAGGATCCCGCCGTCGCCGCTCTGGAACACCGCCTGCAGGTTCTGCCACAGCTGCCAGTCGGTCGGCAGGCTGAAGCCGAGCTGGTTCGCCTCGGCCGGGTTCTTCGCCGCCTGGAGCAGGACGAACACGAACGGCACCAGGAAGACGACGAAGCTGACGACGATGGCGATCGAGCCGATGATCCACCGGCGGGCGCGGCCGGGGTGGCGGGACCGCGTCGGGGTGCTGACGCGGGAGCTGGCGAGCGTGGTCACAGCTCTGCCTCCTTGCGGTTGAGGAGCCACGAGATCGGCACCATGATCGCGGTGACGACGACGAACAGGACCACGTTGCCGGCGGTGGACAGGCCGTAGAACCCGGCCTGGTACTGCTTGTAGATCACGCTCGCGATCACGTCGCTCGTGAACCCCGGCCCGCCGCCGGTCATCGCCCAGATCAGGTCGAACGACCGCAGGCCGCCGATGAGCGACAGGATGATGACCGTGCCCATCGCGGGGCGGGACAGCGGCAACGTGATGTTCCGGAAGATCGACCACGCGCTCGCGCCGTCGACCCGTGCCGCCTCGAAGTACTCCTGCGGGATCGCGACGATGCCGGCGATGAAGATGAGCGTCGCGATGCCGACGCCCTTCCAGACGTCCACCGCGGCGACGCTCCACAGGGCGAGCGCCGGGTCGGTCAGCCACCCGGGGGTGGGCAGGCCGACCGACCCCAGCACGCCGTTGATGATCCCGTGGAACGGGTCCATCAGGGCCTTGAACGTGATGCCGATGCCGATGGTCGACACGAGCACCGGGAAGAACACGACCGCCCGCAGGTAGCCGCGCCCCAGCACGGGCGACGTGAGGAGCAGGGCGAGGGCGAGTCCGAGGACCACCTTCGCCGCGCTCGTCACGAAGCCGTACTGGAAGGTGTGCACGAACCCGGAGACGAGCTGCGGGTCCTGGAAGAACCGGACGAAGTTGTCGAAGCCGATGAAGGTCTGGTCGAACAGCGTCCAGCGGGTGAGCGAGAAGTAGAACCCGGCGAAGGTCGGGACCGCGAAGAACACGACGTACAGCGCGATCGCGGGGATGAAGAACCACGCGGGGTAGAACGAGCGCATCCGCTTGCGCGCTGGTCCGGGGCGGCCGGCCTTGCGTGTCTGCGGCGGGGCCACCGCCGTCGTGAGGGTCGCGGTCACGCCGATCACCAGCCCTTGATGCCGAGCTGCTGTGCCTGCTGGACGACGTCGTCGTCGTACTGGTCGGCGCCCTTGCTCGCGGTGGTGATGCCCGAGCCGACCTGCACGCAGATCTTCTCGAGGTTCGGGCCCTTGATCGGGGACAGGAACTCGAGCGCGGGGCTCGCCTTGCCGTCGTCCAGGTACTTCTGCAGGTCGTCGATCATCGGGGGCACGTCGTCCGGCAGCGAGCACGTCGAGATGACGTACGGGCCGGCGGGGGTGCCGGTGTCGTTCTGCACCTGGCAGCCCTCGGTGGAGTTCGCGAAGGCGACGAACTTCTTCGCCGCCGCCAGCTCGTCACCGGTGGTCGTCTTCGGGATGTACAGGCCGTTCGGCTCCCAGATCGTCAGGTTCGTGTCCGCGGCGTCCTCGGCAGGCAGGGCGAACGCGCCGATGTCGTCGACGGCGTCGGGGGAGTCCTGCTGGATCGCGGAGATCGCGTTCGTGAGCATCGGGTACTGCGCGCCGGTGCCGTCGGCCAGCATCTTCAGGCCGTTCGCCTGCGTGGCCGAGGCGTAGTCCTCGTTGTAGAGGTCCTTGTCCTTGCCCTCGGCGAGGTGCTGGAACCCGGCGAGAGCGGGTTCGTCGGCGTAGGACTCCTTGTTGGCGGTGTAGTCGTCCGCCCACTTCTCGTCCTGTGCGGTGATGTTCGCGAAGTCGCCGAGGACGAACAGCTGGCTCGTCCAGGTGTCGCCGTAGGTCTGGATGATCGGGGCGACGTCGCCCGCGTCCTTGATCTTCTCGCTGTTGCTGATGAACTCGTCCCACGTGGTCGGGACCTTGAGGCCGAGGTCGTCGTAGACCTTCGTGTTGTAGAGCACCGCACCGCCGAAGCTCGTGCCGAACGGGGCGCCGTACATGCCCTTGTCGGTGCTGACGACCTTGGTGAACTGCGGGTCGACGTCGCCCGCCCACTTCTCGTCGGACAGGTCCACCAGGGTGTTGTCCGGGTTGAGGGCCTGCATGAGCGAGCCGGAGTTGTAGTTGAAGACGTCGGCGGCCTCGCCGGTCGACAGGCGGGTCTTGATCAGGTTGTCGCCGTCGGTGCCCTGGGGTCGGGTGTCGAACTTGACGGTGATGTCGGGGTTGGCCTTCTCGAAGGCCTCGATGAGCGGCTTCGCGGTGGCCGCGGTGGCCGGGGCGTTGTCGGCCTGGTAGGTGATCTCGACCTTGCCGCCGCCTTCGTCGGCGGAGCCGCCGGACGAGCACGCTGCGAGCCCGCCGATCAGGACCGTTGCGCCGCCGATGGCGATCGCGCGCTTGGTCACGGAACGAACTGACATTCCTTACCTCCTCGTAAGGCCCGGGGCTGGGGTACCCCGGGTGAAACGGACCCGGATCCCGCGCCGTCGCGGGGTCCGGTTACTGCGTTTTAGAACGTTTCAATCAGGATGGAACCACGCGGATTGAAGCGTGTCAATCGCTGTGCCGATTTCGTTACGCGATCCCGCAGCTCGCTCACTCGTCCATTCGTCTGGTGCGAGGTTGCCCACTCGGTGACGGGCTCGCGGGCTCGCACGGAGTGCGGCACCTCGCACCGAACCGACCTGCGGTGCTGCACCGTGCGGTGGTCGCGCCGCCCGCCGGCCGGGAGGCCCGTGCCGGCCCCGCCCCGCGCCTCCCGTCCGGCGCCCGGTCGCGTCCGCGGACCCGCGTCGCCTCGTGCGCGCCGGCCCGGCCCGCAGTCTGCTGCCTGCTGCCCGCAGCCCGCGAAAGCGACAGTGTGCCGCCGAACGTTCGCGCCGATCTGTCGCGCTGGCGGACCGGACGCAGCGACGACCCGCGGATGTGTCGCTTTCGCGGGTCGGTCCGCCGCCGGTCAGGCCTCGGTACGCCGCGGGTCGCTCGGCGTCGTGCCCGCGACGGTTGCGGCGGCGGCTGCTGCGGCCGCGCCGTCGCGACCGAGCGTGCTCTCTCGCGGCACCAGCTCGCTGCCGAGCACGACGGTCCGGTGCACGTGCATCGGGTCGGTGAGTTCCTCGAGCAGCAGTTCCACCGCAGCCGCACCCATCTCCGAGCCGTGCATCGTCACCGAGGTGAGCGGCACCGCACCACCCCACGCCACGGAGTTGTGGTCGCAGCCCGACACGGGGATGTCCTCGGGGACGCGGATCCCGGCGGCTCGGAGCTCGGAGACGACGGCCATCGCGAGCAGGTCGGTCACACCCAGTACCCCGTCGGGGCGTTCGTCCTCGGGCATCCGGGCGATGCGGAGTCCGGCGTCGGTGCCTCCGGGAGGGTCGATGTCCCCGGCGTCGACGTCGACGAGTACGACCCCGGGGTGCGCAGCGACGGCCCGCAGCACGCCGGCCCGTCGGCGGTCGACGGGCTGCAGGTCCGGACGGGCGCTCACGAACCCGATGCGTCGGCAGCCGCGGTCGATCAGGTGCTCGGTCGCCAGGAACCCGGCCTGCTCGTTGTCCACGACCACCGCACACGCGTCGAGCTCGGTCGGCTCGTAGTTGACGTACACGACGGGTCGGCCGTGGCGCCGCGCGACCTCGACCTGGTCACGGGACTCCGTCATCGAGGCGAGCAGGATCCCCGACACCCGGGCGCTCTCGAGGTAGGCGAGGTGTTCGCCCTGCGCCTGGAGGTCGTCCTCGCTGCTGGCGATCAGCAGGGTGAAGCCGCGTTCCCGCGCGGCCAGCTGCGCGCCGTTGACCATGTCGCTGAACAGGGAGTTCCGCAGCGACATCACGACCAGGCCGATCGCGCGCGTGCTGCCGGACACCAGGGCCCGGGCGTTGCGGTTCGGCGTGTACCCGAGTGCGTCGATCGCGTCCCGCACGCGTGCGGCGGTGGCGTCGGCGACGCGCTCGGGGTGGTTCAGGACGTTCGAGACCGTGGCCAGCGAGACGCCGGCCCGGGCTGCGACGTGGTGCACGCTCGGCGGACCGTCGCGCCGGGGGACATGCACCATGCTCCGATCGTAGGCGGCGGGGGAGCCGTGTCCGGACCGGGCCCTAGGCGTCGGCGACGGAGGACTGCCGCACCACGAGCTCCGGTGTGAACTCCACGTGCTCGAGGTCGATGTCCTGCCCCTGCTCGACCTGCTTCGTCAGGAGTTCGATCGCGCGACGACCGAGGTCCTGCGCCGGCTGCCGCACCGACGTCAGCGGGACCACGGCGGACTCGGCGAACGCGATGTCGTCGTAGCCGACGATGGCGATCTGCTCGGGCACCGCGATGGTGCCGCGCATGATGAAGGCCTGTTCGAGCCCGACGGCGAGCAGGTCGTTGGCGGCGAAGACGGCATCCACGCGTTCGGCGGCCGGCCGTGCCTGGATCGCTTCGCCGATGCGGCGCCCTTCGAGCACGGACAGCGAGGTGGTCGGCAGGGCTTCGAGCCGGATGCCCGCGGCCCGGGCGGCGGCGAGTGCGCCGGCGTGCCGGTCGGCGACCTGGCGGATGCCGAACGGCCCGCCGACGAAGGCGATGTGGGTGCGGCCGATCGCCGCGAGGTGCTCGACCGCGATGCGGCCACCGGCGACGTCGTCGACGGAGACCGAGGCGAAGTGCTCGTCGTCGGCGCGACGGTCCACCAGCACCACGGCAGTGCCCTGGTCACGCAGCCGCGCGAGCCGGGACAGGTCGTCGCCGGCGGGGGAGATCAGGAGTCCGGCGACACGGCGTTCCTCGAACAGGTCGACGTAGGTGCGTTCGCGGTCGGTCGACTCGTCGGAGTTGCCGATCAGGACCGCGAGGCCGTTGTCCATCGCGGCGTCCTCGGCGCCCCGGGCGACGTCGGTGAAGAACGGGTTGCCCCCGTCGAGCACGATGAGGCCGACGGTGGAGCTGCGTCCGGCCCGGAGCTGCCGTGCGGAGTCGTTGCGGACGAACCCGAGCGTCGCGATCGCCGACTGCACGCGTTCCACCGTCCCGGGAGCGACCTTGTCGGGGCGGTTCAGCACGTTCGACACCGTGCCGAGGGACACGCCCGCGAGCGCTGCCACCTCTCGCACACTGACCGCCATGTGGCCATCCTGGCATCGGCGCGGTCCGCGCGGTCGGCCCGCGCCGTGATCTGTGGAAAACGCGGACGGGAGGCGCGGGGCGGGCCGGTGCCGGGCCTCCTGTCCGTGGGGTGGTCGCGTCGACTTCCCGCGCACGGTGCGAGGCGCAGCCCGGCGAATCCGCTCTTGCCAGCGCGCACACCGGAGCGCTATCGTCCTCGTCGTCCCGTTGAAACGATTCACCGACGAACACGCGAACGGAGGACCAATGGCGGTCCGCATCGGAGCCCGGAACACCACGGGCTGGAAGGCCACCGTCTCGGTGGCCATGTCGAACTACATCGAGTCGGGGTCGATCATCGCGATCGCCACGAGCCTGAGCCTGTGGCAGGCGGAGTTCCGGATCGGCGACCTCGAGGTCGGCCTGCTCGCGAGCCTGTCGGCGAACGCCTTCGGTGCCGCCCTCGGCGCGATCGTCGGCGGACCGCTGTGCGATCGGTACGGCCGCAAGTTCATCTACACGTACGACCTGCTCCTCTACATGCTCGGCATCCTGCTCGCGGTGTTCGCCGGCAGCTACGGCATGCTCCTGGTCGGCTTCATCCTGACCGGCATCGCCGTCGGTGCGGGTGTGCCGGCGAGCTGGACCTACATCGCCGAGCAAGCCCCCGCGGACAAGCGCGCGGCCCACGTCGGCACGGCACAGCTCGCGTGGTCGATCGGGCCGATGGTCGGGTTCGCCCTGGCGATCGCCGCTGCCCCGCTCGGTCTGCTCGGCAGCCGGCTCATCTTCGCCCACCTGTTCGTCGTCGCCGCGATCGTGTGGTGGCTCCGCCGCGGGCTGCCCGAGTCGGCGATCTGGAAGGACGAGCGCGCGGCCACCGGCACGGCGAACTTCTTCCACGGGATCACGCAGCTGTTCAGCCGCCGGAAGAACCTGACCGCGATGCTGTTCCTGTTCGGCGTCTACGCGCTCTGGAACACCGTCGCCGGGCAGGCCGGCATCTTCCAGCCGCGGGTGTACGCGGCGACCGGGGTCACGAGCGTCACCGAGCAGTACGGACTGCAGATCCTGGTCTGGGGCTGCACCGTCGCCGCGACGTACTTCGGCTTCATGCGGTACGCCGACCGGGTCAGCCGCCGCGCGCTCTACGCCGCCGGGGCCGTGCTGGCGATCATCGCGTGGGCCGTCCTCATCTACGCGCCCGCCAACCTCGGCACCCTGCTGTTCTTCGCCGTGGCGTGGGGCATCTCGTCGGGCATCGGCGCGCAGGCGTTCTACGGCCTCTGGACGAGCGAGCTCTTCGCCACCCGGTACCGCGCCAGCGCCCAGGGCGTGCTGTTCCTGGCCGCCCGCGTCATGGTCGGCCTGCTGAGCATCTGGTTCCCGCTGCTGCTGTCGGACATCGGGCTGCGGGCCCTCGGCGGCCTGATCCTGGGCCTCCTCGCGCTGTCGTTCCTGGTCGGCACGATCTGGGCACCGCGGACGCAGGGCAAGACCCTCGAGGCGATCGAGGCCGAGCGCTACGGCACCGTCACCACGGTCACGGGGACGGTCCGCACCGCCGACGAGCGCACCGTTCACGACGCCGAGCAGCGTCGCCGCGAACAGGCCGGCCGGTGACCCGCGTCTGCTTCCGGCTGCAGGTGCAGGTCGAGCTGCTCGAGGCCTACCGCGAGCGGCACGCCGCCGTGTGGCCGGCGATGCTCCGGGCGATCGCGGCGGCGGGGCGGCGGAACTACTCGCTGTTCCTCGACGACGACGGGCTGCTCATCGGGTACTACGAGACGGACTCGGTGGCCGATGCGGACGCCGCGCTCGCCGCGTCCGAGGTGGCCACGGCGTGGGAGGCGCACATGCAGGACCTCTTCGCCGGCGCCACCGGGCGCGCCGACCAGACGGCGCGGGTGCTGCCCGAGGTGTTCAACCTGGAGGACCAGCTGGCCGCCGCACCGGACTGACGGGGGCCGTGGCTACCGTGGACGCATGCAGCCGCCAGCAGCCGGGACCCTCCGCATCCTCCACCTCTCCGACACCCACCTGACCGGCGACGGGTCCCTGCACCAGGGCGCGGTCGACACCACGGCCGCGCTCGAACTGCTGCTCGCCCACGTCGACGCGGTGCCCGGCATCGGGCTGGTGGTGGTCTCGGGCGACGTCTCCGAGGACGGCAGCCCGGAGTCCTACGCGACCGTGCGCGACCGCGTCGGCGTCTGGGCGGAGCGGCACGGCGCGGCCGTCGTCGTGGTCCCCGGCAACCACGACCTGCGCGAGGGCTTCCGGCAGGTCCTGGCGAACGGGCACGTCCTGGGCCAGGGCGGCACCGCGCTGATGCACACGCTGGAGTACCTGCCGCCGACGGTGCCCGTCTCCGGGCAGTCGGTCGTCGCCGGGCGCCGGATCGTGACCGTCGACACGAGCGTCCCGGGTGCCGGGTACGGCGAGCTCAGCGACACGGCGCTCGAGCACCTGCGCACGGCCCTCGCCGAAGACGCCCACAGCGGCCCGGACGACGCCCCGCACGGCACAGTCGTCGTCCTGCACCACCCGCCGCTGCCCGCCCCGACCGAGCTGCACGAGGCCCTCCGCCTGCAGAACCCCGAGGCGCTCGCCGACGTCATCCGCGGTTCCGACGTGCGGGTCGTCCTCGCCGGCCACTACCACCACCACTTCGCCGGGTCACTCGCAGGCGTCCCGGTCCTCGTCGCGCCCGGCGTCGCGAACGACACCGACGTCGTCGGCCCGTACGACGAGGAATCGGCCGTCGTCGACAGCGGCGCACTCGTCGTCGACGTCGCCGCGGACGGCTCCGTCTGGTCGACACCGGTCCGCGTGCCACGGGGCGACGCTGACCCGCGGGCGTTCCGCCTCGACCCCGAGACGGTCCGCGCCGTCATCGCGGCCGCCGGCAAGCACTGAGCCCGGTCCCCACGCGCGGTGGACGCGCGTGACGGCGGACGGGAGGCACGTGGCGGCGCCGCCACGGACCTCCAGTCCGTCGTCTGGTCACGTCCACAGCCGCGGTACCCCACGTCCTCGGGTTGCGTGCGGGAACACCGAGTAGCACGGACGCACACCTGGAGCGAAGGAGCACCCATGCGAGTCGGCAGTGCAGTGCAGTACGACCGGTACGGCGACTTCGACGTCGTCGAGCTCGTCCCCCAGCAGAAGCCCGAGGCCGGACCGGGCGAGATCGTCGTCGAGATCGTTGCCGCGGGCCTGAACCACATCGAGCGGTTCCTGCGCGAGGGGAAGCTCCGCGACCACGTCGACCTCGAGTTCCCCGCCCACCAGGGCGTCGACTTCGCCGGCATCGTGCGCGCGCGGGGCGACGGCGTGAAGGACCTCCGCATCGGCGACGAGGTGATGGGGCACGCGCCGACCGGCGGCGCCCACGCCACGTGGATCGCGGTGCCGCGCGGCGCCGTCATCAAGAAGCCGGAGCACGTCGGGTGGGAGGTCGCCGGCGGCCTGTACCTGGCGGGCTGCACCGCGGTGTCGGTCGTCCGGTCGCTCCGGCTCGGACCGCAGGACACCGTCGTGATCTCGGCCGCAGCCGGTGGCGTCGGACACATCGAGTGCCAGCTGGCGCACGACGCCGGCGCGACCGTGATCGCCCTCGGCAGCCCCCGCAACCACGATTACCTGCGGCAGATCGGCACGCTGCCCGTCGCCTACGGTGAGGGTGAGGAAGACCGCATCCGCGACATCGCCGACGGTCGGCCGATCACCGCGTTCATCGACAACCACGGCGAGAGCAACGCCGAGCTGCTGGCCGAACGGCTCGGCGTCGGCCAGGAGCGCTTCGTGTCGTCGGAGGAGCGCCGGGACATCGAGGTCCGGTTCCTCCGTGCACCCGCCGAGGACGAGGAGACGCGCGAGCTGCTCACCCTGCTGGCGAAGGCCGTGCAGGACCGTCGCGTGCAGGTGCTGATCTCGGGCTTCTACCCGTTCGAGTACATCGTCGAGGCGTACGAGGACCTGGCCGAGATGAAGTCCCGCGGCAAGGTCGTGATCGGGATGCAGACGGTGGAGACCGGGGCGCGGCTCGACTGGTACCGCTCCGAGAAGGCCCGTGACCTCCGCGACCGGTACGCCGATGCGCGGGGGACCGACACGGAGACGATGGCCGGCGGATCGGCCTCGCCGGCGAGCTGAACAGCGGAGCGAGCTGCCCGTCGCAGGGGCCCGACACCGTCGTGCCGGGCCCCTGCCGCGTCAGCTCAGGATGTCCTTGGAGGCGAACCGGCTGTACGCCAGCGCCCCGAACACCACGACGTACCCGAGCTGCAGCACCGCGTTCGACCCGAACGAGTCGAACGAGATCGGGTCGCGCAGCAGGTCGCCGAACCCGAGCCACTGGTGCGAGAACAGGAACGGGTGCAGCCAGTCGAGCTGGGGGAGCTGGTCGAGCACCTGCGACGCCCCGGCGAGCACGACCGTCGCGGCCATCGCGCCGACCGGCACGTTCGTCAGCGTCGACGTGAACATGCCGATCGCCACGAGCCCGAGCATCGACATCGCGACGTACAGCGCGAGCAGCAGGGCGCGGCCGGCGTACGACCAGCCGCCGACCTGGGTGCCGGACAGCAGCGTGACGGGGCCGATCGGGAACAGCAGAGCGCCGATCGCCGCACCGACCAGCACCACCAGCAGCGTCGCGGCCAGGCAGAACGCGACGGCACCGGCGAACTTCACGAGGATGAACCGCACGCGGCCCGTCGGTGCGACGAGCAGGTAGCGGATCGTGCCGTGGCTGGCCTCGCCTGCGACGGTGTCCCCGGCGACCACGCCGACGGTCAGCGGCAGGAACAGCGGGATCGACACGGTCAGTGCGGTGAACGCGACGAACAGGCCGTTGTTGGTGATGTCGCCGAGGAACGCCGGCCCGCCGTCGTCGCCGTCGGTCGTGAGCTTCACGGCGACCGCGATCAGGATCGGCACGAGCGCGAGCGCCCCGAGCATCGCCCAGGTGCGGCGACGCCGGAACACCAGCGCGAGTTCGGAACCGAGCAGTGCGAACGGGCGCTGCCGGCGGCGGACGGGCAGGTCGCGCACGGCCGCGTCAGGCTGCGACATCGAATCCCTCTCCGGTGAGTGCGACGAACAGGTCCTCGAGGGTGCCGCCGCCCACCGTCAGACCGCGCACCCGGACGTCGGCGCGCACGAGCTCCGCGGTGATCGTCTCGGGCAGCAGCGCGTTCGGCAGGTCGGCCACCAGCACGTCGGCCCCGCCGTCGTGCCGCGGGGTGAGCCCGAGTCGGGTGAGGACGGCACCGGCCTGCCCGACGTCGGGCGTCCGCACGGTCACGGTGCGGGCCCCGGCTGCGCGCAGCTCGTCGAGGGGCCCCTGCGCGACGATCTTGCCCGTCCGCATGACCGCTGCGTGCGTGCAGACCTGTTCGATCTCGGCCAGCAGGTGGCTCGACACGAACACCGTGGTGCCGTCGTCGGCCAGGGAGCGGATGAGGTTGCGGACCTCGCGGGTGCCCTGCGGGTCGAGGCCGTTCGTCGGCTCGTCGAGCACCAGCAGGTCGCGCGGGGACAGCAGGGCGTTCGCGAGACCGAGTCGCTGCTTCATGCCGAGGGAGTACGCGTGCGCCTTCTTGTCGGCCGCGTGGGTCAGCCCGACGCGGTCGAGGGCACCGGCCACGCGGGCCTTGCGGGTGCGCGGGTCCGACGTGGGGTCGGCGGCGTCGAAGCGCTGCAGGTTCGCCCGGCCGGACAGGTACGGGTAGAAGGCCGGCCCCTCGACGAGTGCACCGACGCGGGGCAGGACGTCGTGCAGCGCCTTCGGCATCGGTTCGCCGAGCAGCTCGATGGTGCCGCCGCTCGCGCTCGAGAGCCCGAGCAGCATCCGGATCGTGGTGGTCTTGCCGGAACCGTTCGGCCCGAGGAACCCGAACACCGCGCCGCGCGGCACCGCCAGGTCGATCCCGTCGACCGCACGCTGCTTGCGGAACACCTTCTGGAGGCCCGTGGTGCGGATCGCCAGGTCGGGTGCCGGCCCGGCCGTGCTCACCTGGTGGTCGTCCGCGCTCACTTCGCGGCGTCGACCAGGGAGGCGACCGGCACGGCACCCGCGAGCACGCGGCCGTCGTCGGTCAGGTAGACCGAGACGAGCGACGTCTGCACGGCACGGCCGCCGTCGACGGGCTTCGTCAGCTGGTCGAGCAGGCCGGAGGCCTCGCCCTCGAGCCCGGACCGGTCGACCGTGCCGGCGGGGAGCTCGGCGATGGTGCTCCAGCCCGTGCCCGTGACGGTCGGCTCGTCACCGCTCGGGGTGCCACGGTGGTCGCCGTGCTCGCCCTTCGCGTGGGATCCGGCGTCGGACAGGTCCTTCTCGGTGACCTTGGCGTTCGACGGCGGGGTGAAGTCGAAGAGCCGGGCCGCCGGGGCGCCGTAGTCGAGGCTCGTGAACCCGACCTGCACCGCGGGGTCGTCCGCGCCGGCGGCCTGGACGCTCGCGCGGAGCGGGAGTCCGGTCTGCTGGTCGACGGCCAGCCGGACGGCTCCGACGAGGGTGTCGGACGACTTCGGCGTCAGGGTGATCTGCCAGGCATCGTGTCCGGCGACGCTGACCTCGGTCGGCTTCGACACGGTGGTGGTCGGGGTGATCGCGTCGATGGCCTGCTTCGCGATGTCGGCCGGGGTCGTCGTGCCGCCCTGCGGGTCCATCGCGGTGTCGCTCGGCAGGGTCACGTGCATGGCCGTGCGCTCCTTCGAGTCCCAGGTCCAGACGTCCGAGCCGTTGCGGACGACGTCCTGCTCGGCGAGCTGCTGCGTCAGCTGGACGCGCTGCTTGTCGGGGCCGTCGACGTAGACACGGGCGGTGTGCGACGCGGTGAGCAGCCCGAGCACGTCGGAGGCGTCGCCCTCGAGCGAGGAGCCGCCGGACCCGGTGGGCAGTTCGGGGAGCCCGAGTGCGCTCGTCTGCGAGAGCTTGCCCGAGTACTGGGCGTCCGACGACTTCGCGATGCTGGCGATGACGGCCGCCGCGCTGGGGTTCGTCCCCGCGATCGGGTCGTTCGCGGCGTTCGCGATCATCGGGGCGGCAACGGCGCCGGCGACGACGACCGGTGCGATGACGGCTGGCAGCCAGGCTGACTTCTTCATCGGGTTCCCCTCGTGGAGCATTGGAGTCGTCGGTACCGTACGTCCGGCCCCCGACAGGCAGCTGGGCGTCGCTCGTAGACTCGTGGCGCGACCGGCGGCGGTCGTGTGGCGGCGAAGGAGGCGGCATGCGAGCGGTGCTCGGTCTGGACATCGGGACGTCGAGCACGAAGGCGTTGCTGGCCCGGTTCGACGGCACCGTGCTCGCCGAGGTGAGCCGTCGCCACGAGGTCGACCGCCCCGAGCAGGGCCTGGTCGAGATGGACTCCGACGTCTGGTGGGAGGAGTTCACCACCCTCACCCGCTCCCTGCTCGACCGCGTGCCCGACGTCGAGGTGCAGGCGGTCGGCGTGAGCGGCATCGGACCGTGCGCGCTGCTGACCGACGTCGACGGTGCGCCGCTCGGTCCGGCGATCCTGTACGGCATCGACACCCGCACGGCGGAGCTGCTCGACGACGTCACGGCCGAGCTCGGCGGCGAGGGCGCGATCCGGGCCCGCTGCGGGTCCGCCCTGAGCACCCAGGCCGCCGGCGTGAAGCTCGCCTGGCTCGCCCGGCACGAAGCCGACGTCTGGGCGCGGGCCGCCCGGTTCACGATGCCGTCGTCCCGCGTGGTCGAGCGGTTGACGGGCGAGTACGTCCTCGACCACCACTCGGCCAGTCAGACGACACCCCTCTACGACGTGCACGCGAACCGGTGGATCCCGGAGTGGTGCGACCGGCTGGCACCCGGTCTCGAGATGCCGCGCCTGCTGTGGTCGGGCGACCAGGCGGGCGTCGTGACGCCCGAGGCGGCCGCTGCCACGGGCCTCCCGGCCGGCATCCCCGTGACGGCCGGGACCATCGACGCCTGGGCGGAGGGCGTGAGCGTCGGTGAGTCCGTGCCGGGCCGGATGTTCCTGCAGTACGGCACCACGATGTTCATGATCGTGCCGACGGCCGAACCCACGGCGGTGCCGGGGATGTGGACGACCGTCGGCACGCACCCGGGCCAGCCGAGCGTGTCCGGGGGGATGGCGACCTCCGGGGCGATCACGGACTGGCTGCGACGGCTGGTCGACGGCGAGTGGTCGACCATGCTCGAGGAAGCGCGGTGCTCCGGCATCGGGGCGAACGGGCTGCTGATGCTGCCGTACTTCGCGGGGGAGCGGACGCCGATCGCCGACCCCGACGCCCGCGGAGTGCTCGCGGGACTGACGGTCCGGCACACGCGCGGGGACATCTACCGGGCGACGCTCGAGGCGACGGCGTACGCGGTACGGCACCACCTCGAGGCGCTGCGCGACGCCGGGGTCGAGGTCTGCGAACTCGTCGGGGCCGGCGGCGGGCTGCTCGGACGGCTGTGGCCCACGATCGTGTCGGACGTCACCGGGCTGCGGCAGACGGTGCCGAGCGTGACGATCGGTGCGTGCTTCGGCTCGGCGTACCTGGCTGCCGAGCTCGTCGCGGGGCCGGGCGACACCGTGGACATCGGTGCGTGGAACCCGCCGGCGACGGTGATCGAGCCTGACCCTGCGGCGACCGCGGCGTACGAGGCCGGCTACCGGGACTACCGCGAGCTGTACGAGGCGACGAAGGCCGTCGTGCACCGCTTAGCCGCGCGCGGCTGATCGGCGGCGCGGGATGGCTCGCAAGACACCGGTGTTCGCGTGCCGAACACCCGAACGGGCGTGTTCAGCGCGCGAACACCGGTGTCGTGCGGAACCCTGCCTACGCCTGGGCGTCGACCCCGGCCGGTGCGCTGCCGTCGTACTCGCAGATCGCCTGCACCTTCTCGGCGCTGGCACTGGAACGGTCGAACTCGTAGCCGAGCCACTCCTTCGCCAGACGGCGGGCGAGCTCGATGCCGACGACACGCTGCCCCATGCAGAGCACCTGGGCGTCGTTCGACAGGATCGACCGCTCCACGCTGTAGGAGTCGTGCGCGGTCACGGCGCGGACGCCCGGCACCTTGTTGGCGCTGATCGCCACACCGAGGCCGGTGCCGCAGATCAGGATCGCCCGGTCGGCTTCGCCGTTCGCCACCAGGCGCGCGGCGTCCACGGCGACGTGCGGGTAGGCGGTGTGGCCGTCCGCGTCGACGCCGACGTCGGTGACGTCCGACACCCGGTCGTCGGCGAGCAGGTCGGCCTTGATGATCTCCTTGTAGTCGAACCCGGCGTCGTCGGACCCGATCACGAGACGGTACGTCATGCGTGTGTTCCTTCCTTGTCAGCACGGGCGGCGAGGACCTCGCCGATCCGCGTGAGGATCATCCCCATCGAGGTGGCACCCGCGTCGGGTGTCCCCAGGCTCTTCTCGGCCAGCGGCCTGGCCCGTCCGACCTTCGGCGTGAGGTCGGCGGTGGCCTCGGCCTGCTCGACCGCGACCCGCGCCGCGGTCTCCCACGCTGCCACGAGCGGTGCGCCGGTGTCGACGGCCCCGCGCAGTTCGTCCACGAACGGCAGCAGCGCGTCGAGCAGTGTCTTGTCCCCGCGGGACGCCCCGCCCAGGTGGACGATCGAGTCGGCGAAGGCCTGCGCCGCGTCGACGACGTCGGCGGCCTGGTACGACTCGCGGTCGTCGCCGAGGGAGCGGCCGAACGCCTCGAGTGCGGCGCCCCACAGGACACCGGAGGTGCCGCCCGCGAACGCGGCCCACGCGTCACCGGCGCGTCCGAGGACGAAGGCGACCCCGGCCTCCGGGCCGAGCCCGTCGACCGTCTTGCGCGCCGCACCGATCCCCTTGACCATGCCGCGGCCGTGGTCGCCGTCCCCGGCGACCGCGTCGATGCGGCCGAGCGTCTCCTCGTGCTCGCGCAGGAGCGCGTCCATCGCCTCGACGGCGGCTCGCACGGTCTGCGCGGCATGCCGGGAGGCATCGGTCGCCTCCGGCACGACCGTCGCCTCGTCCTCGGCGGCGTCCACTGCGTCGGCCGGCACGAGCGCCGCGACCGGCGCCGCCACCTTGCGGTACGCGGGCGTGTAGGCGTCGGCGCGCCAGAGGCGTTCGAGTTCGTCGTCGAGCCACTGCAGCGTCAGCGAGCAGCCGCCCATGTCGAGGCTCGTGACGAGTTCGCCGACCTCGGGTTCGACGACCTGGAGCCCCGCGTCCTGCAGCAGCGGCAGCACCCGGCCCCAGAGCAGGAAGAGTTCCTCGTACTTGGTGTCACCGAGCCCGTTGAGGATCGGGGCGACCCGGGAGCCGGCGGCTGCGGGGCGGTCGGTGAGCAGCCGTTCAGCGAGCAGGGACGCCAGGTCCGTCGCCCGGAGCAGCGGGACGTCCTGGATGCCCGGCTCGCCGTGGATGCCGAGCCCCAGGCCGAGGTGGCCGTCGGGGACGGTGAACAGCGGTTCGGTCGCACCGGGCATGGTGCAGCCGGAGAACGCGACGCCGATGGTGCGGGTCGCGGCGTTCGACGCACGGCCGATCCGTTCGACCTCGTCGAGGTCGGCTCCCTCGGCAGCGGCGGCGCCCATCGCCTTGAAGACGGAGAAGTCACCGGCGATGCCGCGGCGCTTCGTCTCGTCGTCGGCACTGGCGACGTCGTCGGTGACCACGACGATGCGGGTGTCGATGCCCTCGGCACGCAGCCGCTCGGCCGCGAGCCCGAAGTTCATGGTGTCACCGGCGTAGTTGCCGAACGACAGCACGACACCGCGGCCCTGGTCGGCGGCCTTGGCGACCGAGTAGACCTGCGCGGTCGACGGCGAGGTGAAGACGTTGCCGACGACGGCGCCGGTGGCGAAGCCCGGGCCGACGACGCCGCAGAACGCGGGGTAGTGGCCGGAGCCGCCCCCGACGACGACGGCGACCTGCGGTGCGGCTCCCTCGGTGGGCAGGGTGACGACGCCGCCGTGGACGCCGCGGACCCGGTCGGCGTAGAGCGCGAGCCAGCCGCTCAGCTGGTCTTCGGCGAACTCGTCCGGGTCGTCGTGGATCGTGGTCATGGTGCGGGTCCTCCGGGGATGGTGGTGGGTGGTGCACCGGGCGACGACGGGACGGCCGTCGTCGCCCGGAACTCAGTGTCCTCGGTCGCCCTGCGGGACCTTGAGGAAGTGGATCATCACGAACGCGCAGGCGTACAGGCCGACGAACGTCCACGTGGCGGCCTGGCCGCCGCCGCCCAGGGCGAAGACCGCGGCGACGACGCCGGTGCCGAGGAACGCGGCACCGCCGGCGGCCGTGGTGTACATCGCCATCGCGGCGCCCTTGTGCTCGGGGGCGAGCGCCGGCATGATCGCGCCCATCGGCACGAACCCGGCGAGCAGACAGCCGAACACGCAGCCGGCGACGACGGAGAGCACGTAGCCCCAGTCCGAACCGGCGGGGACGAGCTGTGGCACGTACCACCAGGCGATGAGCCCGAGGGCGGAGCCGACGATGCCGAACCACTTGACGGTGCGCTGCCAGCCGATCTTGTCGCCCACCCAGCCGAACAGGGCGTTGACCAGGATGTTCGTCGCGTAGACGCAGACGGTCATGAGCAGCCAGCGGCTCTGGCCCCAGCCGCGCTCGTTCGCGATGACCGCGGGGAGCACGACGAACATGCCGAACTCCGGCGCGGTGTTGATCAGGCGGACGAGGAAGCCCATCAGGATCTTCGGTCGCGTGACCGTCAGGCGGATGCCGCTCGTCAGCACCTGCCAGGCGCTCTCGCCGGCGGGGGCGATGCGCGTGAACCCGTTCGGCAGCCGGACGCCGAACAGCATGATGAGGAACCCGATCACGACGAGACCGATCGAGGCGACCATCGCGCCGGTCTCACCGACCGTTCCGGCGCCGAACACCGGGATGGCACCGATCGCGAGCAGCGAGCCGAGGGTCGGCAGGCCGCCCGTGAAGGCGACGTAGAACCAGCCGACCGCCGAGCCGTTCCGTTCGACCGGGGTGGTGATGTTCACCCAGACCAGGAACGCGAAGGCGAACAGCGGGTAGCCGAACCCGCGCAACGCGTAGGTGACGGCGGCGAACGGGACACTGCCGGCGCCGAGTGCCAGCAGGAACAGGACCTCGAACACGACCCAGACGGCGAAGCCGAGGATCATCACGCGGCGCGGGCCGACCAGGTCGGACAGAGCCCCCGAGACGTAGCTGCCGATCAGTGCGGCCAGGCTGTAGAACGTGACGATCGTCGCCACGGTGGCCTCGGGGCTGCCGAGGACCGCCACCATGTGCGGCGTGATGAAGTTCGACTCGACGCCGTTCCCGGTCATGAAGACCAGGACGGCGACGAACCCGAGGGCGAGCGGACGGGGGATGCCCATCCGGTCCAGGCGGCCCTCGGTGCGGGGCGCGGTCGTGCGGGCGCCGGTGGCGCGGGCTGTCGTCGCTGACATGCTCGTTCTCTCCCTGCTGGCGGAGTCGGTCAGGCCTGAGCGGCCTGTGTGGCCGTGGTGGGGGCGGTCAGGGACGGGATGATCGACACCTTGACGCTGGCACCGGCGGAGTCGCCGACCAGGTCGAGGGCCTCCTGGAACTGCTCGAGCGGGAACTGGTGCGTGCAGATCTCCGACATCGGCAGGGTCTCGGCCTCGAGCAGCTTGATCGCCGCCGGCCAGGTGTGCGGGCCGAGGTGGGCGCCGCGGACGTCGAGTTCCTTGTCGTCCGAGATGATCGACCAGTCCACGGACACGTCGTCCTTGAACACCGAGTACTCGACGAAGGTCCCGAGCTTGCGGAGCAGGTTCAGTCCCTGCGGCACCGCTGACGGGTGCCCGGTGGCCTCGATGTAGACGTCGGCGCCGTAGCCGTCGGTGAGCTCCTTGACCCGGGCGACCGCGTCCTCCTGGGCGATGTTGATCGTGAGGTCGGCGCCGACCTTGCGAGCCAGCTCGAGCTTCGCCTCGACCACGTCGAGCGCGATGATCCGGAGCGGGTTCTTCTGCCGCGCACCGGCGATGGCGGAGAGGCCGATGGGGCCGGCGCCGGCGATCACCACGGTGTCGCCGAACTTGATGTCCCCGCGCTCGACTGCGTGGAAGGCGCAGGACAACGGCTCGGAGAACGCGGCGACCTGGCCGGGCAGCGCCTTCGACACCGGGTGGGTCAGCGCCTTCGCCGGCACGAGCACGTACTCGGCCATCGCGCCGTCGTAGCCCTTGAAGCCGAACATGTCGTGCACGTTGCACATCCAGTACGCGCCCTCGAGGCAGTAGCGGCACTCCCAGCACGGCACGATCTGCTCGCAGGCGATCCGGTCGCCCAGGTCGACGCCGCGCTTGGCCAGGGCGGCGTCGTCACCGGCGACGATCGTGCCGACGAACTCGTGTCCGGGGATGCGGTCGCGCTCCGCCCAGGCCGCTCGGCTCTCGTCGCCCCAGAACTTCGCGGCACCGTGGTAGCACTTCAGGTCGCTCGCGCAGATGCCGACGGCGTCGGTGCGGAGCAGGAGTTCCCCGGGGCCGGGCGTCGGGACGGGACGCTCCTCGAGCCGGTAGTCACCGGGGCCGTGGACGACGACGGCGCGCATCGTCGTGGGGATCGTGGTGGGGGCGGTCGTGGCCGCGTTCTCGGTCGTCGTCGACATGAGCTGTTCCTCCGTTGGGTGGCTTCGGCGATGACTGTACACCTTCCAGAACGTTTGTCCAGAACACAATTTCTGGTAGGTTCGGCACCGAACGCAAGGGAGCGAACATGACGACGGACTTCGCCGCGGCCCTCCGACCGGGCCCCGACACGATCGACCTGACCAACGACTTCAGCGGCCGTACGGCGGTGGTGACCGGCGGGGCGTCGGGCATCGGCAACGCCATCGCCCGGGCCCTGGCTGCACGGGGTGCCCGTGTCGCCGTCGTCGACGTCCGTGCTGACGGCGCCACGTCGGCCGCGGCCGACCTGCCCACGTCCGCGCTGCCCGCGACGGCCGGGCCGGACGCCGCCGCCGACGGGGCGGGCACGGCCACGGGCCTCCACGCCGGGTTCGCCTGCGACGTGACCGATGCCGACTCCGTGAACCGCACCGTGGCGGACGTCGTCCGGCACTTCGGCGGCGTCGACGTGCTGGTGAACTGCGCCGGCATCGCCGCGCTCGCCCCGGCGGAAGACCTGGCAGCCGACACCTGGGCGGCGACCATCGACGTCAACCTGACCGGCACGTTCCGCGTGGCGCAGGCCGTCGGCCGGCACATGCTCGACGCCGGGTACGGGCGGATCGTGAACATCGCGTCGCAGGCGGCCCACGTCGGCATCGACGGGCACGCCGCCTACTGCGCGTCGAAGGCCGGCGTCATCGGCCTGACGACGGTGCTCGCGCTCGAGTGGGGCGGACGCGGCGTCACCGTGAACACCGTGTCGCCGACCGTCGTCCTCACCGACCTCGGCCGTGCCGCCTGGGCGAACGAGAACGGCATCCGGCACCAGGACGAGATCCCCACCGGCCGCTTCGCGACCCCCGACGAGATCGCCGCGGCCGTGCTGTTCCTGGCGGGGGAGTCGAGCGCCATGGTGAACGGTGCGGACCTCCGGGTGGACGGCGGGTTCACGATCCGCTGAGCCCTGCTCGGACTACGATCGCAGTGTCCGATCGAGTCGAAGGGTCCTGCTCCATGTCGTCCGAGAGCACCGCTGGCCCCGGCCCCGCCGCCGACGCGTCGCGGACCCGGTTCCCGCTGGACACCGTCTACCAGGCGGCGCGGATGTACTACCTCGAGGACGCCACGCAGGTCGAGATCGCCTCGCGCCTCGGCGTCTCGCGCCCGACCGTCTCGCGGCTCGTCGCCGAGGCCCGCAAGGCCGGACTCGTCCGCATCGAGGTCGTCGACCCGTTCCAGGACGAGACCGTGGCGCTCGCCGAACGGCTGCAGGTCGTGCTCGGGCTCCGAGCCGTGCACCTCGCCGCGGTCACCCACGCCGCCACGCTCGGCGCCGACCTCGCCGCACCGCTGGCCGCCGCGGTCGAGGGCATGGGACTCGTCCCCGGCGACGCCGTCCTGATGTCGTCGGGGCGCACGGTGTACGACGTCGCACGGTCCGGCATGCCGACCATGCCCGGGGTGCAGCTCGTGCCGACGGTGGGCGGGCAGGCCGACCCGATGCCGTGGTTCCAGACGAACGAGATCACCCGGACGGCCGCGGAGCACTCCGGCGCGATCCCGGCGTTCCTGTTCGCCCAGGCGCTGCCGTCACCGGTGATGCGGTCCACCCTCGACGAGGACCCGGCGTTCCAGCACGTCGTCGGGCTGTGGAGCCGGGCGAAGGGCGCGATCCTCGGCATCGGTGCACCGACCCACACGCGGGACGCACTGGCCCGGGGCATCCCGGTCGAGGACGCCGCGTTCGACCGGGCGGCCGGCGACGTCTGCCTGAACTTCTATGCCGCGGACGGCTCGCCGATCGAGTTCCCCGGCAGTGACCGGATGGTGCGAACCTCGCGCGAGATCCTGTCGACCGTGCCGCACGCCGTCGGGGTCGCCGTGGGCAGCGCCAAGGTCACGAGCATCGTCGCTGCGGTGCGGGGCGGGCTGGTCAACGAGCTGGTGACCGACGCCGCGACGGCGCGCGCCGTGCTCGACGCACTCGCCTGAGCGCTCCGGCTCGGCGCCCGATCCTTCCCATCACGCGTGCGACGGATGGTGCTTTCGGGCATACCTGGTCGATTCTTCGTGGCAGGTACGCCCGGTTTCGGTCGGTACGCCCGGTTCCGGTAGGTACGCCCGATTCCGGTAGGGACGCCTGAGTCCGGCAGGTACGCCCGGTTTCGGCAGGTACGCCCGGATCCGGAGGCGACCGTCGGCGGCCTGGAGGCGCGGGGCGGGGCCGCACCGCGCCTCCAGGCCGGTGGTCCCCACGTCTAGCGCGTGCGCCGCACGTCCCACAGGTGGTGCACCGGGTCGTGCGCGGAGTAGGTGGCGAGCGTCGCGACGGTGAAGGCGCTGCCGTCGGACCGGAGCCCGGTGCGCCCGAGCACCTCGTCGGGGACGGCGGCGAAGGCCCGGGCCGCGCGGTCCGCCGACTCCCGCAGTTCCCGAGCGACGACCGCGGGGTCCTGCTCGCCGTAACGGTCCTCGACGGCGGTGGCGTCCTGGTCCCAGTTCGGGAACGTCGGGGCGTCCTCGGTGAGCATCAGCTCGAGGCGCTCCGCCATCTTCCGGTGCACGTCCCGCACGTGGGCGCCGTACTCGAGCGGTGACCAGGTGTGGTCGTCGGGGCGGTCACGGACGTCGTCGCGGTCGAGCACCGCTGGCCACCCGGCGGTGTTCTCGTCGATGATGCCCGGCACGTCGCGGACGGTCACCGCGCTGCCGTCGTAGCCGCACTCGGGACACGCGGACTCGATGACCCACGTCCAGTTCTTCGTCTCGGGTTCGATCGCCATGGGCCGATGTTACGGCCTCGTTACTCAGCTTCCGGGTTCGCCGGACTGGTGCGGATCGGCGGCGACCCCCGTTCGGGTGACACGCCGTTCCCTGGGAATCACCGGCCAATGACATTTCGGTTGCTCGGTAACGTCGCTCGCTGTTCTGGGCCGGTTCCCGACGGCCCACCGATCTTCTCGAGGAGCAAGGCATGGGTTCCGACCCCAGCAGTACCAACGCCCGACCACATCGACGGCTGCGCGAGAGCGACGTCACCGTGGTCGACAAGAGCATGATGCGACGAGCCGTCAGCGGCATGGTCGTCGGCAACACCATGGAGTGGTACGACGTCGGTGTGTACGGCTACCTGGCCGTGACGATGGGGAAGGTCTTCCTGCCGACGGCCGAACCCTCGGTGCAGATCCTGTTCAGCCTCGGGGTGTTCGCGGCGACCTACATCGCACGGCCCCTGGGTGGCATCGTGTTCGGACGCCTCGGCGACAAGATCGGCCGGCAGAAGGTGCTCGCGACGACGCTGATCATGATGGCGGCGTCGACGTTCCTGATCGGGGCGCTCCCCGCGTACACGACGATCGGCGTGTTCGGCCCGATCCTGCTCGTCGTGCTGAAGCTCGCGCAGGGCTTCTCCACCGGTGGTGAGTACGCCGGGGCGACGACCTTCGTCACCGAGTACGCCCCGGACCGCCGTCGCGGGTTCTTCGCGAGCATCCTGGACTTCGGCAGCTACCTGGGCTTCGCGCTCGGTGCCACGGTGGTGTCGGTGCTGCAGCTCACCCTCGGCGAAGAAGCGATGACCGCCTACGGCTGGCGGTTCCCGTTCCTCGCCGCCGGTGTGATCGGCGTCGTGGCCATCTACTTCCGTCTGCGGATCGAGGAGTCGCCGGTGTTCCAGGCGACCCAGGCCGCACAGGAGGCCGCGACCGAGTCCCGTGCGTCCTTCGACGGTGAGCGTCCGGCCAACGTCGTCGCGATGGTCCGTCAGCACTGGCGCCCGATCGTCATCGCGATCATGCTCGTCGCCGCGTCGAACACCGTGGGCTACGCCCTGACCTCGTACATGCCGACGTACCTGACCGACTCGCTCGGGTACTCCGCCATCGACGGCACGCTGCTCACGATCCCGGTGCTCCTGCTGCTCGCGGTGATGCTCCCGCTGACCGGCAAGCTCTCCGACCGCCTCGGCCGCCGCGTCGTGATGTGGATCGGTGCCGCCACCACGGTCGTGCTCGTCGTGCCGGCCTTCATGCTCATCGGGCACGGGGCGCAGTGGTCGACGCTCGCCGGCCTCGGGCTGCTCGCGCTGATGACCGCGCTCTGGGTGTCGAACCAGGCTGCGTCGCTGCCGGCGCTGTTCCCGACGTCGACGCGGTACGGCGGTATGGGCTTCGCCTACAACATCGCGATCGCGGTGTTCGGCGGGACCACGCCCCTGATCGTGCAGGCGCTGCTCACCGCGACGGGTGACGAGCTCGCGCCGGCGTACTTCCTGATGGCGATGAGCGTCGTCGGAGCGATCGGTGTCTTCTGCATGAAGGAGTCCTCGCAGCGCCCGCTGCCCGGGTCGATGCCGGCCGTGGAGACCGAGGACGAGGCGAAGGAGCTCGTGCTCACGCAGGACACGAACCCGCACCTGGACCTCGGTGACCTGCCGTTCGCGGCGCAGGACGCGGCGGCTGCCGCTGCGCGTGAGGCTGCAGCGCGGGAGGCGTCGCCGGTGCGGTGACGCTGCGGTTCTCGACGTGACCACGGACGGGAGGCGCGGTGCGGGTCCGACCCGCACCACGCCTCCCGTCCGTGCGTGCGCACACTGCGACGATCCACGCGACGATCGACGCGCGTTCTGTCGCAAGACGAGTGCGCAGCCTCCCGCACGCGGCACCGTCACTCGTGCCGGTGCTCCGACGCCGGGTCCACCGCAGGCCACACCGGGAACGGGTCCGGCCAGCCGCGCCACACGTCCGGCCCGGCGAGCAGCTCCGACGGCGTGAGCAGCGCGCCGTCGAGCGCCCGCTCGATCGCCCGGACGTCGAGCTGCTCGCCGACGAACCACAGCGCCTGCCCGATCGGGGCGTCGGCGTCCCATGACGGGTTCGCGGTGGGGTCGAGCGCGAGCATCGACCCGAAACTCGACCACGAGCCGACGTGGTCCGGCCGGGACGCCAGGCGGAAGAACCCCCGCGACCGCAGCACGCGGCCGTTCACGCCGGCGGACAGGTCCTCGGCGATGACGGAAGACAGTCGTCCGGGGTGGAAGGGCAGCGGCTCCCGGTAGCGCATCGAGACCAGGGCGTCGCGGGCCTCGCGCCCGGTGTCCGCACCGCTCGACAGCGCCCGCATCCAGCCGGCGCCGGTGGCGAGCACCCGCGCGGCTCCACCGTTCGAGGCCGGCAGGTCGGCGGCGCTCCGGATCGCGGGCAGGGCGACGATCACGGCCTGGGGTGCCATCCGGTGCAGCAGTGACACGAGCGCCCGACGCCGACGGCCCGACAGCGGTTCGATGCGGTCGAGGGCGATCACCGTCGCGTACTCGACGAGTGCGGCCATCCGGTCCGCGGCCACGAACGCGTCGTCGACGTCCGACCACAGCAGGTGCGCGACGTCGTCGGCCCGCAGCACCCCGACGACGTGCCGCAGCACCCGGTCGTCGCCGGTCTCGGACCGTGCCGCGTTGGCGAGCAGCATGCCGACCGCTCGGGCATCGGCTCCCGGGTGCAGGGTGACGACGAGCCCGTGGCCCGCGTCGGGTCCGCAGACCCGGTCGAGCTGGTCGGCCCGGTCGGCCACGGCGCGGGCAGTGGCGAAGGCACTCCCGGCGACGTGCATCCGGTGTCCGTCCGAGATCCGGGCGGCGACGCGGTCGGCGTCGACCTGGTGCAGGGCGGTGACGAGGGTGATGGCAGCAGCACGCATGTCCGCTACTGTAACTGAAAACCGTTATCAACAAGGAGGCTCGTCGTGAAGGTCCGCAACTCCCTCAAGGCCCTGAAGAAGATCCCCGGCTCGCAGGTGGTCCGACGCCGGGGTCGCGTCTACGTCATCAACAAGAAGAACCCCCGCTGGAACACCCGGCAGGGCTGACGTCAGCGGCGGTCCGTAGGGTGGCGGCATGCGACTGCTGCTCATCCGCCACGGCCAGACCCCCGCGAACGTGCACGGCATCCTCGATGCCGTGGTGCCCGGACCGGGGCTGACCGAGCTCGGGCAGCAGCAGGCCGACGCCCTGCCCGCAGCGCTCGCCGACCGGGGGATCGAGCGACTGTTCGTGTCGTCGATGGTCCGCACGCAGATCACCGCGGCGCCCCTGGCGACCTCGCTCGGCCTCGAGCCCGTGGTACTGCCGGGCCTGCGTGAGATCGAGGCGGGCGACACCCAGGGCAAGAGCGACAAGGTGTCCGTGCAGACCTACATCTCCACCGTGCACGGCTGGTCCGGCGGCGACCGGACGACCCGGATGCCCGGTGCCGAAAGCGGCACCGAGTTCTTCGAGCGCTACGACGACGCCGTCCGGCAGATCGAGGCCACCGGGGTCGCGGTCGCCGCTGCCGTCAGTCACGGTGCCGCGATCCGCACGTGGGCGAGCGCAGCTGCGCAGAACACCCCGGACCACTTCGGCACGAAGCGTCACCTGGAGAACACCGGCATCGTCGAGCTCGAGGGCTCGTTCGCGGACGGCTGGCGCCTGGTCGACTGGGAAGGCGAACCGGTCGGCGGCGACCAGCTCATCGACCGCACGGCGCTCGACCCCACCGGCGAGCGTTTCTGACGCGACCAGCGGACAGACAGGAGGCGCGGTGCCAGCTGGCACCGCGCCTCCCGTCTGTGGTCGGTCGCGTCGACTACGCGAGCTGGGACGCCGACGCCGACGCGGACGTCAGCGGCACGATCACGCCGTGCGACTCACGCAGCACGTCGAGCGTGCGCTGGACCTCGTCCGCGCGCTCCTCGGTCGTCCAGCCGAGCGCACCGGCGAGCACGTCGGCCAGCTCGTCGAGCAGGTCGATCGTGACCCCGCCGACGAACGCCAGGTTCGTGCGGCGCAGGACGACGTCGACCAGGTGGACGGCCTGCTCGTGGCGGGCGAAGTACGCGACCTCGGCGCGGGTGAGCGACGGGTCGGACTCGAGCGGCTCGACCGGGCCGTCGGTCAGGACGTCCACGACCTCGGCGGCACGGGTGCCGTAGCGCTCGAGCAGCCCCTCGACCAGGGACTCGTCCAGGCCGTCGCGGTGCGACTTGATCCACAGGGCGCGCTGGGCGTCCGTGGTCGGGAACTCCTTGCCACCGCCGATCGGCATGCCCGTGGTGTCGACCTTGCGGCTCATGCCGAGCTTGGTCGTCGCCTCGGTGGACAGGTGTGCAGCGAGGGCACGGAAGGTCGTCCACTTGCCACCGACGAGCGACAGCACGGTCGACTTCGGCAGCCCGGCGATCTGGGTGTCCACGATCCGGTAGTCACGGGACACGAAGCCGGGGGCGGTGTCCTCGTGGCGGGGGAGCGGACGGATGCCGGAGTAGCTGTAGACGATGTGGTCGCGGGTGACGTCGATCTGCGGGAACACGTGCTTGACGAGCCCGAAGAAGTAGTCGATCTCCTCGTCGGTCGTCGTGACCGGCTTCGCGGGGTCGGCGTCGATGTCGGTCGTGCCGATGAGGACCCGGCCCTTGAGCGGGTAGATGAGGACGATGCGGCCGTCGTCGTTCTCGAAGAACAGCTCGCGGCCCTTGGTGGCCTCGAGCAGCTCGTCGTTGTGGACGACGATGTGCGAGCCCTTCGTGCCGCCCATGAACTTCGTCTCGCCGCCGAACGCCTCGTTCGTCAGGTCGGTCCAGGGGCCGGAGGCGTTGATCACGACGTCGGCCGTGAAGACGAACTCGTCGCCGGTCTCGCGGTCACGCAGCAGGACGCCGCCGTCGCGGGTGCCGGCTGCCTCGACGTAGTTGACGGCGCGTGCCTTGTCGGCTCCGGCGGCCAGGCCGTCCTTCAGGACGTCGAGGGCCAGGCGCTCGGGCTCGTGCACGCTCGCGTCGTAGTAGGTGCCCGTGTACTTCAGGTCCTTGTTGAGGGCGGGCATGTCCTCGAGCGCGGCCTTCTTGGTGCGGAAGACGTGCTTCGGGACGGAGCCGCCGTCACGCGAGAAGGAGTCGTAGATCGTCATGCCGATCTTGATGAGCATCGCGCCGCGCTCCTTGGTGGAGCGCTGCTTGTGCGTCAGCATGCGCAGCGGGGCGTTCATGATGCCGGAGAACGTCGAGAAGATCGGCATGGTCGTCTGCAGCGGCTTGACGTAGTGCGGGGCGATGCGGATCAGGCCGTTGCGCTCCTGCACGCTCTCGCGCACCAGGCGGAACTCGCCGTTCTCCAGGTAGCGGATGCCGCCGTGGATCATGTGGCTCGAGGCCGCGGAGGCGCCGGAGGCGTAGTCGCCACGCTCGACCAGGGCGACGTCGACGCCCTGGAGCGCCAGGTCGCGGAACGTCGCGATGCCGTTGATGCCGCCGCCGACGACGAGGACCTGCGCGTTCGGGCGCTCGGTGAGGGCGGTCACCGTGTTCCGGGGCTGTGTCTTCTTCGACATGGTTCGTCGCTTCCTTCGTCTGTTCGTGGGGTCAGGATCGATCGTGCGCTCGTTCGACAGGGCGGGCAACTTGCGTGCACGAACGTGCAGCACACGTGTCGTCCAGGCCCGACACGGCGGTCAGGAGGCGCGGCAGGGGTTGCAGAGGCCCTGCACGTCCGTGCATGGTTGCGTTCGACAGATCGGAGCACCATGAGCGATGCGGCTCAGCCCATGCGCACGCAGCAGGCGCTGCGCGCCGCCCACCTGTACTACCTGCAGGACCTGACGATGGACGCGATCGCCGACGAACTCGGCACCTCGCGCTCGTCGGTGTCGCGGCTGCTGAAGTACGCGAGGGACACGGGGCTCGTCGACATCCAGATCCGCTCGCCCCTGGACCAGGCCGCTGCGCTGAGCCGGAGCATCCGCTCCCGCTTCGGGGTGCACGCGCACGTCGTCCCGGTGCCGGACCACACGAGCGACGTCGACCGGCTCGAGCGGGTGGCCCTGTCCGCCGCCCGGATCCTGACGCAGTACGTCGAGTCGAACATGGTGATCGGGATCTCGTGGGGCTCGACAGTGAGCGCGGTCAGCCGCTACCTGGTGCCGAAGACCACCCACGGCTCGACGATCGTGCAGATCAACGGCGCCGCGAACACCCGCACCACCGGCATCGTCTACGCGTCCGAGATCCTGCGCCGGTTCGGCGAGGCCTACGGGGCGTTCGTGCAGCAGTTCCCGGTGCCGGCGTTCTTCGACGACCCCGCGACGAAGGAGGCCCTGTTCCGGGAGCGCTCGATCCGCCGCGTGCTCGACCTGCACGAGCGGATGGACCTCGTCGTGTTCGGTGTCGGTGCCCCGCAGGCCCCGGTGCCCTCGCACGTGTACTCCGGCGGGTACCTCGACCCCGAGGACCGCGACGAGCTCACGCAGGCGGGGGTCGTCGGGGACGTCTCGACGGTGTTCTACCGGGCCGACGGCTCATGGAAGGACATCGGGGTGAACGCCCGGGCCGGCGCTCCGGACCTCGACACGATCAAGCGCGCGCCGCGGCGGGTCTGCGTCGTCGCCGGGCGGTCGAAGGCGGCGTCGCTGCGCGGTGCGCTGGCTGCCGGGCTCATCACGGACCTGATCCTGGACGAGAGCGTGGGGCAGGCGATCCTGCAGCCCTGAGTCAGGACCTGACGCAGTTTGTCGGTGGTCCGTCGTAGGTTCTCGACCATGGTGCTTTCTCTCGAACAGCCCGGTCAGCGGTACTTCCGGCGGATGGTCGGCAGCGACGTCGACCAGGCGCTCGCGTTCTTCACGGGCGACTACGACTTCCGTGCACCACTGGTCCGTCGCACCCACGAGAACGCCCACTGGGACTTCGCCGGCGTCGGTGACGAGCGGATGTCCCTGCGCTCGTCACGGTTCATGGTCGACCTGCGGAGCGAGAGCCAGGTCGACGACGAGTTCCTGGTCGCCTGGATGCGGAGCGGCTCGAGCCGGATCACCACGGGCGGCGAGACGTACGAGCTCGAGGCCGGGGTGCCGGTCGTGCTGCCCTTCGCCGAGCCGTACGCGCTGCACCACCGCGACATCGCCCTGAACCTGGTGCACCTGGACCGCGACTTCGTCCGTGCCGTGGCCGGTGACGACGACTTCGCCTTCGAGCCGATGCGCCGCCCGACCGCCGACGGCATCGCGCTGTGGCGGTCGGTGGTGCGGAAGTACTCGGCCACGTGGCTCGACGTCGACCGGTCGATGAGCCCGATGGTCCAGCACGACATCGCCGAGGCCTTCGCGACCGCGGCGATCCGGGCGTTCCCGCAGCGCAACAAGTGGCGTGCGACGGTGTCCGGCAGCGGTCCGGAGCACGACCGCCTGCGCCGGGCGCTCGAGTTCGTGCACGAGCACGCGCGCGAAGCGATCGGTACCCCGGACATCGCCGCGGCGGCGGGGCTCAGCCCGCGCGGGCTGCAGCAGTCCCTCCGTCGGCACCTCGACCAGACGCCGGGGGAACTCCTGCGCGGCGTGCGACTCGACGGCGCCCGGACCGACCTGGTCGGCAGCGGCCTCGACGAGACGACGGTGGCCGAGATCGCGCGGACGTGGGGCTTCGGGCACCTCGGACGCTTCTCGGCGACCTACCGCAGCCGTTTCGGAGAGCTGCCGAGCGAGTCGCTGCGCGGGCACTGACCGACTGCTGCTGCGGACCGTTCCGCCGAATCTGATGACACGGATCGCGCTGCCGCTGTCCGGATGTTCGGCTGAGCGCTGCTGTGGGCGAATCCGGTGCTCAATGGACGGGACGAACGCACCGCCCACGAAGGAGTCAGCATGCGCATCGGCGTCCCCACCGAGATCAAGAACAACGAGTACCGCGTCGCCGCCACTCCGGCCGGCGTCGCCGAGCTCGGGTCACACGGCCACCAGGTGCTGGTGCAGGCCGGTGCCGGGTCCGGTTCGGCCTTCACCGACGACGAGTACCGCACCGCCGGGGCCACGATCGTCGACACCGCGGCCGAGGTGTGGGAGCGCGCCGAGCTGATCCTCAAGGTGAAGGAGCCGGTCGCGTCGGAGTACCCGATGATCCGGCCGGGCCAGGTGCTCTTCACCTACCTGCACCTCGCCGCCGACCGACCGCTGACCGACGCGCTCATCGATTCGGGCGCGACGGCGATCGCCTACGAGACCGTGCAGCTGCCGGACCGCTCGCTGCCCCTGCTGTCGCCGATGTCCGAGGTCGCCGGGCGACTGTCCGCCCAGGTCGGCGCGTTCCACCTGATGCGCACGAACGGTGGGCGCGGGCTGCTGCTCGGCGGGGTCCCCGGCACGCCGAAGGGCCGCGTGGTCGTCATCGGCGGCGGCGTCGCGGGGGAGCACGCCGCCACGATGGCGCTCGGGATGGGCGCCGACGTCACGGTGTTCGACATCAGCCTGCCGCGGCTCCGGGCCCTGGACGCCCGGTTCGACGGCCGCGTCACGACCCTGCGCTCGTCGGCGCACGCCATCGCCGAGGCCCTGCGCGACGCCGACCTGGTGATCGGCTCCGTGCTCATCCCCGGGGCGTCCGCGCCGAAGCTCGTCACCGACGCGATGGTCGCCGACATGCGGCCGGGCTCGGTGCTGGTCGACATCGCGATCGACCAGGGCGGCTGCTTCGAGGGCTCCCACCCGACCACCCACGACGACCCCACCTTCGCCGTGCACGACACCGTCTACTACTGCGTGGCGAACATGCCCGGCGCCGTCCCGCGCACGAGCACGATCTCGCTGACGAACGCCACGCTGCCGTACGCCGTCGCGATCGCCGACCGTGGCTGGGAAGCCGCGCTCGAGGCCGACCCCGCACTCGCTGCCGGCCTGAACGTGCACGACGGCCGGGTCACGAACGCCGCGGTCGCCGCCGCGCACGGCCTGGTCGCGTCCGCGCGCTGATTCTTCGCGCTGAGGCCGGGGGCGTCGGGCTGTCCGGCCGCCCACTTCGCGAAAGCGACAGTTCCCCGCCGATCATCGGCGGGGAACTGTCGCTTTCGCGGCCCGGACGGGTGCGAGGCCGCGGGAGCTGTCGCTTTCGCGGGCCTGACGCGCAGGTAGCCGCGCGTCAGGCCGCCACCGGGGCCGCCGCCCGACCGGCACGGCCGCTGACCCAGCCGGCGCGGGCACGCACCACCACGGTCACGACGACCACGGCCGCCGCAGCCACCACGGCCGCGATCGCCGTCGGCACCGAGACGAGCGGCCCCTCGAACCGGGCCACGGCGACCCACGCCAGACCCCACGCGACCGAGGCCATGGGTGCCAGGCGTCCCCGGCCCCACAGCGCGATGAGGACCCCGACGAGCCCGGCCACCGCGGCGACGACCACGCCCCACGGGTCCTGCCCGAGTCCGAAGCCCCGGAAGCCCGCCGCCGTCAGTACCGCAGCGGTGTTCGCGGCCGTCGCGACGCAGACCCACCCGAGGTACAGCCCGAACGTGCCGTCGGTGAGGATCGCCTCGACGACCCCGCGGGACGGGGTCCGGCGCAGGATCGTGAACGTCCAGATCAGCACGACGAGCAGGGCGACGATGATCGGCTCGCTCGCCCACAGGAACCCGAACTGCACCGACAGGATCCACGCGGCGTTGAGCAGCAGGGAGAGCACCGCCGGCACCACCAGCCGCTCGTGCCGCTCGTCGTTCGCGGTGCGGAAGAGCTGCAGGACCGCGTAGCCGATGAGCCCGGCGTAGACGACACTCCAGATCGAGAAGGCCGGGCCGTCCGGGGCGATCGCGGTGGAGGACGCCGACAGGGCGCCACCGGCGGCGTCCTGGATGGGCGTGCCACCGGCAGCGCCCGACCCCACGTACGCGCCGATGACGGCGACGACCGCGCTCACGGCCACCGCGATGCGCTTCCAGATCCTCTTCATGACAGTCCCTTTCGTCAGCATGCTGATGACCTGCACCGTAGGCGGCCGGTGGCGGCGGTCGTGCAGCGCACGTTCAGGCAGGACGCGGGGCGTGTGGCGGTGCCGCCACGGGCCTCCAGGCCGGAGACCGGCCACCCTGCGTACGGTGGGCGCGTGAGCGTCGAACTGAACACCGTCTACATCGACCGGATCGCACCGATCGCGAGTCCGTCCCTCGACGACACCTTCCGGATGCTCGACGAGCAGGGCGCCAGCGCGTGCATCGTCCTGCACCAGCCCGACGCCGAGGAACTCGGTGACGTCGCGGTCGCCCTCGGCCTGCACGAACTCGCCGTCGAGGACTCCGCCGAGGGGCACCAGCGACCGAAGCTCGAGCGCTACGGCTCGACGCTGTTCGTGGTGCTCAAGCCCGCGCTGTACAACGACCAGCAGGAAGAGGTGGCGTTCGGCGAGGTGCACGCCTTCGTCGGTGAGACCTTCTTCCTCGCCGTCGTGAAGGCCGACCCCCGCGGCAAGCAGACCGTTCCCAAGGCGCTGCAGCGGTTGAGCGGCAAGCCGGGGCTGGTGACCGTCGGCCCGCAGGCGCAGCTCTGGGCGCTCATGGACTCCATCGTCGACGGGTACGTGCCGGTGATCGACGGACTCGAAGAGGACATCAACCAGATCGAGGACCAGCTGTTCTCGGGCGAGGCCGGGGTGTCCCGGCGCGTGTACGAGCTGTTCGGCGAGGTCGTCGACTTCCAGCGTGCCGCGCGTCCACTCGTCTACATGATCGAGAACCTGCACCGCGGCGCCGAGAAGTACCACCTGCCGATCGAGATGCAGCGGCGGTTCCGCGACGTCCTCGACCACGCGATCCGGGTGGTGGAACGCCTCGACACGTTCCGGCAGCTGTTGCAGAACGCCCTGACCGTCGACTCGACCCTGGCGGCGCAGAAGCAGAACGACGACACGAAGAAGATCTCCGGCTGGGCGGCGATCCTGTTCGCGCCGACGCTCATCGCCGCGATCTACGGGATGAACTTCACGCACATGCCCGAGCTCGGTTGGACGTGGGGGTACCCGCTGTCGATCGTCGCGATGGTCCTGTTCGCCGCGATCCTGTACGTGGTGTTCAAGATCAAGCGCTGGTTCTGAGCCGCAACCGGAGCCGCGCCGCAGCCTGGGCGGCGCCGCAACCGGAGCCGCGCCGCAGCAGGATTTGCAGCGGACGGCCCCGGACCGGAAAGCTCTGACGTGCAACGACGCCGACTGGAGCCCGCATGCCGCACGAACTCGTCCACCTGACCGCCGGTGGCGTCTCGCTCGTCCTGGACTGCCGCGACGACGCGCTCCCCGCCGTCGTCCACTGGGGAGCGGCACTCGGACCGCTCGACACCGACGCACTGACGGCCCTCGCCGACGCCGACGTCACCCCGGTGTCCCCGAACGAGATGGACGACCCGGTCCGCCTGTCGGTGCTGCCCGAGCCACACCGGGGCTGGAGCGGTCGTCCGGGGCTCGCCGGGCACCGTGACGGCGCCGACTGGTCGCCGGCGTTCACCGTGACGTCGCTCGCGGTCACCGACTCCGCGGTCACCGCCGACGCCGAGGACACCACCGCCGGGCTCACCGTCCGGGTCACCATCGAGATGCTCGGCTCCGGGCTCGTGCGGGCCCGCGCGGGCGTGACGAACACCGCCGACGGCCTCTACACCGTCGACGACCTGACGCTCGCGATGCCGATCCCGTCCGGGGCCCGCGAGATCCTGGACTTCGCCGGCCGCTGGGGCAAGGAGCGGACCCCGCAGCGCCGCGAACTCGTCGTGGGGACCCACCAGCGCGAGGGACGGAAGGGCCGTACCGGCACCGACGCAGCGACCGTGCTGACGGTGGGGGAGCCGGGCTTCGGCTTCGCACACGGTCAGGTCTGGGGCGTCCACACCGCCTGGAGCGGCAACCACCGGCACCACGCCGAACGGCTCGCCACCGGCCGCCAGGTCATCGGCGGCGGCGAACTCCTGCTGCCCGGCGAGGTCCGGCTCGGCACCGGCGCCACGTACGAGGGGCCGTGGGTGTACTTCGCCCACGGGGACGGCCTCGACGACCAGGCCCGACGGTTCCACCGCTGGCTCCGCAGCCGCCCGCAGCACCCGACGACGCCCCGCCCGATGACGATCAACGTGTGGGAGGCCGTGTACTTCGACCACGACCTGGCCCGCCTCGTCGACCTCGCCGAGCGTGCTGCGGCCCTCGGCGTCGAACGCTACGTGCTCGACGACGGCTGGTTCCGTGGCCGCCGCGACGACCACGCCGGCCTCGGTGACTGGTACGTCGACGAGGACGTCTGGCCGGACGGCCTCGGACCGCTGGTCGACCGCGTCCGTGCGCTCGGCATGGAGTTCGGCCTGTGGTTCGAACCCGAGATGGTGAACGAGGACAGCGACCTGGCGCGTGCCCACCCGGAGTGGATCCTGCAGGCCGACGGTCGGCTGCCCGCGCGTTCCCGCGACCAGCAGGTGCTCAACCTGGCGATCCCCGAGGCCTTCGACCACGTCCTCGAGCGGATGACCGCGATCATCGGCGAGTACGCGGTCGACGCCGTGAAGTGGGACCACAACCGCGACCTCGTCGAGGCGGGGTTCCCGGGCGGTGGCGCAGCGGTCCACGAGCAGACCCTCGCCGCGTACCGGTTGATGGCGACGCTCGGCGAGCGCTTCCCGTCGCTGGAGATCGAGTCGTGCTCGTCGGGTGGCGGTCGGGTCGACCTGGGCGTCATCGAGCACACCGCGCGAGTGTGGGTGTCCGACGACATCGACCCGCTCGAGCGCCAGCAGATGCACCGGTGGACGCAGCAGCTCCTGCCGCCGGAGCTGCTCGGGTCGCACATCGCGAGCGGCCGGAACCACACGACCGGTCGCGTCCACGACCTCGCCTTCCGTGCCGGCACCGCCCTGGTCGGGCACCTCGGCATCGAGTGGGACCTGGCCGGCGCGACCGCCGACGAGTCCGCCGCACTGACCGAGTGGATCGCGCTGTACCGGGAGCTCCGCCCGCTCCTGCACGACGGCGACCTGGTGCGCTCCGACGAGGTCGACGATGCACGGCTCGTGTACGGCACGGTCGCGCCGGACCGGCAGCGGGCCGTCTTCTTCCTCGCCAGCATCGGCCGCTCCGAGGTCTCCGGCACCGGCCGGGTCACCTTCCGCGACCTCGACCCCGACACCGTGTACCGCGTCGACCCGGTGATCATCGGCGACGGTCACGACCTGGTGCGACCGGACTGGTGGTCCGGCCCGCGGGTGTTCAGCGGCCGGGTGCTCGGCACCGTCGGCCTGCAGCCGCCGCTCATGCCGGCCGACTGCGTGGTGCCGTTCCGGGTGACGGCCGTCTGACGGCGGGTGGTCGGGGCGCCCGCCCTGGAGGCCCGTCCCGCGTCGGGCGGGCCCGTCGCGGTCCGTCATCGGGTGCGTCCAGCCCGTTAGGCTTCCGGTCATGCCGCACTCCGGACACGCGACCCCGGTCTGGGCCCTCAAGCTCGCCGTCGTCACCGCCCTGGTGGGCGTCTCCGGCGGCATCGCCGGCATCGCGGTCTGGCTCGCGCTCCAGCTCATCCAGTTCGTCGCCTTCGGGTACGGGTTCGGCGGGCACCTCGAGGCCGCCGACGCATCGTCGGGTCTGAACCGGTTCCTCGCGCTCACGGCGGCCGGGGTCCTGACCGGGTTCGCCTGGTGGGCGCTCCGTCGGTGGGGGCGCTCGATCGTCTCGGTCACCGCGGCCGTCGACGGCAAGCGGATGCCGGCCCTGGCGACGCTCGCGAACGCCGGCATCCAGATCCTGGCCGTGGGGCTCGGCGCGTCCATCGGCAAGGAGGTGGCGCCGCGCGAGGTCGGGGCCTGGCTCGCCCAGCTCGTCACCCGTCGTGCGGGGCTGACCGCACGCGAGACGAAGATCCTCGTCGCCTGCGGTGCTGCGGCCGGCCTCGCCGCCGTGTACGACGTACCCCTCGGTGGCGCGCTGTTCGCGGTCGAGGTCCTGCTCGGGGAGATCAGCTTCGCGACCGCCCTGCCCGCCTTCGCCACGAGTGCGGTCGCCGCCATCACCGCCCGGCTCGTGATCCCGGACGAGGTGCTGTACCACGTGCCCGCGATGCACCTGTCGCCGTCGCTGCTCGTCTGGGCGATCGTCGTGGGACCCGTGCTGGGGCTCGCCGGGGTCGGGTTCGTCAAGCTGACCAACCGGCTGCAGGGCATCGCGCCGAAGGGCTGGCACCTGCTCGTCGTGCTGCCGGTGGTCTTCGCGATGGTCGGGCTCATCGCGATCCCGTTCCCGGAGATCCTCGGCAACGGGCGGGCGCTCGGCCTCGTCGCGATGAACACCACGCTCGACGACGCCTCGTTCGCCGGCCTCTCACCGATCGTCCTGCTGCTGTTGCTCGGTGTCCTGCGGACCGTGACCACCTCGGCGACCATCGGAGCGGGTGCGGTCGGTGGCACGCTGACCCCCTCGATCGCGATCGGTTCCGCGATCGGCGGTGGCCTGGGCGGTGCGTGGCTGCTGCTGTGGCCGGCCGACGGCCCGAGCCTGGCGGCCTTCGCCTTCGTCGGTGCGGCGGCCTTCCTCGCCACCACCATGCGGGCGCCGTTCACCGCCCTGGTGCTCGTCGTCGAGTTCACCCAGCAGGGCACCGACATCCTCGTGCCCTCGTTGCTCGCGGTGTCCGGCGCGGTCGCCGTCGGGTACGTGCTCGCGCGCCGTCGCAGCGCCCAGATGGTGTGAAGACCCCGAGCGTTCCGGTACGGACGACTACCCGGCGGCCTACTGTCGGCGCCAGGACGGAGCGACGGGCTCCGCACCGAGACGAGGAGCAGCCGATGGCGGGGTTCGACGACATCACGAAGAAGGCCCAGGAGTTCCTGAAGGACGGCAAGGTCCAGGACGCCCTGCAGAGCGAGAAGGCCGAGGGCGTCAGCGACAAGGTGCTCGGCGGTGTGGCCGACGCGGTCAAGAAGGCCACGGGCGGCAAGTACGACGACAAGATCGACGGTGCCCGCGACGCAGCGGACAAGAAGATCGGCAACGAGTAGCGAACGACGTGCGACGGCCCAGGACCCGGCGTGGTCCTGGGCCGTCGCCGTGCCGACTGGACGTGGTCGGGAACAACGGACACCATGGACGGGTTGCTCCGGACAGCAGCACCAGGAGGACGAGACGTGACAGTCGTGGCGCCGAACCAGCCGCTCACCGAGACCGAGGTCGAGGCGATCAAGCGGGACTTCCCGATCCTCGCGCAGGACGTGAACGGGCAGCCGTTGGCGTACCTGGACTCCGGGGCGACGGCTGAACGCCCGCGCCAGGTCCTCGACGCCGAGCGCCGGTTCCTCGAACACGACAACGCCGCCGTCCACCGCGGGGCCCACACGCTCGCGGCGCTCAGCACCGACGCCTACGAGGACGCCCGCGCCACCGTCGCCGGCTTCATCGGTGCCGCCGCCCCGACCGAGGTCGTCTGGACCGCGAACGCCACCGACGCCCTCAACCTCGTCGCCTACGGCATGGCCAACGCCAGCCGTGGCCGCGGCGGTGCCGACGCGGAGCGCTTCCGCCTGGGCACCGGTGACGAGATCCTCGTCACCGAGGCCGAACACCACGCCAACCTCGTCCCGTGGCAGGAGCTCGCCGCACTGACCGGAGCGACCCTCCGATGGATCCCGGTCGCCGACGACGGCACCTGGACCGCCGACGACGCCGCGGCGCTGATCACCGACCGCACGAAGGTCGTCGCGTTCTCGCACGTCTCGAACGTCACCGGGATGATCGCCCCCGTCGAGCAGGTCGTCGGCCTCGCCCACGCCCGCGGCGCCCTCGTGGTGCTCGACGCCTGCCAGTCCGCACCGCACCGTCCCCTCGACGTGCAGCAGCTCGGAGTCGACTTCGCCGCGTTCTCCGGGCACAAGATGCTCGGCCCGAACGGCATCGGCGTGCTCTGGGGCCGTGCGGAGTTGCTCGACGCCCTGCCGCCGTTCCGCACCGGTGGCTCGATGATCACCACCGTGACGATGGAGGGCTCCGAGTTCATGCCGGCGCCCGAGCGGTTCGAGGCCGGCACGCAGCCCGTGTCCCAGGCGGTCGCCCTCGCCGAGGCCGTCCGCTACCTGCAGGGCATCGGCATGGAACGCGTCCGCGCCCACGAGGAGCACCTCGCCCGCCGGATGCTCGACGGCCTCGCCGCCGTACCCGGCATCCGCCTGGTCGGTCCGCCCGCCGGTGTCCCGCGCTCCGGCCTGGTGTCCTTCGACGTCGACGGCGTGCACGCCCACGACGTCTCGCAGTACCTCGACGCGCAGGGCATCGCCGTGCGCTCCGGCCACCACTGCGCGCAGCCGCTGCACCGCCGCCTCGGCCTCGTCGCGACGAGCCGTGCCAGCACGTACGTGTACACGACCGAGCACGACGTCGACCGGTTCCTCGCAGCCGTCGCCGAGGTCCGCGACTACTTCGGAGCCACCGCGTGAACGCCCTCGACAGCCTGTACCAGCAGGTCATCCTCGACCACGCGAAGGCACGGCACGGCGACGGTGCGATGCCCGAAGCGGATGCCTCGCACTTCGAGCGGAACCCCACGTGCGGCGACGAGATCACGGTCAGCCTGCGGCTCGAACCCGGCACCGACCGCATCGCCGGGCTCGCCTGGCAGGGTGACGGCTGCTCGATCTCGATGGCGTCGGCATCGGTCCTCACCGACATGGCCGTCGGCCGCACCGTGCCCGAGTTCCTCGCACTGACCGAGGAGTTCCGCACCATGATGCGCTCGCGCGGTGTCGGTGAGCCCGACGAGGACGTCCTCGAGGACCTCGTCGCCTTCCACGGCGTCTCGAAGTTCGTCATGCGCGTCAAGTGCGGCATGCTCGCCTGGGTCGCGGCGGAAGCCGCCGCGCGCGAGGCGACCGCGGCCCGATGAGCCGACTGCGGCCATGCAAGGGGAGCGATGACCATCGAGACGGAGCGACCGGGCGCAGGCCGGGCGGACGCGATCGTGCGGGCCTACCTGACGGAGGTCGCGTCGCGGTGGTACGGGCGGGCGGCGACGACGGCCGAGGTCGACCGGGCGCTCGACGAGGAGCCGTACGACGACCTGCAGGGGGACTGCGGGGTGTTCGTCGTCGCGAGTGACGGGGAAGCCGCTGTCGCCTGCGCCGGCGTGCGCTTCGTCGGTGTCGTCGGCGAGCTGACGAAGGTGTTCACGCTGCCGGAGCACCGCGGTCGAGGCGTCGGTTCGGCGCTCCTGCGCCACGTCGAGGACGTCTGCCGGGGACGCGGGATCACGTCCCTGCGGCTGGACACCCGCGCTGAGCTCGCCGAGGCCTGTGCGCTCTACGAGCGGCTCGGCTTCGTCCGGGTGGCGCCGTTCAACGACGATCCGTACTCCGACCGCTGGTACGCGAAGTCGCTCACTGCGGGGTAACGATCAGGCGATGGCGCCGATCTCGCGGAGTGCGTCGCCGACGGTGATGCGCTCGCCGCGTTCCTGCGCCCGTGCCCAGCGGGACTTCGCGAGCGCGACGGCGTCGTCGTCGAGACCGAGGAGCTCGTAGAGGCCGTCCAGCTCTCGGGGAACGAGGTCGGCGAGCGGCACGGGGAACTTCCGTTCGGGGCTCGCGTAGCTCTGCTGGGCGAGCTGTTCGAGCATCTCCGGGTCGGTCTCTCGCTGTTCCATGAGCAGGACGACGGTTCGTGACCTCGTCCCCATGAGGAAGGCGGACCGCACGTTCTCGTCGGGATCGGTCGCCAGGGTGATCTCGACGGCGATGGGGAGGTCCTCTTCGCACGCGAGCTCCCAGCGCTGCGAGGTGTCCCCGTGGATCGCCGTGAGCATGTCCGGGTGGACGCCGAGGCCGCGCTCGCCGCGTTCCGGTCGCAGCGACGTCGGGCGGGGGTCGTCCCCGACGCGGGCGGTGGGGAAGCCGACGCCCGTGTACACGGTGTGGGCGATCGGCAGGAACTGGAGTGCCTCGTGCAGTGCGGTCGCAGCGTCCTGCACCGCCGGAGCGGTCACGTCACCGTCGGCGGCCGCGATGGCGGTGGCGTAGTCGGAGAGTGCGGTGTGCTGCTGCTCGATGGCCCGGGCGAACATCTCCTTGCCCCTGGCGGTGTCGCCGAGGAGCCGCGGGTCCAGGTGCAGCGTGACGGCGCTCGGGTCCTGCAGGTGTCCCCGTGGTGTGCCACCGCCCGACATCATGATCTCGAACGTCTCGTCTTGCTCGTGGGCATCGGTCACGTCGCTGACGCTACCGGCTCAGGGGAGCGTGACGACGAGCTTCCGGGCGGAGACGCCGGCGCGGAGTTCGGCGAGGGCGTCCGGGATCGCGGCGAGTCCCGATCCGACGACGGATGCGGTCGGCGTCGCTCGGTACCGACCGGTGCGGAGCGCTTCGGGCAGGAAATCGCGGTAGACCGCGGGGCCGACCTCGGACTCCGTCGGGCGGCCGCCCCAGATCGCGGTGACGTGGACCCCGTGTCGGCGCTCGAGCCGCGCGCGGATCGTCGTCACCGGTGTCGGGTACGCCGACGCGAGTCGACCTGAGCCGGTGGCTGCCCGGACGATCGGGAGCGTGCGGGTCAGCGAGCCCTGGCCGAAGGCGAGGGTGCCGGCGAGCTCCCGGTCGGCGAGTGCCTCGAGGATGCGGCGTGCGGCACCGCCGTCGCGGTAGTCGAACACGGCCTCGGCCCCGAGGTCCTGCACGAACCCGTGGTTCTTCGGCGATGCGGTGCCGATCACGGCGTAGCCGGCGGCCCGGGCGAGCTGGACGGCGTTGGCGCCGACGCTCGTGGACGCGCCCCACACCAGGACGACCCCGGGGCGCTCGGACGTGTCGGCCATCGGGAGCGACAGCGCGAGCTGGTCCGGCTCGAAGAGCCCTGCCGCGGCGGTCGAGACGGCGAGTGGCAGGACCGCTGCCTGCTCGGCGGGCAGGGCATCCGGAACCGGGGTCGTCACACGGTCGAGCAGCAGGACCAGGTGCTGGAAGGCGCCTTCGGCAGCACTGTTCCGGTGCTGTTCCTGCCCCGCGGCGTGCCCGACGACCCGGTCGCCCACGCGGAAGCGCTCGACGTCCGGGCCGATCGCGACGACCGTGCCGGCGACGTCCGACCCGAGGACCGCGGGGAACCGCAGCTTCGGGAACACCAGGTGCCGGAAGAGCCCGCCGACGGCGTCGACCGGGTTGACGGCGACCGCCTCGGCGCGGACGACGAGTTCGCCGGGGCCGGGCTGGGGGACCGGTGCGGGCCCGACGGCGAACCGCCCGGTCGACGTGGTCCAGAGTGCTGCGTTGCCGGATGGCGACATGGTGTCCCGATCTCTTGCTCGAAGTGAGTCATGACACGACGTGCCATCGCCCAGTCAACCATGACACGACGTGTCATCACCACTACTGTGGACACATGCGTTGGTCTCCGGATGCCCGAGGGCGACTCGAGCGTGCGGCGTTCGAGCTCTTCGCCGAGCAGGGCTACCAGGCGACGACCGTGCCGCAGATCACCGCACGGGCCGGCCTGACGACCCGCACCTTCTTCCGGTACTTCGCCGACAAGCGCGAGGTGATCTTCGCCGGTGACGAGATCCCCGACCTCGCCCGGGCTGCCATCCAGGGTGCACCGGCCGGGATCGACCCGCTCGACATCGTCGTGCACGGCCTCCGCACCGTCGCCGACGAGCGGTTCGAGGGGCGGCACGGCGAGGTCGGCTCGGTGCGGCGGCTGGTGCTGTCCGAGTCCTCGCTCCGGGAGCGCGACGCCCGGAAGCGTGCCGACCTGACGGACGCGGTGCGCGGGGCCTTCGTCCACCGCGGGCTCGATCCGTCCGAGGCAGCGGTCATCGCCGAGACGACCGTGATGCTGTTCCACCTGGCCCTCGAGGCCTGGCTCACCGGACCGGCCGAGCGCCGGATGGCCGACGTGGTCGACGAGCAGCTCAGTGCACTCCGTGCGGTGCTCGATCGGCGGCCCGCAGCGTCATGAACACGTCGACGCCGTCGTCGGTGTCGAGCACGAAGCCGTGTCGTTCGTAGAGTCGGCGAGCCGGGCTGCCCACCAGCACGTTGAGCCGCGTCGGGCCGTCGTGGGGCTCGTCGAGGACGGCGCGCAGCACGGTCGACCCGACTCCACGGCCCTGGACGTCGGGCGCGAGGTAGAAGTGCTCGACCCAGCGGACGTCGTCCTCGACCCGCACGGTGATCGACCCGACGTCGCGGTCGTCGACCACGACGATGCGGGTCAGCTCCGGCTGGAACGCGTCGCGGAGGCGCTGTCGGACGCGCGTCTCGTCGAACACCCCGAGGCGTGTCAGGTCGTCGCGCAGCACCACGGCCCGGAGCTCGACGAGCCACTCGAGGTCCTCGGTGGTGCTGTCCCGCAGTGCGACGTCCATCCGCTCAGCCTACGAACCTCGCGAGCGCTCAGCCCTGACGCCGCAGCGACGTCACCATGCTCCGCAGGATCCGACGGGCCTCGGTCTGCTGGTCCGCGGTCAGATCGGCGAGCATCCGCTGCTCGACCCCGCGGATCTCCGCACTCGCCTGCGCCAGGCTCCGCCGCCCGCTGTCGGTCAGCTGCGTGGGGAGTGCCTTGCCGACCGACGGTTCGGTGGCACGGGTGACGAAGCCGTCGCGCTCCAGGGTCTGCAGCAGCACGTTCATCGACTGCCGGGTCACGAACGTGCCACGCGCGAGTTCGGAGTTCGACAGTCCGGGGCGCTGTGCGAGCAGTTCGAGGCAGGAGTAGTGCGTCACCGTCATGCCGAGCGGGCGCAGCACGGCCTCCATCGACGCGCGGAGGGCGCTCGCAGTCTCCTTGAGCAGGTAGCCGATCGACGTCTCGAGGTGGATGCCGGTGTCGTCTTGACGCATGTCAGTAGTCTGACATAGCTTGTCCTGTGTCAGAAGACTGACACGAACCCGAGGAGCACTCCATGCCCGTCACCGGCCCCGACTTCATCTCCCTGCAGACCCGCGACCTCGATGCCTCGCAGGCGTTCTACGAGCGCTACCTCGGCCTCGTCCGCTCGCAGGCCGGTCCGCCGCACGCCGTCGTGTTCGAGACCACGCCGATCGCCTTCGCCCTGCGCGACCTGGTGCCCGGCACGGACCTCGACGCGGTGGCGCAGCCCGGCGTCGGCGCCGCGGTCTGGCTGCACGCAACGGACGTGCAGGCGATCCACGACGCGCTGGTCGCCGACGGCCACCGCATCGTCTCGGCGCCGATCGACGGTCCCTTCGGTCGGACGTTCACGTTCGCCGACCCCGACGGCTACCACGTCACGCTCCACGACCGCGCCTGAGCCCTGGAGCCGGCCACGCGCCCGGCGCGGGCGACGTGACGGACGCGGGGCGGGCCTCCAGGCCGGTGCCGGAGCCGACCGTCACGCTTCGTCACGATCCGTGACGGTCGCAGGTGTCCGACGTAGCGTCTCGACCCGTGACCACCAGCAGCGAGCACCGGCAGATCCGCTTCAACGCGTTCGACATGAACTGCGTCGCGCACCAGTCCTCCGGACTGTGGCGGCACCCCCGCGACCGATCGCGGGACTACCGCGACCTGATCTACTGGACGGACCTGGCGAAGATGCTCGAGCGCGGGGCGTTCGACGGCATCTTCATCGCCGACGTCCTGGGCACCTACGACGTGTACGGCGGGTCGAACGAGGCTGCGCTCCGCACCGGGTCGCAGGTGCCGGTGAACGACCCGATCCTGCTCGTGTCGGCGATGGCATCGGTGACCGAGCACCTGGGCTTCGGCATCACGGCCGGCACCGCGTACGAGCACCCGTACCCGTTCGCCCGACGCATGTCGACGCTCGACCACCTGACCAAGGGCCGGGTCGGCTGGAACGTCGTCACCGGGTACCTGCCGAGTGCCGCGCGGAACATGGGCCAGAGCGACCAGCTGTCGCACGACGACCGGTACGACGTGGCGGACGAGTACCTCGAGGTCCTCTACAAGCTGTGGGAGGGCTCGTGGGAGGACGACGCCGTCGTCGCCGACCGCGAAGCCGGGGTCTTCACGGACCCGGCGAAGGTGCACCCGATCGAGCACCACGGCACGCACTTCGACGTGCCCGGCATCCACCTGTCCGAACCGTCCGTGCAGCGCACGCCCGTCATCTACCAGGCGGGTGCGTCACCGCGCGGCATCCGCTTCGCCGCGGAGAACGCGGAAGCGGTCTTCGTGGGCGCACCGACCGTCGAGCAGCTCGCGTCGACCGTCGCGAAGGTCCGGGACGCCCTGGAGGCAGCTGGTCGCGACCGGTACGCCGCCCGCGTCTACACGCTGCTCACCGTGATCACGGACGCCACCGACGAGCTGGCCCAGGCGAAGTACGAGGACTACCTGTCGTACGCGTCGGAGCTCGGCGCGCTGGTGCTCAACTCCGGCTGGATGGGCGTCGACCTGTCGCAGTGGGACCCGGACCAGCCCCTCGGTGACGTCGAGTCGAACGCGATCCAGTCGGCGGCGGCGAACATCGCGGCAGCGACGGGGGAGGACGGGTCGAAGTGGACGATCCGTGACCTGGCGCGGCAGACGGCGATCGGCGGGCTCGGCCCGGTGGCGGTCGGCGGGGGAGCGACGATCGCCGACCGGCTGCAGGAGATCCAGGAGCTGACCGACGTCGACGGCTTCAACCTGGCGTACGCGGTGACCCCGGGCACGTGGGAGGACGTCATCGAGTTCGTGATCCCGGAGCTCCGTGCCCGTGGGGCCTACCCGGAGGAGTACGAGCCGGGGTCGCTCCGCCAGAAGCTGCACGGCCGCGGGGACCGGCTGCCCGACGAGCACCGTGGGGCGTCGTTCAGGATCGGGAGCCGGGCGGTCGTAGGCTGATCGGATGATCGAGTCGTCCGTGGTCGTGCGTCCTGCGACCCCGGACGAGACCGACACCTGCATCGACCTGTGGGCCGCTGCCGTGGCTGCCCGTGACGGTGCCGCCGAGGACCCGGCGGTGCGGGAGCGCGCGCGGCAGAAGTTCGCGGCGGAGCCCGTCGCCTGGTTGGTGGCCCCCGGCCCCGACGGTGCGGTCGACGGCTTCGTGCTCGTGACGGCACCGGGCACCGGGCGCTCGACGGACCCGGCCGACGCCGCCTACCTGTCGTTGCTCGCGGTGCGCCCCGGGGTGCAGGCCCGCGGGGTCGGACGGTCGCTGCTGTCCGAGGCGGTGCACGACGCCCGGGCTGCCGGACACCCCCGCGTGGTGCTGCACGTGCTCGGCGACAACGACCGGGCGGTGCGGCTGTACGAGGCGGGCGGCTTCGTGGCGACGGGCGACGAGTTCGCGCACGCGCTGAGCGGGGTCACCACCCGCGTGTACGTCGCGGGCTGACGCTGGCTACGCGTCCTGAGCGCGCACCGGCGTCCACGTCGGGTAGGTCGCCGAGCGCCCGTCGCCGGACGACGTGCGGGTGATCCGGCGCTGGACCCACGGCAGGACGTACTCGCGGTAGTAGCGGAGTTCCTCGCCCAGACGGGTCCGGGCGGCACCGGGGTCCGCGGGCTCGACCGGCGCGGGGCCGTCCAGGACCGCGTGCAGCGCAAGGTCCGCGACGCGCTGGTGCCCGGTGGCGTTCATGTGCAGCCGGTCGTCCGACCAGAACTCCGCACGGCGCAGGTGCGGGTCGCGGGAGACGTCGACGAACGGCAGACCGCGGCGTCGGGCGAGGGTGCCGAGCGCCTCGGCCCAGGCGTCACCGCGGCGGTTGATCACGGATCCGAGGGGCAGGCGGGCGCTCGGGTCGGCCGGGCTCAGGAGTGCCAGGCGCGCGCCGGTGGCCTCGACCCGGTCGGCGGCGGCCTCGACCTGCCCGATCAGCGCATCCACCTCGAAGCGCGGGCGCAGCAGGTCGTTGCCGCCGGCGCAGAAGGTGATCAGGGTCGGCGCCGGGTCGAGCGCGAGGGCGGCCTCGAGTTGACCGTCGAGGACCCCGGCGAGCAGTCGGCCGCGCACCGCGAGGTTCGCGTACGAGACGTGGGCGTCCGAGGCTCCCGCCATCGCGCTCGCGAGTCGTCCGGTCCAGCCGGGGAACGGAGCGGGTCCGGCGTCGCCGATGCCCTCCGAGAAGCTGTCGCCGATCGCGACGTAGCGGATGGTGTCGTGCATGCGCCCATCATCGTGCACATGCCTGTGCAAGTTCCCGGCACGACCCTTGTACCGGGAACCCGCATCAGCGAACCCTCACAGCACCGACTTCGGCACCCGGTGCAGGGTGACCGCACCGACGGCGGCGAAGGGGTGCAACGGGTCCGGGGCGGTGGAGCCGGTCGGCCCGCCGAGCTTCGAGTCACCGACCGCGCTGAGCACCGCGTAGGCGTCCTCGGGGGTCCAGCCGTGCTCGTCGACGAGGAACGCGAAGGCGTCCTCGTACCCGCGCCGGACGCTCTCCTGCACGGGGTCGCCGAGGCCGACGAACAGCCAGTCGTCGGCGGTCTCGATGCGGGGTGCGCGGAGCACCGGACCGCCCTTGACCAGGTCGACGGAGACGATCGCGGTGCCCTGGGCCTCGATGGCGACGAACGACGACTCGCCCTCGGCCATGAGCGCGTGGATGTCGCCGATCGACAGCAGCGCACCGGGGACCCGGACGGGCAGGGACACGGTCGAGCCGGGGCGGGCCTCGGTGACGTCCATGTTGCCGCCCTCGGGGTAGGCCGGCATGATCGTCGAGTTCTCGCCCTCGGCCGGGGCCGTGCCGATGCACCCGATCATCGGCCGGACGGGGAACCGGTGCCGGTCGGACACCTGCACCATGTCGTCCGAGATCGGGCAGCGGCGGGCGAAGACGCGGTCGCCCATCACGTGCTGCAGGGCCCCGGAGCCGGGCAGGGACACCGACCAACCGTGCGTGGTCAGCTCGATGGCGTGGATGGTCACCACGAGGGTGTCGCCGGGTTCCGCCCCCTCGACGAACACCGGGCCGGTCACCGGGTTGATGGGTGCCTGCAGCTGCGCCATGTCGTGGTGCTGGTCGAGTTCGGCGTAGACGGCGTCGGTGGTCTCGAAGCCGATGGTCTCGCCGGTGCCGGGGCGGACCCGCAGCACGGGCTCCCGGTCGGCCGAGAACCCGGGGCGGCCGAGGGTGTTCGGCAGGAAGTGGTCCGGGGTCATCGTGCGTCCTCCGTCGTCGGTTCTGCTTCGGAGCCGACCTCGGTGGAACGGCCGGTGCGTCGGTAGTACAGGAACACGGCCGCGCCGACGATCAGCCAGATGATCCCGCCGACCTTCGCCTCGACCGCGGCGTTGAGCAGGACGTACCCGATGATCAGGAACCCGACCAGCGGCACGACCAGGTGCAGCAGCCAGTTGCGCGACTTGCCCTTCACGACGTGGTGCACGAAGACGGACACGTGCAGGAGCATGAAGCCGAACAGGGCGCCAAAGTTCACGAGCGACGAGATCGTGTCGATCTGCCCGACGAAGAACAGCACCAGGATCGCGGAGAGCACCGAGACGACGATGATCGCGTTCTGCGGCACCTGGCGCCCGTTGAGCTTGTGCAGGAACGCGGGCAGCTGACGGTCGCGGCTCATCGAGAAGAGCAGGCGGCTCGTCGCGGCCTGCGCGGCCATGGCGTTCGCGATGCCGACGGCGAGCACGTTGACGGCGAAGAACGCGGTGGCCCACCCGCTCGACGAGGCCTGCTCGACGATGGTGAAGAAGGCGTTGCCGGCCTCGCTGTCCGAGAACGAGTCCCGCCCCGCGGCCAGGGCGGATGCGAGCCAGGTCTGCAGGATGAACAGGAACGCCACGATGACGAGCGCCAGGATCATCGCCGTGCCGGCTCCGCCACGACGGCCGGTGGACTCCTCGGACAGCGTCGAGATGCCGTCGAAGCCCAGGAAGCTCAGCACCGCGATCGACAGGGCCGAGGCGATGAGCGGCGCCGACACCTTGGCCGGGTCCCAGATCTGCTCGGTGCCGAAGGACGCGTCGGGGATCGTGCCACCGGTCAGCGCGACGATCGCGATGACGACGAAGATCGCGACGAAGACGAGCTCGATGAGCAGGAAGATGCGGTTCGCGAGCTTGAGCGAGGACACCCCGGCCAGGTTGATGACGGTGTTGATCGCGACGAACACGAGTGCCCACAGCCAGCGGGGCGTGCCCGGGAAGATGCCGACCATGCTCTCCGCGGCGAACACGTAGAGCAGCGTCGGGACGAGCAGGTAGTCGAGCAGGATCGCCCAGCCGGCGAAGAACCCGGCGGTGGGGTGGATGCCGCGGCCGACGTACGAGAACACGCTGCCGGCGAGGGGGATCGACCTCGCCATCTGCGCGTAGGCCAGGGCGGTGAAGATCATCGCGACGAGGCCGACGAGGTACACCAGCGGCACCATGCCGCTGGAGGCGTTGTAGACGGTCCCGAAGATCGCCCAGGGGGCGATCGGGACCATGAAGACCAGGCCGTAGATGAGCAGGTCGGTGGTGGAGACGGAGCGCTTGAGCTCCTGCTTGTAGCCGTAGGCCTCGAGCTGCTGCTGTGCGGAGAGCTCGCTGTGCTGCTGCGACATGTCCGTTCCGTGTCAGCCGCGGCGCGAGTCGGCAGCCCCCGAGCACCCGGTCGGGGCCCTGACGGGAGCCGTACAGTGGAGCGCATGAGGTTCTACGAGACGCGG
>NZ_QKTB01000024.1:0-54220 GCF_003234405.1 Curtobacterium sp. MCLR17_045
GGGGGGGGCTAGCTGCGGGGCGCCCGCACCAGGAACAGCGTGACGGCGCCGAGGACGACCGCGGCGACGATGAGCGCCCAGGCGAGCACGATCACCGGCCCGTCCCAGGGGGTGAAGAGCAGTCCGACCCCGATCACCAGGGCCACGGCGGCGCCGATGAGGGCGAGGCGGTGCGGTCGTACCGGAGTGGTGCGTGTCACGGTTCCCACGGTACGCGCGCCGGGCTGGCAGCGCGGCGTCGAGCGGGTACGCCGGTCACACCGTCGTGCGCATCACCCACCGCCACTTGGCGATGCGGCGGTCGCGCACGAACCCGAACTGCGTGAACAGTTCTTCCGGCCCGGTGTGCAGGTAGGCCCCGCGCTGCGGCTTCCGCTCGACCGTCTGCTCCGGGTAGGCCTCGACGGTCCCGCCACCCGCCCGCCGGATCTCCTCGAGCGCGGTCGTGACCGCGGCGCGTGCGACCCCCTGGCCGCGGTGCCGGGACTCCACGAACACGCAGCCGATCCGCCAGTCCGGCGGCGTCGAGGCGGCGCGGGCGTACGCGCCGGGGTTCAGGATCGTCGGCAGCTCGACCGGCCGCCCGAACTGGCACCAGCCGACCGCCGTGCCGTCGGCGTAGACGAGCACCTGGTGGTTCGTGCCGTTCCGCACGTGGCGGTGCTTCGCCTCCTGGTGGGACACCGTCGGGTCGGGCGTCCCGCGTGGGCCGTCCGGGTGGAAACCGATGCACCAGCACCCGCCCCACACACCGTTGCTGCGGGTCACGAGCGCGGCGAAGTCGGGCCACGTCTCCTCGGTGAGCATCGCCGTCGAGTACTCCATGGGCCGATGATCCTCCGGTCCTGGCGATCCCGCTACCACCGCGACCGTGGTGCTCCGAACGGCGCGCGACCGGTGGTCAGGCTGCGCTGCGCCGGGCGGCGACGAGGCCGGAGACGAGCGCCGCGACGCCGAGCCCGATGCCGACCACGCCGGCGAGTGCACCGAAGAACATCAGCGCCCCGGCACCGATGTTCGCGCCGCCCTCGCCGGAGTCGTTCGCGTTCGCGTACCCACCGACGAACGATGCCAGGAACGCCACGACGAGGAACGCCGTGCAGAGGATGTGCAGCACACGTGGCGCGATCGGGGTCATGCCCGGATCGTAGCGCGGCGGCGGGGAGCGGATCGCACCGGCACTTTCCCAGCGGACACGACGGTGTTCCGCGGGGAAGTCACGGCGACCGCCCGAGCAGGACTGCGAGCCTCTCCGGACCGCGCCGATGGCGGTGCGACCGAGGGGGGACGGACGACATGACGATGCGACGTGCAGGGGGAGCCGCGCTCGGCTTCGTGGGTGGCAGTGTGCTCGCCGGGTTGCTGGTGAGCGTCGGCGTGACGCCGGTGATCGCGGTCGCCGGCGTCGGCACGACCTCGGCGATCGGGGTGTTCGAGTCGCTGCCGGAGGACATCGAGATCGGGCAGCTGCCGCAGCGGAACCAGATCTGGGCGTACCGCGGCGGCGAGCCGGTGCACCTGGCGAACGTGTGGGACCAGGACCGGCAGGAGCTCACGCTCGACCAGATCAGCGACCACCTGGAGCACGCCGCGGTGGACGGCGAGGACAAGCGGTTCTACGAGACCGGCGGTGTCGACGCGACGTCCGTCGTCCGGTCGCTCGTGAGCGTCGCCACGTCCGGGACCGAGGGCGGGTCGGGTGGTTCGACCCTGACGATGCAGCTCGTGCGGAACATCAAGATCCAGCAGGCGAGCGAACTGCCCACCGCCGAGGAGCGCGAGGCCGCGTACAAGGACGCGACCCGGCGGACACCGCAGCGCAAGCTCGCCGAGATGAAGCTCGCGATCAGCCTGGCGAAGCAGTACACGAAGCAGCAGATCCTGGCGGCGTACCTGAACATCGCCTACTTCGGCGACCAGACCTACGGGGTGCAGTCGGCGGCGCAGCACTACTACGGCAAGTCGGCGACCGACCTGACCCCGGCCGAGGCGGCGTCCCTCATCGCGATCGTGCAGTGGCCGGAGCGACGGGATCTGTCGACGCCGGACCACCACCGTGACAACGCCGCGCGGCGGAACGTGATCCTGCGGTCGATGCACGAGCAGGGGCACCTGTCGACCGAGGAGTACCGCACGGCTCGGCTGTCCCGCGTCGCCGATTCCGTCCACCTGACGGCACCGCAGCAGGGGTGCGAGGCGGTCGAGGTGGGCGCGGAGTTCTTCTGCGACCACGCGGAGACCATCGCCCAGCGGCTCCCGCAGCTCGGCGCGACGAAGCAGCAGCGGGCGGACGCCTGGCGCACCGGCGGGTACCGGATCCAGACCACGCTCGACCTCGACCTGAACGCGGAACAGAAGCGGCTGCTCGACCAGTACGACCCGAAGACCGAGACCCGGCTGGCGCTGGGGGCCACGTTCAACACGGTCGAAGCCGGGACGGGCCGGGTGCTGACGATGGCGCAGAACACCGACCACGACCGGTCGTCCGACGCGCCCCGCACCGCGACCTCGCTGAACTACGCCACCGACCAGGCGGACGGCAGCTCGACGGGGTTCCAGACCGGGTCGACCTACAAGATGTTCACTCTGCTGGCGTGGATCGAGGCCGGCCGCAGTCCGGACACCGTCGTCAACGGCACACCGCACCCGCACAGCGAGTGGACCGCCTGCGGTGGACCCGCCTCGGCGTTCTGGCAGCCGAAGAACGACTCACCCGGGCAGCGTGGTCCGTACTCGGTCCGGTCCGCGACGGCGCAGTCCGTGAACGCGGCGTACCAGTCGATGGCCGAACAGCTCGACCTGTGCGACATCCGCGACGTGGCCGAGCGGCTGGGGGTGCACCTGGCGACCGGTGGCGAGCTGCCCTGGAACCCGGGGTCCCTGCTCGGCACCGAGAGCATCGCCCCGCTGACGATGGCGTCGGCCTACGCCGGCATCGCGAACGGCGGGCGGTTCTGTGCACCCGTCGTGATCGACCAGGTCGTCGCACCCGACGGCGAGGAACTCGGCGGACAACCCCGCACGTGCACGCAGGCGGTGTCGCCGCAGACCGCGGCCACCGCGTTCGACGTCATGCAGGGCGCGTTCCGCGGCGGCACGGCGAGCGGCGGGCAGACCCCCGACGGCGCGACCCTGTTCGGCAAGACCGGCACCACGGACGCGGCCGACCAGGTGTGGCTGGTTGGCGGGACCTCGCGTGCGGTCACCGCCTACTGGCAGGGCAACACGGACGGCGCGAAGCACAACCTGCGGTCGTTCTCCAACGGTCAGGGCGGCACCTACGCGGGATCGCGCGCGGCCGTCTGGCGCGACGCGCAGACGGCGGTGAACGCGGCGCTGCCGGCCGGCTGACGGCCCGGAACGGAACCACCAACGGCCTGGAGGCGCGGTGCCAGCTGGCACCGCGCCTCCAGGCCGGTTCTCGGTTGCGTCCTACGACAGCTTCTTGCTGTCCTCGAGCCAGCCCGCGAGCTTGGTCATGTAGTCGGCCTGCGACGCGTAGTCGAGGGCCGGGAACGTCCAGCTGTGGACCTGGCCCGCCTCGAGCGCGGCGTTGTCGGCGAAGGTCGGCTGCTTCTCGAGGTCGGCGACCTGGTAGCCCTGCTGCGACAGCAGCAGCACGTCACCGGTGATCTGGCCGGCGTTCTCCCACGAGTAGATGCCCCAGTAGAAGCCCTCGGGCTTCGGGTTGACGAAGTCGACCCCGTACGACGCGTACATCTGCAGCGACGGCTCGTCGGTCGGGCGGGTGACGTACGCGCCGTCACCGTCGGCGTACATCGAGACGACCGACAGGTCCTGCTCCTTCGAGACCTTCTCGAGCTCGTCGGCCGCGGTGTCGAAGCGCTCCTCGGCGGCGTCGACCGTCGACTCCTTCGCACCGAGGGACTCGGACAGTTCGGCGATCTTCTCGATGACGTCCTCGCCCTTGCCGCCCCACTTCACCTGGACGACCGGCGCGATGGCCTCGATCTGCTTCTCCTGCGCCTTGTCCTTGAAGCCGTAGCCGGGCTGCTTCGTGTCGAGCGTGCCCTTGGCGTCGGTCGGGTAGACCGAGGTGACGACGAGGTCGGGCTTGAGCGCGGCGAGCTGCTCGAGGTCGATGTCGCCGTAGGCGGTGCCGAGCTGCGTGATGCCGTCGGTGTCGAGCCCCTTGAACCGGGCGTCCTTCGCCATCGTCAGCTGCCCGAAGGTGCCGACGGGCTTCAGGCCGTACTCGATGAACGACAGGGCGATGTCGTTCAGCACGACGACGCGCTTCGGCGTGTGGTCGACCTTCACGGTGGCGCCCGTGGCGTCCTCGTACGACCATGCCTTCGACGCGGCGGTGCCGCCGTCGGAGTCGGAGTCGTTCGAGTTGCCGGTGCTCGAGCAGCCGGTCAGGAGGAGTGCCGAGACGGTCACGGAGGTCAGGAGGGCGGCGCGCAGGTGGCCACGTCGGGAGGTCTTCACGTTAGGAGAGGCTAACCTAAGTTCGCGGTACTCGCCAGCACGTCTTCGGTTTTCGTCGGGACCGTGCGCTCGGTCGGGGCACTCGGGACCGTGTGCCCCGTCGTGGCACTCGGGACGGGGTCGTGCTCGTCGGCCTCGGGCACGATCATCGGTGCACCGGTCACCGGGTCGGGGAACACCCGGGCGTGCAGGCCGAACGCTTGCTCGAGCAGTGCCGGGGTGAGGACGTCGTGGGGGGTGCCGTCGGCCACGACCCCGCCGTCGTGCAGCACCACGAGCCGGTCGGAGTACCGCGCCGCGAGCGACAGGTCGTGCAGCACCATCACGATCGTCGACCCCTGCTCACGGTTCAGCCGCCGGACGAGCCGCAGGACCTCGAGCTGGTGCGCGAGGTCGAGGTAGGTGGTCGGCTCGTCGAGCAGGAGCGTCTGGGCCTGCTGCGCGACGACCATGGCGATCCAGGCGCGCTGGCGCTGCCCGCCGGACAGGCTCGTGACGTCGCGGTGGGCGACCTCGGTCAGGCCGGTGGCGGCGATCGCCTCTTCGGCGACGGCGGCGTCCTCGGCGGTCCACGGCTTCGCCCACGACTGGTGCGGGTTCCGGCCGCGCATCACCAGGTCGAGCACGCTGGTGCCAGCGGGGGCGACGGGGGACTGCGGCAGGATCGCGAGCTTGCGGGCGACCTGGCGGTTCGGTTCCCTGCGGATCGGGGTGCCGTCGAGCATGACCTCGCCGGCCTGCGGCTTGAGCACCCGGCCGAACGCCTTGAGCAGGGTCGACTTGCCGCAGCCGTTCGCGCCGAGGAACGTCGTCACGGTGCCGCGTTCGATGCGCAGGTCCAGGTCGCGCAGCACGGGCTGGCGGTCGTAGCCGACGGACAGGCCCGTGGCTTCGAGGACGGGGGTGTCGTGCTCGTGCTCGTGTTGGTGCGATGTTGTCATCGGGACATCTCCTTGCGGTGACGGACGAGGAGCCAGATCAGGTACGGCGCCCCGATCACGGTGGTGATGATGCCGACCGGCACCTGCCACGGGAACGCGGAACGGGAAAGCAGGTCGGCGGCGAGCACGAGCACGGCGCCGAGGGCACCGGCGAGCAGCAGCGGCGGCCGGTTCGTCCCGGCGAGCCGGAGCCCGACCTGCGGCACGACGAACGCGACGAAGCCGACCGGTCCCGCGGCTGCCACGGCGGCGGCGGTCAGCACGACCGCGAGCGCGATGACGAGCAGCCGGTGCCGCTGGACGCCGAGTCCGACGCCCGTCGCGACCTCGTCGCCGAGCTGCCCGATGCCGAGGGCCGCACTCGTCGCGAGCGCGATCGGCACCGCGACGACCGCCACCACGAGCAGCGGCCAGACGCTCTCCCACGAGGTGCTCGACAGGCTGCCGACGAGCCACTGCGACGCCGCGGTGGCGACGGTGATCTTCGCGCGGACGAGCAGGTAGCTCGTCACCGCGTCGAGCGTCGCGCTCACGCCGATGCCGACCAGCACGAGCCGGTAGCTCTGCACGCCGCCGCGCCAGCCCAGGCCGTACACCAGGACCGCCGCGACCAGGGCGCCGATCGTCGCGGCCACCGGGATCCCGCCACCGAGCACCAGGGACGACACCGAGTACGTCCCGCCACCGAGGACGATCGCCGCGACCGCACCGACGCTGGCGCCCGCCGTGACACCGATGATGTCCGGGGTGCCGAGGGGGTTGCGGGTGAAGGTCTGGGTGAGTGCGCCGGCCACCCCGAGTGTCAGGCCGACGAGTGCGCCGGTGAGCACGCGGGGCAGGCGCAGGGTGGTGATGATGAAGGCGTCCGGCCCGGACTCCAGGCCGAGCAGGGACCGGATGACGACCCCGGGGGCGATCCACGTCGATCCGACCGCTGTCCCGATGACGATGAGCACCAGGACGGTGGCGAGCGACCCGACCGTGTACCAGAACACCCGGGGGCGCCAGGCGAGGCCGACGGGGCCGATGCGGATGCCGGCGCGGCCGGGGGTTCGTGCAGCCGGGGCCGGCGTGCCCGGCGTGGTGGTCTCGGGCGTGCTGCTGGGCGTGCTGCCGGGCGTGCTGCCGGTGCTGCGCACCGCTGCCCCGCTCACAGCGACACCAGCGATCGGCGACGGGCCACGGCGACGAACACGGGGCCACCGATGACGGCGAGCACGATGCCGACCTCGACCTCGGAGAACCCGCCGATCAGGCGACCGATGACGTCGGCGAGCAGCACGAGGGCTGCGCCGACCAGACCGGAGACCGGCAGGGTCCAGCGGTGTCCGGTGCCGACGAGCGCGCGGGCGACGTGCGGCACCGTCAGGCCGACGAAGCCGATCGGGCCGGCAGCAGCGGTCGCCCCGGCGGCGAGCAGCGTGATCCCGCCCAGGCCGACGAGCCGGGCGACGAGCACGTTCTCGCCGAGCCCCTTCGCCAGTTCGGACCCGAGCCCGAGGGCGTCGAGGGCGCGGACGTTCAGCACCGCGAGCACGAGCCCGGCGGCCAGGAACGGCCACACCGCCCCGAGGATGTCGAGCTGCCGTGCCGCGAGGGACCCGACGACCCAGAGCCGGTACGCGTCGAGCGAGGCCTGGTCGGTCAGCACGACGAAGGAGGTCAGGGCGGCGAGCAGCGCCGAGACCGCGGCCCCGGCGAGGGCGAGCGGCACCGGACTGGCGGTGCCACTGCCGGCGATGGTCACCGAGAAGACGACGACGCTGGCGACCAGGGCCCCGACCAGGGCGAACCACACGGTCGCGCTCGTGCTCGTCACCCCGAACACGTAGACGCCGAGCACCACCGCGAGTCCGGCACCCGACGAGACCCCGAACAGGCCGGGGTCGGCGAGTGGGTTGCGGGTGTGTCCCTGCATGAGGAGCCCGGCGATGCCGAGGGCCGCCCCGACCGCAGCACCGATCAGCGTGCGCGGGATGCGAGAGCCCCACACGATCGCCTCGTCGGTGCTCGACCCCGAGCGGGTGAGCCCCGCCCACACCTCGGCGACACCGATGCGGTTGCTGCCGAGCAACATGCTCGCCACGGCGACGAGCACCAGGGCGACGACGAGGCCGAGGATGACCGCGGTCCGTCGCCGCATCGCGGTCCGGTGCACACCGAGGGCGCGGGACGCGTCGCCGTCTCGGGCGCTGGACGCGACGGGTTCGGGGGCCTCCGGACCGGAAGCCAGAACGGGATTGGGGGCTGGCACGGAAGTCATCTTAGGTTAGCCTTGCCTCATGGCGAAGACCCCGCGGCTCCTGCCGACGAACCCCCGGCTCTTCCGCGCCCGTGTCCTCCGGACCCAGCGGGTGACCCCCTCGATGCAGCGCGTCACCGTCACCGGGGACGACCTGCACGAGTTCGGCTACCTCGGTTTCGACCACTGGTTCCGCCTGTTCGTCCGACGCCCCGACCAGGACGCCTTCCGGATGCCCGACCTGGACGGCAAGAAGTGGTGGCCGACGTTCCTCGGCATCCCCGAGGACATCCGCCCCCACTGCGCGAACTACACCGTCGCCGCGTACCGGCTGCTCGCCGACGGCACCGCCGAGCTCGACATCGACTTCGTCGTGCACCTGGACCACCGCGGAGAGCTCGAGGGCCGCGCCGCGATCTGGGCCTGCGCCGCACGCCCCGGCGAGGAGCTCGCGATGCTCGACCAGGGCTGCATCTTCGACGTCCCCGCCGGCACCAGCGAGGTCATCGTCGCAGCGGAGGAGACCGGCCTGCCCGGCATCGTCGGCATCGCCGCGTCGTTGCCGCGCGACACCGTCGGCCGCATCATCCAAGAGGTCCCGACCCCCGCGGACATCCGCGACCTCGACGCCCCCACCGGCGTGCAGGTGACCTGGATCGTCCGGCAGCCCGGCGCCGTCCCCGGCAGCGGCGCCCTCGCCGAACTGCAGCGGCACGTGCCGTCCGACGACCAGGGGTACGCGTTCGTCGTGGGGGAGTCGAAGCTCGCCACCGAGGGCCGTCGCCACCTGCACCGTGCGGGCCTGCCGAAGTCGCGCATCACGTTCTCCGGGTTCTGGAAGCACGAGACGAAGGTCTCCGTCCCCGCCTGACCCGCGCGCTGCCTGGCAGGCATGCCCGTTCACCCCGGGTACGCCCGTTGCCGCCAGGTACGCCCGGTCTTTCCCCTTGCGCGCGCGATGCCTGGTCCTTTCGGGCATACCACCACGGAACTTCCGACCGGGTCTGCCCGGTTCCGCCAGGTATGCCCGGTTCGGCCAGGTGCGCCCGGTTCTTCCCCTGGCGCCCGCGATGCCTGGTGCTTTCGGGCATACCACCACTGAACTTCCGACCAGGTATGCCCGGTTCGGCCAGGTGTGCCCGCTCTGCACAGGTACGCCCGTTCCCGCCAGGTACGCCCGGTTCTGCCAGGTACGCCCGATGCTTCCCCTGGCGTGCGCGATGCCTGGTGCTTTCGGGCGTACCACCAAGGAACTTCCGACCGAGTACGCCCGGTTCCGCAAGGTGTGCCCGCTCTGCACAGGTACGCCCGTTCCCGCCAGGTACGCCCGGTTCTTCCCCTGGCGCCCGCGATGCCTGGTGCTTTCGGGCATACCACCAGGGAACTTCTGCCCAGGTACGCCCGGTTCTGCCAGGTACGCCCGAAAGCGCCAGCCGCGCCGCGCCCGCGACGCGACCAACGGACGGACGGGAGGCCCGGTGCCAGCTGGCACCGGGCCTCCCGTCCGTGGTGGGGTCGCGTCAGCCCTTGAGGCCCGAGCCCGTCACGCCCTCCACGATCTGCCGCTGGAAGATCAGGTAGAGGATGATCAGCGGCAGCGCCGCGAGGATCGCACCGGCCTGGATGTCGGCGTAGCGCTGCCCGAAGCTGCCCTGGACCGTGGCGAGCCCGACCGGGATCGTCATGAGGTCCGGGTTGGACAGCACGAACAGCGGCAGCAGCAGGTTGTTCCACACCCCGACGAAGGTCAGGATCGTCACAGCTGCGATCACCGGACGCGACAGCGGCAGGATGACCGACCAGTAGACCTTCCAGATGCCGGCGCCGTCGATGCGCGCCGCCTCTTCCAGCTCCTTCGGGATGCCGTCGAAGAACTGCTTGAAGATGAACACCGCGATCACGGCGGGCACCTGCGGGAAGATCACCGACCAGTAGGTGTTGAGCAGGCCGACCGCGTTGAGCTCCTGGAAGATCGGGATGATCAGCACCTGGGTGGGGATCATGATCCCGAGGATGATGAGCAGGAACGCGATGTTGCGGCCGCGGAACACCAGCCGCGACAGGGCGAACGCCGCCATCGACGCGAACAGCACGGTGAGTGCCGCCGTGACGACGCTGGTGATGGCGCTGGCGAGGTACCAGTTCCAGATGTCGCCGGCCTGGAACAGCGACGAGTACGAGTGCAGCGTCGGGTTCCAGTTCGACAGGATCGCGTTCGCGCCGAGTGCGGCGACGCCGTTGTCGGACAGCGACGTCTTCAGGGCGAACACGCTCGGGATGAGCCAGATGATCGCGAAGATCGTCAGGACGATCCCCGACGCGATCGTGAAGCCGCGACCGCTGACGCCGATCTTCGCGGCGCTCGTCGGAGCGGCGGACGAGACGCCGGTGCGGAGCTTGCGGCCGGTGGTGATGCTCTCGGTGGCGGTCATGTCAGGCCCCGATCTCTCGCTTGGCGGCAGCGCGCTCGACGAGCTGCCGGATGACCGCGATCGCCACGATCACGATGAACAGGAGGACCGACGCGGCCGATGCGGCACCGAGCCGGTTGTCGGTGAAGCCGACGCCGGTGATGAGCTGCAGCGAGACCTGGGTCGAGATGCCCGGCCCGCCGTTCGTCATCAGGTAGACCTGGTCGAAGATCTTCAGGCTCGCGATGATCTGCAGCAGGACGACCAGCGTCGTCGTGCGGCCGAGCAGGGGGAGCGTGATCGACTTGATCTGCTGCCAGTTCGACGCACCGTCGACGGCGGCTGCTTCGTACAGTTCGCGCGGGATCTCCTGCAGACCGGCCAGGTAGAGCACGAAGTTGAAGCCGAGGGTCCACCACACGGTGGCGATCGCGACACCGATCATGGCCGTGTTCGGGCTCGACAGCATGCCGGAGCCGGGGGTCATGCCGATCGCCGACTGCAGGCTCGCCCACAGACCGGTGCTCGGCGTGAAGATGAACACCCAGATCAGCGAGATCGTCGCCGACGGCAGGATGAACGGCAGGAAGAACGCCAGACGGAAGAACCACTGCCCGCGGTTCATCCGGTTCGTCAGCACGGCGAACACGAACGCCAGGATGACGAGCGGCGGGGTCGTGTACAGCGTGAACTGCAGCGTGTGCCAGAGCGACGACCAGAAGTCGCTGCGCCCGAGCATCTCGGCGTAGTTCGCGAACCCGGCGAAGCTGCCGAGCCCGGTGCGGACGGTCGAGGTGTTGAAGAAGCTCGTGACGATCATCCAGACCGTCGGGCCGAGCAGGAAGGCCACGTAGAACAGGCCGAACGGGGCGAGGAACAGCCAGCCGCTGCGGCCCTGGCCGCGGTTCACGCTGGAGCCGTAGGAGCGGTTCCGGCGGAGACGCGGCGCGGTGGCCGCGTCGGTCGGCCGGTCGAGGACAGGTGCTGTGGTCACGTCATCGTGCCTTTCGCGCGGTGTTCACGGCGATCGCGGGGGTCGTCTGCCCGGCGTGGTCCGGCCGGGCTGTTGCGTGCCGGGTCACAGGGGGCTCGGGGTGTTGAGGTACGTCGCGAGCTGCGACTTGATGGCGCTGAGGGCCTGCGCGGGGGACGAGCTGCCCTGCTGCACGAGGGCGAGCTGGGCGCCCACCGTGCCCTCGAACGTCGAACCCGAACCGCCGTACCAGGCGGCGTCGTCGAACACGGCGGTCTCGGCTGCGGCCGCGTAGTTCGACTGGGGCGTGAGCTTCTTGTACGCGGCGCTGTCGAACGTCGGGATGTAGGCCGGCACGTGCCCGCCCTCGGCCCACGTCAGGCTCTGCTCGAGCATCTGCTTGATGAAGAGCATGTGCTGCTTGCGCTGCTCCGGCGTGCGGGCCTTCTTCGGCAGGACGAACGTGTGCGAGTCCGCCTGGGTCGCCGGCTTGTCGTAGAGCTGGGGGATCGGCGCCATGCCGAAGTTCAGGCCCTTGATCGACTGCGCGGTGCTGATCTCCCACTCGCCCTGCATGAAGAAGCCGGCCTTGCCGTCGAACATGAGCGACTGCGCGGTGGCGTAGTCGAGCGCCTTGTTCAGCCAGCCCTCCTTCACCCACTTCTGGGTGCGGCTCGTGACCTCGTTGTAGGCGTCCTCGTTGACGGTGAGCTTCGACCCGCCGTCGCTGATGAACGGGGTGGCGTCCTTCAGCTGGTTGTACATGGTCCAGAAGAAGCGCCACGGGGTGGCCGTCTCCGGCACCACGTTCGCGACGTTGAGGGCCGTGCCGCCGGTGACCTTCGCGACCGCGGCGAGGGCCTTCTCGAAGTTGTCCATGCCGTTGAGGTCGACGAGGTTGCCGTCGCCGTCGATCAGGCCGGCCTTCTTGCAGACGTCGACGTTGTAGAAGAGGACGAAGGGGTGGGTGTCGAGCGGGACCGCGATGTTGTTGCCGTCGGTCTTCTGCGCCGCCCAGGCCTTCTGGTTGAAGTCGGCGGCGCTCAGGCCGACGCTCGCCAGGTCGTCGGACGTGATCGGGTCGAGCAGGTCACCGTCCCAGAGCGGCTTCGCGCGGGTCAGGTGCGCGACCGCGACGTCCGGCGGCTTGTTCCCGACGGTCGCCAGTGTCAGCTTCGAGTAGTACGGGTTGCCCCACGCGAACGTGGTGCCCTGCAACGCGCTCGAGCCGCCGTGCTGCTTCGCGTAGCCGTCCTCCATGGCCTGCATGCGGACGCCGTCGCCGCCGCCGAAGAGGTTCCAGAAGACGAGGGTCTCGGGGTTGAGTGCGCTGCCGGCGAGGCCGGCGGCGAGGGGGCTCGAGCAGGCGGCGAGCGGCAGGACGGTCGCGGCCGCTGCACCGGCGGCGAGGAAGCCCCGGCGCGAGAGGCGCGACGCGGGTGTTGCGGGTGGGATCGGCATGGCATCACTCCATCGGGATGGGCCGGGCTCGGGAACAGGGTCGGTGCTCCCGCCGGAGCATCGCTGCTCCGGACCCGGAGCACTGCTGCTCCGGACACGGAACGACCTTCCGGTGCTCCGTGAGCGCTCACATTAGCGCTCGCTCCCGGCATCCGCCACCCCTTTCGCGACGGCGTGGAACCCGGTAGCGTTTCGGTCAGGTGAGCGCTCACTTTCGTGACGGCCCGCTTCGGTTCCCGTCCGTGGCCCCACCCGCTCCCCGCACGAACCGCACTGCCACGATCGAAGGAGATCCATGCCCCGCACACACCTCGTCCTCGACGCCGCGTTCACCGTGGGGCCGGTGCGACGTCGCCTGTTCGGCGGGTTCGTCGAGCACCTCGGCCGCCACGTCTACGACGGCATCCACGAGCCCACCCACGAGACCGCCGACGAGCACGGCTTCCGCAAGGACGTCGTCGAACTCGTCAAGGAACTCGGCGTCTCCGCCATCCGCTACCCCGGTGGCAACTTCGTCTCCGGCTACAAGTGGGAGGACGGTGTCGGCCCCGTCGAGCAGCGCCCCCGCCGCCTCGACCTGGCCTGGCACTCGACCGAGACCAACGAGGTCGGCCTGCACGAGTTCCAGCACTGGCTCGACCAGGTCGGCTCGGAGCTCATGCTCGCCGTGAACCTCGGCACCCGCGGCACGCAGGAGGCGATCGAGCTCCTCGAGTACGCGAACATCGACGCCGGGACCGCACTGTCCGAATACCGTCGTTCGAACGGTCGCCAGGAACCCTTCGCCATCAAGATGTGGTGCCTCGGCAACGAGATGGACGGCCCGTGGCAGCTCGGCCACAAGAACGCCGACGACTACGGCAAGCTCGCCGCCATGACCGCCAAGGCCATGCGGCAGATCCAGCCCGACCTCGAGCTCGTCGCCTGCGGTTCCTCCGGGGCGTCGATGCCGACGTTCGGCGAGTGGGAGCGCACCGTCCTCGAGCACACCTACGACGACGTCGACTACATCTCCGCGCACGCCTACTACGAGGAGGACGACGACCTGCCGTCGTTCCTCGCCTCGGGCGCCAACATGGACCACTTCATCAAGACGGTCACCACGGCCGCCGACCACGTCCAGGCGCAGAAGAAGTCCGACAAGCGCATCGACATCTCGTTCGACGAGTGGAACGTCTGGTCGATCAAGAAGTGGGAAGCGAAGGCCAAGACCTTCACGCTCGACGAGTGGCCCGTCGCCCCGCGTCTGCTCGAGGACGTCTACACCGTCGCCGATGCCGTCGTCGTGGGTGGCCTGCTCATCTCGCTGCTCCGCCACGCCGACCGCGTCGCCTCGGCCTCGCTCGCCCAGCTCGTCAACGTGATCGGCCCGATCATGACCGAGCCCGGTGGCCCGGCCTGGCGCCAGACGACCTTCTTCCCGTTCTCGGTCACCTCGCGCCTGGCGCAGGGCACCTCGCTGCAGGTCAAGGCCTCGGGTGACACCGTCGACGGTGGCAAGCACGGCGAGGTCCCGGTCGTGGACTCCGCCGCCACCGTGTCCGAGGACGGCAAGGCCGCGGTCTTCCTGATCAACCGCCACCCGTCCGAGCCGACCACGGTGACGATCGACCTGGCCGGCATCGGTGCGACGGGTGACGTCCACGCCGAGGGCGTCTGGGACGACGACCTGCACGCCGTGAACGACCTGGAGAACACCTCGCGCGTGGGGCTCCGCACGAACGATTCGGTCCGCCGCGAGGGCGACACCGTCACGATCGAGCTCCCGCCGGTCTCCTGGACCGCCGTCTCGATCGGCTGACAAGGCGCCTCGGCGCACGCCACGGCGGGCGTCGAGTGAGCACAGAGGACGTCGGGCGCTCGCGCCCGACGTCCTCTGCTCGTTGCGGGGGCGCGGCGGGCGGCGCGAGTTCACGTGCTGGGCGACAGTTCACGGGGTGACGGGCGCGTGGACTGTCGCTGGGCCCGTGACGCGGCCGGCGCGGCGGCCGGGAGGCCCGTGGCGGCCTGGCACCGGGCCTCCCGTCCGGCATGTGGTTGCCAAAGCGACAGGTGGTCGGCAGTTAGCCGGGTCAGGTCCGCGAAAGCGACAGTGCTCCACGGACGTTCGGCGCGGTCCTGTCGCTTTCGCGGAAAGGGCCGTGGCGTCGCGGCGCGGCGGCCTGGAGGCCCGAGGCGGCCTGGCACCGGGCCTCCCGACCGGCATGTGCGCGAGTTCACGTGCTGGGCGACAGATCACGGGGGCGTGCGCACGTGATGTGTCGGTGAGCGCGAAACGCGCGCCGCGTCAGCGCGCCGGCGGCGGCGCCGTGCTCGCACGCTCGACGAGCCGCACCGGCACCAGGTCCGCCGCGACGCTGACCCGCTCGCCGTCGATCTGGGCGAGCAGGTTCGCGACCGCTCGGCGGCCGACCTCGTCGAAGGACTGGTGCACGGTGGTGAGCGGCGGCCAGAACGAGTCGGACTCGGGGGAGTCGTCGAACCCCACCACGCTCAGCGACGACGGCACCGGGCGACCGGACTCGTGTGCGGCGCGCAGGACACCGAGGGCGGTCTGGTCGTTCGCGGCGAACACCGCGGTGATCTCCGGGCGTGCAGCGATCTCGAGCCCGGCCTCGTAGCCGTGCTCGGTCGTCCAGCCGCCGCGGAACACCGGGGGGACCGGTCGACCGGCGCGTTCCAGGGTGTCCTGCCACGCGGCGAGGCGACGGGCTGCCGAGTACGACGACTCCGGCCCGGCGACGTGCCAGACGGTCTCGTGCCCGAGGTCGAGCAGGTGCTGCGTGGCCTGTCGGGCGCCGTCGGCCTGGTCGGTGTCGATCGCGGGGTGGTCGGTGCTGCCCGTGGAGTCGATGATGACCATCGGCACGCCGTCGGGCAGCACGACCTCGGCGGTGTCGATGATGTGCGACTCGATGATGATCACGACGCCGTCGACGGCCTGTTCGTGCAGGCGCGAGAACGCGGAGCGGACGCCCGCTTCGGTGCGCGACGCCATCGGCAGCAGGGTGATCGTGAAGTCGGCGACCCCGGCGGCGTCGGCGATCGCCTCGAGCGTGCGCATGTTGCCGAAGGACGCGAGCGTGAACATGATCACGCCGATGGTGCGGAAGCGGCCGGAGCGCAGGGCACGGGCGGCACGGTTGGGCCGGTAGCCGAGGGACTCCATCGCACGCTGGACGCGGTCGCGGGTCTCCGGGCTGACGTTGTCGAAGCCGCGGGCGACCCGCGAGACGGTCTGCATCGAGACCCCCGCGGCGTCGGCGACGGCGGCCATCGAGGGGGCGCGGCGGGTGCCGGCGGGGGACTCCATCGTCACGCTGGCGCTCCTTCCGGATCGAGGGGCCGAGCGGTCGGCCTCCCCGGACGCTAGCGCATGTTGACGTTGCCATGCTATCGTCGCGTCGTTCGATGTTGACGTCAACATCGGTGACCGCCCGGACACCCTGATCCGGCCCGGGCCGAGCCGCCGACATCGACCACCCGAACGCAGCAGACGAAGGAGTCACATGAGCACGCTCGCAGCGCGCCCCGGTGAGGCAGCACCGCGCCCCACCGCCGAGCGCCCGGCCGGCCGCCGCCCCAAGCCGCGGGGACGGCTCACCGGATGGCTGTTCGTCGGCCCGTTCGTCGTCGTCCTGGTCCTGATGCTCATCGTGCCGATCGGCTACGCGCTCTGGCTCAGCCTGTTCCGCGACCAGCTCATCGGCGGCAACCAGTTCGTCTGGTTCGCCAACTACGTGCAGCTCTTCCAGGACGCCAAGTTCTGGTCCGGGTTCGGCCGGGTCGCGATCTTCCTGGTCGTCCAGGTGCCGATCATGCTCGGCCTCGCGCTCGTCGCCGCCTTGGCTCTGGACAGCGCCCGACTGTGGGGGACGAGCTTCTTCCGCATCGCGGTGTTCCTGCCCTACGCCGTCCCCGGTGTCGTCGCCGCCCTGATCTGGGGCTTCATCTACGGCAACCAGTTCGGTCTGACGGGCGCCGCGAACGACGCGCTCGGCATCGACCTGCTGCAGCCGTTCAGCCCGAGTTGGGTCCTGACGTCGATCGGCAACGTGGTCACGTGGGAGTTCCTCGGCTACAACATGCTGATCTTCTACGCCGCACTCCGCACCGTCCCCGGTGAGCTGTACGAGGCGGCCGAGCTCGACGGCGCCGGCCCGATGCGCACGGTCTTCTCGATCAAGCTCCCGGCGCTCCGCGGCCCGATGGTCATCGCCACGATCTTCTCGATCATCGGCAGCTTCCAGCTCTTCAACGAGCCGAACCTGCTCAAGACGCTCGCCCCGAACGTCATCGGCAGCGCCTTCACCCCGAACATGTACGCCTACTCGCTGTCCTTCAGCGGTCAGCAGTTCAACTACTCCGCCACGGTCGCGATCGTGATGGGCGTGATCACCGCGGTGATCGCCTACGTCGTCCAGGTCCGCGGCACCCGCGAGGAGAACCGATGAGCACCATCCAGCACCCCGCCGGGCCCGCAGCGGCCACGGTGACCGAGGCGACCACGACGCAACGTGCGCCGCGCACCCGCTCGATCCGCGCCTCCAGGAAGGCAGACCAGCACGTCGACGGACGCAAGCCGAAGCGTTCCGGCCTGCTGACCGCGGTCATGGTCGTCTTCGTCGTGTACTCGTTCGCGCCCCTGTTCTACCTGCTCGTGAACAGCACGAAGACGCAGGCGTCGCTGCTCTCCACGTTCGGTCTGTGGTTCGGCGGGGACTTCAACCTCTGGCAGAACATCGTCGACACGGTGACGTACAACGACGGCATCTTCCTGCAGTGGTTCGGCAACACGCTGCTCTACGTCGTCGTCGGTGCCGGCGGGGCCACCCTGCTCGCCACCGTCGCGGGCTACGGCATGGCGAAGTTCCAGTTCCCCGGTCGCCGCGCGGTCTTCGCCGTCGTCCTCGGTGCCATCGCGGTCCCCGGCACGGCCCTGGCGGTCCCGACGTTCCTGCTGTTCTCGCAGGTCGGCCTGACCAACACCCCGTGGGCGATCATCCTGCCCTCGCTGATCAGCCCCTTCGGCATGTACCTGATCTGGACCTACGCGGTCGACGCGATCCCGGCCGAACTGCTCGAGGCCGCCCGCATGGACGGCGCCGGTGAGTTCCGGATCTTCTTCACCATCGCGCTCCGCCTGCTCGCGCCCGGTGTCGTCACCGTCCTGCTGTTCGCGGTCGTCGCCACCTGGAACAACTACTTCCTGCCGCTCATCATGCTGAGCGACCCGAAGTGGTACCCGCTGACGGTCGGCCTGAACCAGTGGAACGCGCAGGCCACCGGGTCCGGCGCGCAGCCGATCTACAACCTCGTCGTCACGGGATCGCTCCTCACGATCATCCCGATCGTGGTCGCGTTCCTCTTCCTCCAGCGCTTCTGGCAATCCGGCCTCGCGGCCGGGTCGGTCAAGGCCTGACCCCTCGGACGGGAGGCCCGTGGCGACCCCGCCCCTGTCCTCCGGTCCGGCACACAGCAGCACCACCCCCTCCACGAAGAAGTGAAAGGCACACCCATGAACAAGCGTCTCCGGCGCGGGCTCAGCGCCCTCGCCATCGGCGTCACCGCCGCGATCGCCCTCGCCGCGTGCGCCTCCGGCGGCTCCGGCTCCGGCGGATCGGCCGACGACATCGACAAGGCCCTGAAGGACGGTGGCACCCTGACCTACTGGTCGTGGACCCCGTCGGCGAAGGCCCAGGTCGCCGCGTTCGAGAAGCAGTACCCCAAGGTGAAGGTCAAGCTCGTCAACGCCGGCACCGGTGCCGACCAGTACACGAAGCTGCAGAACACGATCAAGGCCGGCTCGGGCGCCCCCGACGTCGCCCAGGTCGAGTACTACGCCCTGCCGCAGTTCGCCCTGTCCGAGTCGCTGCTCGACCTGTCGAGCTACGGGTTCGACTCGCTCGAGAAGGACTTCGCGAAGAGCACCTGGAGCTCGGTGTCGATCGACGGCAAGGTCTACGGCCTGCCGCAGGACTCCGGCCCCATGGCGCTGTTCTACAACAAGAAGGTCTTCGACAAGCACGACATCGCCGTGCCGAAGACGTGGGACGAGTACGTCACCGCGGCCAAGAAGCTGCACGAGGCGGACCCGAAGGCCTACATCGCGGCGGACTCCGGCGACGCCGGCTTCACCACGAGCATGATCGCCCAGGCCGGTGGCACCCCCTTCACCACCGACGGTGACAAGGTGACCATCAACCTGCAGGACGAGGGCACCAAGAAGTGGACGAGCACCTGGAACGAGCTCGTCGAGCAGGGCCTGCTGTCGAAGACGGTCGGGTGGACCGACGACTGGTACAAGCAGCTCGGCAACGGTGAGATCGCCACGATGATCACCGGCGCCTGGATGCCCGGCAACCTGGAGTCCGGCGTCGCCCAGGCCTCGGGTGACTGGCGCGTCGCCCCGATGCCGACCTACGACGGTGGCACCGCCCAGACCGCGAACAACGGCGGCAGCGCCCAGGTCGTCATGAAGCAGTCGAAGAACCCGGCCCTCGCCGCGGGCTTCCTCAAGTGGCTGAACTCCTCGAAGGAGTCCACGAAGGTCTTCATGGAGTCCGGCGGTTTCCCGTCGACCACCGCTGACCTCGACTCGTCGGCGTTCCTCGACGAGAAGCCGGAGTACTTCGGCGGCCAGCAGATCAACAAGGTGCTCGTCGACGCGTCGAAGTCCTCGGACAACGACTTCACCTACCTGCCCTACCAGGTGTACGCGAACAGCGTCTACGCCGACACCGTCGGTCAGGCGTACGAGAACGGCACCTCGCTCGACGCCGGCCTCGAGGCCTGGCAGAAGGCCCTCGCCAAGTACGGCAAGGACCAGGGCTTCACGGTCTCGTCGAAGTAGTTCGACAGCATCCCCGCGGGGCCGTGCGGACACGTCCGCACGGCCCCGCTCCACGCCCGGCCGGGCCGGCAACGAAAGAATGACACCATGCGCTTCGCCATCGGCGACACCGACTTCCTGCTCGACGGCGAGCCGCACCGGGTCCTGTCCGGCGCGATCCACTACTTCCGCGTGCACCCCGACCTGTGGGCCGACCGGATCCGCAAGGCGAAGCTGATGGGCCTCAACACCATCGAGACCTACGTCGCCTGGAACGCGCACGCGCCGTCGTCCGGGGTGTTCGACCTGTCGGGTGGACTGGACCTCGGCCGCTTCCTCGACCTCGTCGCCGCCGAGGGCATGCACGCCATCGTCCGCCCCGGCCCCTACATCTGTGCCGAGTGGACGAACGGCGGCCTGCCGTACTGGTTGTTCGCGGACGGCTCCGTGGGTGTCCGGCGCAACGAGCCCGGCTTCCTCGCAGCGGTCGAGACGTACCTGCAGCACCTGGCCCCCGTGCTGGTCCCGCGGCAGATCGACCAGGGCGGGCCCATCGTCCTGGTGCAGGTCGAGAACGAGTACGGCGCCTACGGCTCCGACCCCGAGTACCTGCGCGCACTCGAGCAGATGCACCGCGACATCGGGCTGACCGTCCCCTTCACGAGCGTCGACCAGCCGATGGGCACGATGCTCGAGGACGGCTCCCTGCCCTCGCTGCACAAGACCGGGTCGTTCGGCTCACGGTCCGCCGCCCGCCTCGAGCGCCTGCGGCAGGCCCAGCCCACCGGGCCCCTGATGTGCTCGGAGTTCTGGGACGGCTGGTTCGACAGCTGGGGCGAGCACCACCACACCACGCCGGCGTCCGCCAGCGCGGAGGACCTGGACGTCCTGCTCGCCGCCGGCGGCTCGGTGAACATCTACATGTTCCACGGCGGCACGAACTTCGGCTTCACGAACGGCGCGAACGACAAGGGCGTCTACCGCCCGATCGCGACGTCGTACGACTACGACGCCCCGCTCGACGAGGCCGGCCGACCGACGGAGAAGTTCCACGCCTTCCGTGCGGTGATCGCGCGCTACGCGTCCGTCCCGCCGCTGCCCGCGACGATGGAGCCGGGTGGGTCGGGTCGCCTCGGTCCCGTGGCCGCGTCCGGCGACGGCCTGGAGGCCCGGATCACCCCCGCCACGGACCTCGCCGTCCGTCTGGACCGCGTCGCGTCGCTCCGCTCCCTGCTGCCCACGCTCACGGCGTGGTCCGCGCACGACGAGCCGCCGACCTTCGACGCCCTCGGAGCCGCGAGCGGCTTCGTCGCCTACCGCGCCGAGGTCGACCTGCCCGCCGGAGGGGTACTGACCGTCGGCACCGAGGTGCGCGACCGAGCGATCGTGTCGGCCGACGGCGTCGTGGTCGGGCTCCTGGAGCGCGAGCACCACGACCGCGCCATAACCCTGCCGCCGGTGACCGGCACGCTCGAGCTCCTCGTCGAGGACCAGGGCCGCGTCGACTACGGCGTCCGCATCGGCGAGCCGAAGGGCCTGATCGGCGGCGTCTCCATCGACGGCGTCCCGGTGGCCCGGTGGACGGCGTCGCCGCTCGCCCTCGACCCCATCGCACCGGCCACCGTGACCGCGCTGTCCGAGGTCGCTCCGACCGGCGGCGAGGTGCTCGCCGGGCCGACGTTCGCAGCTGGCTCGTTCGACCTCGACACCGTGGACGACCGGTACCTGTCGCTCGACGGGTTCCGCAAGGGTGTCGCCTGGGTCAACGGGTTCTGCCTCGGTCGGTACTGGTCGCGAGGCCCGCAGCGGACCCTGGCGATCCCGGGGCCGGTGCTCCGCCACGGTCGCAACGAGCTCGTCGTGCTCGAACTGCACGCCGCCGCGTCCCGCACCGCGTGCCTGCTCGTCGAGCCGGACCTGGGTCACACCGAGGCGTAGTCGCGCGCCCTGGTCGAACCGGGCGTCCCTGGTCGAATCGGGCGTCCCTGGTCGGAAGTTTCGACCAGGTACGCCCGATTCTGCTTTCCACCGCGGGCGTCATGGGACGTTTCGGACCTCGCGAGCCGCCGCCCACGCTCGAACTTCGAGGAGTGCCTCGCGTCGCCACCGCCAGAGCGGAGCGAACTTCGTGCCGTCGTCCTCCCGTGCCCGGGTCAGCAGCCAGATCTGCCGTCGGTGTTCGGCCCCGTGGTCGTCGCGCCACTCGACGAACGCGTCGTCGAGCACCGCGGTGATCCCCGCACGCGGGGCGGTCCAGGACGAGAGGAAGCCGGAGTACCGGAGGGTGTCGTCGCACAGGTGCACGGCGACGCGTCGGAGCCTGGCCGTGGCCCAGGTCCCGCCGGCGATGAAGGCGACACCGAGGATGAAGACGAACACCCGCGCCGATGCTCCCGGTACGAAGGCCACGCCCGCGAGTGCGACTCCGGTCCCGATCATCACCGGGCCGAACACGATGAGGTTCAGGATGCGATCCAGGCGCGGTGGACGGATCGTCGTCACGGCAGAGCGTCCAGGTCGGCGAGGGCGCGCTCGGCGTCGGCGATCCGGTCGGCCTCGGGGCGGGTCCACCACTCGGGGCCGCGTTCGCCCAGGCCGTGCTTGGCCACGCCGTTCCGGTGCCGCGCCGCCGCCAGGGCCTCGTCGTCGCCCGCGCGCTTCGCGGTCTTCACGGCGTTGCGCCCGCGCCCCAGGTGGGAGCGGAGCGCGGCGGCGAGTTCCTCGGGCAGGACGGGGTCGGTGCGGCGCCACCGTCGGCCGTCCACGACGAAGAAGTGGTCGTCGGGTTCGGCGGTCATGGTCCGAGTCTGCACCGTCGGTGGTGCCGGGTAGACAGGAGCTGATGAGCCACGAACGCGTCCGCCCGATGCTCGACGTCCGACGCATCTACGCCGAGCCGGCCGCGCTCGAACTGCAGCGCGGGCAGGAGATCGTCGGGCGCTGGCCGGACGCCGAGATCGTCCCGGTCGAGTCGCACTGGAACATCCCCGAGGTGCACGGCGACGAACGGAACGTCCAGCGCTGGGTGCGGATCAAGACCGAGGCGCTCGTGCTCGGCGTGAAGAAGTCGTTGGTGACCCGGCCGAACGGTCGCTCCGCCGACTTCATCGCACCGTCCACCGCGAACGGCTGCGCGATGGCGTGCGCCTACTGCTACGTGCCGCGGCGCAAGGGCTACAGCAACCCGGTCACCGTGTTCGCGAACATCGACCAGATCACCAAGCACGTGGCGCGGAACATCGCCAAGCAGGGGCCGAAAACCGAACCGAACCAGTGCGACCCGGAGTCCTGGGTCTACGACATCGGCGAGAACAGCGACTGCTCGGTCGACGCGATGATCAGTGACAACGTCCGCGACCTCTGTGACCTGTTCCGGATGACGCCGACGGCCAAGGCCTCGTTCGCCACCAAGTACGTCAACCGCGATCTGCTCGACTGGGACCCGATGGGCCGGACCCGGATCCGCTTCTCACTGATGCCGCACGAGACCGCGAAGGTCACCGACATCCGCACGAGCCCGATCGCCGAGCGCATCGCCGTGGTGAACGACTTCGTCGACGCCGGCTACGAAGTCCACCTGAACTTCTCGCCGGTCATCCTCACGCCGACGTGGGAGTCGGACTGGGCCGAGCTGCTCCGGCAGGTCGACGACGTGCTGTCCCCGGCCGCCAAGGCGCAGCTCGCGGCCGAGGTGATCTTCCTGACCCACAACCAGCCCCTGCACGAGGTCAACCTCGGGTGGCACCCCAAGGCCGAGGACCTGCTGTGGCGTCCGGACCTGCAGGAGCAGAAGGTGTCCCAGAACGGTGCCGTGAACGTGCGCTACCGGTCCGGCATGAAGGGGCAGCTCGTCGAGCGCTTCCGCGAACTCGTGGCCGAGCACCTGCCGTCCTGCCGGATCCGGTACGCCTTCTGACCGGCCCCCGACGGATCAGGGGATGAGGCGGTCGGCCCGGTACCGGGCGAACAGGTCCGCGAAGGCCTGCTCGGTCCGGCGGAACGCCGTGAACCCGGCGTCGCGGCTCTTCCCCATGTCGGTGACGACCTCCATCGCACGACCGAGGTCGGCGTCGGTGTGCCACCACGAGGCGAGCCGGGTGATGTCGGCCTCGGCGAGACCGTGGCGCTCGGCGATGCCGGCCCACTCGGACTCGTACGGCGCCATCTGCTCCTCGAGCGGTCGCGGAGCGTCCTCGTAGCCCACCACGCGCGCGGGGTCGACACCGAGGTGCGCGGCCAGGCGCGGCCACATCCAGCGCCACCGGAAGACGTCACCGTTGACGATGTTGAACGGCTCGTCCGCACCCTCGGGAGACGTCGAGGCCCACACCATGTGCTCGGCGAGGATGCCGGCGTCGGTCATGTCCGTCAGGCCGTTCCACTGGGCCTCGCTTCCCGGGAACACGAAGTCCAGGTCGAGTTCCTTCGCCAGCGTGGCCTGCACGGCGAGTGTGAGGCCCATGTTCATGGCGTTGCCGACCGCGTGCCCGATCACGGTGTGCGAGCGGTGCACGGACCAGGTGAACCCCTGGCGCTCGGCTGCGGCGAAGAGCTCGTCCTCCTGCGCGTAGTAGAAGTTCGGGGTGTCGAGGCGCGGCTCCTCCTCGTGGAAGGGGGTGTCGGGCATCTCGCCGGCGGCGTACGCCTCGAACGGACCGAGGTAGTGCTTCAGGCCGGTGACCAGGGCGACGTGCTCGAGCGGAGCGTGCGACAGTGCCGCGAGCAGGTCGCGGACCATGCCGCCGTTCACACGGATGTTCTCCGCCTCGGTGTCCTGCCGCTGCCAGGCGGTGAAGAAGACGTGCGTCGGGCGTTCGTCGGCGAGTGCGGCAGCCAGGCTCTCGGGGTCGCGCAGGTCGGCCGCGACGGTCCGGACGCCCTGTTCAGCGAGCGGTCGGCGGGAGAGCGCCGTCACGTCCCAGCCCAGGTCGAGCAGGTGGCGCACCAGGGCGGAACCGGTGATGCCACTGGCTCCGACGACCAGGGCTTCGCGGCGGGCAAGAGTCTGTTCGGTCGATCCGGTTGCAATCATCCTTCGATGCAACCGACGTTGGACGACACGTGTTCCCTCCCCGCGTCCCCTCGCGCGCTGAGTGTGCACAAAAACGCACCACATGTACCGCCTATCGGTACACTTCTTGCGGAGGCATCGGCATGCAACTCGTGAAACCACTCGCCACACTGCTGGGGGCCACGCAGGCTGACGCGCTCCGCGTCCTCGCCCGGACCGATTCCGGCATGACCGGACGCCAGGTGGCGCGGGTCGCGGGCGCTGCGCAGCACACCGGCATCAAACGCGCGCTCGACAAGCTCGAGGCAGCAGGGCTCGTGCAGGTCGAGCGTGGTCTCCAGCACTCTGCCTACCGGGTCAACCGGGAACACCTGCTCTGGCCAGCGGTGGAACTCGGCCTCGAAGCCGGCGACGAACTCGAACGTCGGATCGGCGCCTACGTCGAGTCGGCGGAGGCCGGGGTCCTCTCGGTCTCGATCTTCGGGTCAGTCGCGCGGGGCACCGCGACGCCGGCGTCCGACCTGGACCTCCTCGTCGTCTTCGAGCAGACCGTCGACACCGACGTCGTCGTCCGCCTCGGTGACCTCGTCCGGCGGTGGACCGGCAACGAGTGCCAGGTCCTCGACGTGACCCGCGCCGATCTCCGTCGGTTCGTGGCCGAGGGAGACCCGCTCGTCGGGTCGTGGCGAGAAGAAGCCCGAACAGTCTTCGGCGAGGAGATCAGGACGTACATCTGATGGGCGCCCGCGTGCGCGCCGTCGACAGGGCCGCAAGGAGAAGACACGAGGACTGGTGACCGCGCTCGAACGGCTCATCCGAACGGTTCACGAGCACACCTGAAACAGGCGCGCCGCGACCCGGATCACCGCGGACGGCGGATGCGGATCGGGCCCTTGGCGGTCGACGGCTCGACGACGGACCCGCCCTGGGTGATCTCGACCTCGCCGCGCGCGACCATGCGGCGGGCGGCTCGACGTGCGGGCTCCATCAGCGGTCGCCAGTCGTCCGGGTCGAGTGAGCGTGCGACCTCGGACGGGCAGATGCTCGAGGTCCGTGCCCGTGCCGCGAGCAGTTCGTCGATGCGCTGCTCGAGGGCCCGGTCGGTGTCGTCGAGACCGTGTCGGCGGCAGGCTGCCGAACACCACTTCGCCTCCGGCGCCGCCGAGGACGGCATCCGTCGCCCGCACGAGGCGCAGGTCCGTTCGGCGTGTGCCGACTCCGATGCCGACGCGTCGGCTTCCGTCCTGATCGCCCGTCCCATGGCCCCATCCTCGTCCTGCTCGGCAGGGCGGCACACAGCGACCACGCACACGGTCCAGGTGCGCCTGGCAGCATCGGAGCGGTGAACCCCGACACCGCCCCCGCCCGTCCGTCCGAGCCGGCCTGGGTCCAGCACGTGATGTGGTGGCACGTCTACCCGCTCGGCTTCGTCGGCGCCGAGGTCCGCCCCGCGTCACCGGTGGGGGAGCGTCCGCTCGAGCACCGTCTCGACCGCCTGACCGGGTGGCTCGACCACGTCGTCGACCTCGGTCTGAACGGTCTGTTGCTCGGCCCGGTGTTCGCGAGCTCCACCCACGGGTACGACACGGTCGACCACTTCCGCATCGACCTGCGCCTGGGCGACGACGCCGACTTCGACGCCCTGGTCACCGCGGCGCACGAGCGGGGCGTGCGGGTGCTGCTGGACGGGGTGTTCAACCACGTCGGGCGTGAGCACCCGGCGTTCCGTGCGTTGTCGGACCAGGGCCCGGAGGCGCCGACCGCCGACCTGTTCGCCATCGACTGGTCCGGGTGGCAGCCGGGGCAGCCCGTGCCCGTCGGACTGTTCGAGGGCCACGACATCCTCGTCGCGCTCGACCACGACAGCCGTGCCACCGAGGACCTCGTGGTGCAGGTCATGACGCACTGGCTGGCCCGCGGCGTCGACGGTTGGCGGCTCGACGCGGCGTACGCGGTGCCGCCGGCGTTCTGGGCGCGGGTGCTGCCGCGGGTGCGGGAGCGGTTCCCGGACGCCTGGTTCAGCGGCGAGGTGATCCACGGCGACGCGGCGGCGATCGCGCGCGACTCGACGATGGACTCGCTGACCCAGTACGAGCTGTGGCAGGGGATCTGGCACGGCATCGCGGACCGCAACGGCCACGAGCTCGCGCACGCGATCGAGCGGCACGACGCGCTGCTGGCCACCTTCGCCCCGACGACGTTCGTCGGCAACCACGACGTCACCCGGATCGCGAGCGCGGTGGGGGAGCGGTTCGCCGGGCACGCCGCCGCGGTGCTGTTCACGGTGGCGGGGACCCCGGTGGTCTACGCGGGCGACGAGTACGGCTGGACCGGGGTGAAGGAGGAACGCGAGGGCGGCGACGACGCGGTCCGCCCGGAGTTCCCGGCCGAGGTGCCGGAGCCGACGGACCTGACCCACGCGTACGAGGCGCTCATCGCCCTGCGTCGCCGGAACCCGTGGCTGCACCGCGCACACACCGACGTCGTGCACCTGACCAACACCGCCGTGGTGCTGCGGACCGCGACGGCGGATGCCGCCGTGGTGACCGCCCTGAACCTGTCGGACGAACCCGTCGAGGTGCCCGTGGCCGACGCGACGCAGGTCGAGGCGGGCGGGGCCGATCTCGGGGACGGGACCCTGCGCCTCCCGGCCGGGGGTTGGGCCGTCCTGTCGCGTTCGTGAGCAGAAACGGTCGGGTCCCCATCGAGGACCCGACCGTTTCTGCGCACCAAGCGAACGCGCGAGCACGCGAACGCGCGCACGCGCACGCGCACGCGTACGACGCTACTTGCGCGCGGACGCCGCCCGGCGCTTGTTGAACACGTCGAACGCGACGGCGGCGAGCAGCACCAGACCCTTGATCAGGGACTGGAACTCGGTGCCGACACCGAGGATCGACATGCCGTTGTTCAGCAGACCGATGATGAGACCACCGACGATGGCTCCCGGCACCGTGCCGATGCCACCGGTGACGGCCGCGCCACCGATGAACACGGCGGCGATGGCGTCGAGCTCGAAGCCGTTGCCAGCGCCCGGTGCCGCCAGGTTGAGCTGGCCGGTGAAGACCACACCCGCCAGGGCCGAGATGACACCCATGTTGACGAAGAGCAGGAACGTGACGCGCTTCGTCTTCACACCCGACAGCTGCGCGGCCAGGGCGTTGCCACCGATCGCGTAGATGTGGCGGCCGAACACCGCGCTCCGCATGACGACCGAGTAGATCACCACGAGGGCGCCGAGCACGACGAGCACGATCGGGGTGCCGTTGTAGCTGGCGAGCAGGAGCGCCACGTAGATCACGAGCACGGCGCCGAACGCCGTCTTCACGATGAACCAGGCGAACGGCTCGCTCTCGAGCTGGTACTTGCGACGCGTGATGCGACCGCGGAACGCGGCGATCACCATGACCGCCGCGGCGGCGAAGCCGAGGATCATCGTGAGCGGCTCGTACCCGGTGGTGCCGAAGGACGGCAGGAAGCCGGAGCCGAGCGAGCGGAAGCCGGCGGGGAACGGCGAGATCTGCTGGTTCTGCAGGACGATCTGGGCCGCGCCGCGGAACGCGAGCATGCCCGCCAGCGTCACGATGAACGCCGGGATCCCGAAGTACGCGATCCAGAAGCCCTGCCAGGCGCCGACGAGTGCACCGACCACCAGGCAGAGCACGACCGCGATCGGCCACGGGATGTTCCACTGCGTGATCATCACGCCGGCCATGGCACCGGTGAAGGCGACCACCGAACCGACCGACAGGTCGATGTGGCCGGCGATGATGACCATGACCATGCCGATGGCCAGGATGAGGATGTAGCTGTTCTGGACGATCAGGTTCGAGACGTTGATCGGGGCCAGCGTGATGCCGTTCGTGGTCACCTGGAAGAAGATGACGATGACGATCAGCGCGATGAACAGGCCGATCTGTCGGAGCTGCCCGGTGAGGTAGCCGACGGCGGACTTAAGCGCGTTCATTGACAGGGGTCTCCCGTTCCTGGGTCATGTACTGCATGAGGACCTCGGGCGTCGCCTCGGCGCGCGGGACGTCGGCCGTGATGGTGCCCTCGGAGAGGGTGTAGATGCGGTCGCAGATGCCGAGCAGTTCGGGGAGCTCGGAGGAGATCACGATGACCGCCTTCCCCTGGTCGGCGAGCTGGTTGATGATCGTGTAGATCTCGTACTTCGCGCCGACGTCGATGCCACGGGTCGGCTCGTCGAGGATGAGCACGTCGGGGTCGGCGTACATCCACTTCGACAGGACGACCTTCTGCTGGTTCCCGCCGGAGAGCTTCCCCGTCACGACGTCGACGTTCGGCGCCTTGATGTTGAGGCTCTTGAGGAACTGGGTCGCGACGGTGGTCTCCTCCGAGGAGTTCACGAAGCCCCAGTTGGCGAGCTTGCCGAGTGCCGACCCGGAGATGTTCCGCTTGATGTCGTCGATCAGGTTCAGGCCGTAGCGCTTGCGGTCCTCGGTGACGTAGGCGATGCCGTTGTCGATCGCCTGCGAGACGGTGTGTGTCTTGATCGGGGTGCCGCGCTTGTAGACGGTGCCGCTGATGCCGGTGCCGTAGGACTGACCGAAGACGCTCATCGCGAGTTCCGTGCGGCCGGCGCCCATGAGCCCGGCGATGCCGACGACCTCGCCGGCGCGGACGTTGAGGTTGGCCTGGTGGATGATCTCGCGCGACGAGTCGAGCTGGTGGTGGACGGTCCAGTCCTCGATCCGCAGCAGTTCCTCGCCGATGACGGGGTTCTCGCGCTCGGGGTACCGGTTCGACAGGTCACGGCCGACCATCCCGCGGATGATCCGGTCCTCGGACACGTCGTCGGCCCGCATGTCGAGCGTCTCGATGGTCTTGCCGTCGCGGATGATCGTGACCTTGTCCGCGATCGCCTTGATCTCGTTGAGCTTGTGGCTGATGATGATCGCCGTCATCCCCTCGGCCTGCAGCGAGCGGATGAGCTCGAGCAGGTGCGCGGAGTCGTCGTCGTTCAGCGCGGCGGTGGGCTCGTCGAGGATGAGGAGCTTCACCTCCTTCGAGAGCGCCTTCGCGATCTCGACGAGCTGCTGCTTGCCGACACCGAGGTCGACGACCTTGGTGACGGGGTTGTCCTTGAGCCCGACGCGCTTGAGCAGCTCGGCGGCCGTCAGGTTCGTCTTGTTCCAGTCGATGAAGCCGCCCTTGGACTGCTCGTTGCCGAGGAAGATGTTCTCGGCGATCGACAGGAAGGGGCTGAGCGCCAGCTCCTGGTGGATGATGACGACGCCCGCAGCCTCGGAGTCGTTGATGTTCGCGAACCGCACGGGTTCGCCGTCGAGCAGGATCTCGCCGTCGAAGGAGCCGGCCGGGTAGACACCCGACAGCACCTTCATGAGCGTCGACTTGCCCGCGCCGTTCTCGCCGCAGATCGCGTGGACCTGGCCGCGCTCGACCTCGATCGAGACACCCTGCAGGGCCTTGACGCCGGGGAACGTCTTGGTGATGTCCCGCATCTCGAGGATGGTGTCCGCCATGTGGACGCCTTTCCGTCGTGCGCGCGTGCGCGCGCTGGTGGAGACGGACTGGAGGCGCGGTGCGGGCTGGCACCGCGCCTCCGGTCCGTGAGATGGGCCTGACTACTTCAGGTCGGCTTCGGTGTAGTACCCGGAGTCCACGAGGACTTCCTTGTAGTTGTCCTTCGTGACGACCGTCGGCTGGAACAGGAAGGTCGGGACGACCTTGACCTTGTTGTCGTAGCTCTTCGTGTCGTTGACCTCGGGGTCCTTGCCGGTCAGCAGGTCCTCGGCCATGGTGACGGACTGCTTGGCGAGCTTGCGCGTGTCCTTGTAGATCGTCGAGTACTGCTGGCCGGCGATGATCGACTTGACCGAGGCGGCCTCGGCGTCCTGGCCCGTGACCGTCGGGAGCGGACGGTCGCTCGTGCCGTACCCGGCGCCCTGGAGCGCCGAGATGATGCCGATCGAGATGCCGTCGTACGGCGAGAGCACGCCGTCGAGCGTGGTGCCGCCCGAGTAGGACTTCGCGATCAGGTTCTGCATGCGGGCCTTGGCCGTGGCCGGATCCCACTGCTGCGTCGCGGCCTGGGACAGCTGGTCCTGGCCGGACTGGATCTTCAGCGTGCCGTCCTCGAGGTACGGCTTGAGCGTCTTCATGGCGCCGTTGAAGAAGAACCCGGCGTTGTTGTCGTCGAGCGAGCCGGCGAAGACCTCGATGTTGAAGGGGCCCTTCTCGCCGGTCTTCTTGCCGTCCGCGTCGAGCACACCGAGGCCGGTGAGCAGGCTGTTCGCCTGGTCGACGCCGACCTTCTCGTTGTCGAAGGACACGTAGTAGTCGACGTTCTTGTTGCCCGTGAGCAGGCGGTCGTACGAGATCACCTTGATGCCGGCCTTGGCGGCGGCGTCGAGCTGGTCGGAGAGCGCGCCACCGTCGATCGACGCGATGATCAGGACCTTCGCGCCCTTGGTGATCATGTTGCTGACCTGCTGGGCCTGCTGCTGGACCTTGTTGTCGCCGTACTCGAGGTCGACCTTGTAGCCGGCCTTCTCGAGGTCGCTCTTGACGGCGTTGCCGTCCTTGATCCACCGCTCGGAGACCTTGGTGGGCATGGCGACGCCGACGAGGGCGCCCTTGTTGTCGCCGCTGCCGCCACCATCGGTGGACGCACGGCCGCCGGCCGAGCAAGCGGCCAGCGAGATCGCGATGCCGACGGCTGCGACGCCCGCGATGATTCTGCGCTTCATCATCGAAGTACCTCTGTTCCTTCGCGTCGTCCTCGACGCGGTCGGGTGCCGGGGCTGCTGTGCCCCGTGGGATGCGCTCGTGTGAGCGCTCACATCTTGTGGGTTCCGTGACGGGGTGTCAACTCAACACCGCCGTTTCGTGATCTTGCCGCGGCGACCGGACCGAGCGGTACGGTTGGCGCGTGAGCACCACGACCGCCCCCGAGGGCAGGGGCGGCAAGCGCCGGAAGGCCCCGACGATCTTCGACGTCGCCGAACGCGCCGGCGTGTCCCACCAGACCGTCTCCCGCGTGATCAACGGCGATCCGACCGTCCGCGAGCAGTTCCGGACGCAGGTCACCGACGCCGTCACCGAGCTCGGGTACCGGCCCCGCGCCGCCGCCCGGGCGCTCGCCGGTGGGCGGAGCAAGGCGCTCGGCATCATCACCGCCGGCGACGCGCTGTACGGTCCGTCGAGCACCTCGATCGGCTTCGAACGGGCGGCCCGCTCCGCCGGGTACCACGTGCTGCTGTCGACCCTGCCCGAGGAACCGCGGCCGTCCGACCTGTCCGGGGCGCTCACCACGCTGCTCGCGCAGGACGTCGCCGCGATCGTGCTGGTCGCCGCCGACAACCGGGTGCTCGACGCCCTCGCCTCGCTCACCGTGCCGGTCACGGTTCCCGTCGTGGTGTCGAACGCCGTGCAGCGCGACGCCGTCCGGACCCCGGTCGCGCCGAGCGTCGCTGCCGTCGCCATCGACCAGGCGGCCGGCACCTCGCTCGTCATGCAGCACCTGTTCGACCGCGGACACCGTCGGATCGTGCACATCGCCGGACCGCACGTGTCGCAGGAGTCCGAGGTGCGCCGCGCCACCTACGTGCGGATCATGCAGGACGCCGGGCTCGAACCGGTCGTGCTCGAGGGCGACTGGACCCCGGCGAGCGGCTTCGCGGCCGCCCGGCACATCGACGTGGGGACGGTCGACGCCGTCTTCGCGGGCAACGACCAGATGGCCCTCGGGGTGCTGCACGCCTTCGCCGACGAGGGGCTGCGGGTGCCCGACGACATCGCGGTCGTGGGGTTCGACGACGTCCCCGAGGCCGCGCACTTCACGCCGCCGCTGACCACCGTGCGGCAGGACTTCCGGGCGATGGGGGAGCGGGTGCTCGACACCGTGCGGGCCCTGGTCGAGGGGGAGCCCCGCGATGAGACGCTGCTCGCGCCCGAGCTGGTGGTGCGGCGCAGCACGTAGCGCCCCCTCGCACCGTGCGGCGGTGTGCAGGTGGTGCGAGGTTCTCCCGTGCGCGGGCCCGCGGCGCACGGTGCGGCGTTGTGCGGCCGGTGCGAGGTTGATCGCTCGGTGCGGCGCTACAGTCCCGCACCGAGCGGTCAACCCCGCACCGGCCGAGGCGCCGCGCACCGTGCGAAGCCGCGCACAACCCCGCACCGACCGAGGGGCCGCGCACGGTGCGAAGCCGTGCACGACCCCGAGCTGACCCGACCGTCAGCCCTTCAACGCCCCGGACGACAGCCCGGCGACGTAGAACCTCTGCAACCCGACGTACAGCGCGATGCACGGGATCATCGCCACCACCGACCCGGCGACGAGGTTGCCGTACGACACCTGCCCGTACGCCCCGGTCTGCAGGTTGAGCAGCGCGACCGGCAGCGTGTACAGCGAGTCCTTCGTCAGGAACGTCAGGGCTCCGAGGAACTCCGTCCACGACGCCAGGAACGCGTAGAGCGCCGCGGTCGCCGCCCCGGGGAGGAGCAGCGGGCGGAGCACCGACACGACGACCCGGAAGCGCGAGGCCCCGTCGACGAAGGCCGAGTCCTCGAGCTCGGTGGGGATCGACTCGAACGCGTTCCGCATGACGAACACCCCGAACGGCAGGTTCACCGTCGTGTAGAACAGCACGAGCCCGAGCAGCGAGTTCGTCAGCCCCATGGCGTTCATCTCGAGGTACAGCGGCGTGAGGATGGCCTGGAACGGCACCATCATCGTCAGCAGCACCAGGCCGAACACGAGCCCGAAGCCCCGGAACCGGAAGCGTGCGAAGCCGTAGCCGGCCATCGTCGCGATCACCGCGGTCAGAACCGCCGTGGCGATCGACACGATGAGCGAGTTCACGACGCCGGTGAGCAGGTGCGACGACGAGGCGAACACTGCGGCGAAGTTCTGCCACCCGAGCTGGAAGAACGTCGCCGGGGCGGGGGCCTGCGTGATGACGGCCTCGGACTGGAACGCCCGCAGGATCGACCAGATGAGCGGGACGCCGAACACGAGCGCGGAACCGATGCCGGCGATCGCGTACAGGGTGCGCTTCACGGTGGTGTCGCGCGGGTGCTGGACGCTGCCCTGCTGGTGGCGCCGACGTCGGCCGTCGCCCGTGGTGGTCAGGGTCCTGGTGGACAGGTCCGGCGCCGCGAGGGCCGCACGGGAGGTCGTGGTGCTCATGGCGTCAGTCCTTCTCTCGCAGTGCCCAGAACTGGAACACCGTCACGGCGGCGATCACCACGACGAGGGCGATCGACTGGGCGGTCGCGGCCCCGAGCTGCAGGTTCACGAACCCGCGGTTGTAGATCGCGTTCACGATCGTGGTGGTCTCGGTCCCCGGTCCGCCCTGGGTCAGGATGTAGAACTGGTTGAAGGCGAGCAGCGATCCGATCACCGAGATGATGACGCTCAGCGCGACGGTCGATCGGATCATCGGGAACGTGATCAGGCGTTCGGTCTGCCACCAGGACGCCCCCTCGAGCTGCGCCGACTCGTAGACCTCGTCGGGGACGCCCTGCATCGCCGACATGAGCAGCACCATGGTCAGCCCGGACACCGCCCAGACCACGAGCACGCAGATGAGCAGCGTCGCCAGCGGACCGTTCACGAGCCACGCGGTGCTGCCGTCGGTGATCCCGAGCCAGCGGAGCACCATGTTGACGGCCCCCGAGTTCGGCTGCGCCTCGAGCACGAGCATGAACGAGAGCGTCGTCAGCCCGACCACGTACGGCAGGAAGAACACCGTCCGCAGGATCGTGCTGCCACGGCGACGGGCCCGGACGAGCACGGCGAGGAAGTACCCGAGCGCCAGGATCGGCAGGGTCACGATCGCCGTGTACAGCAGCGTGTAGCCGATGGCGTGCACGAACGTCGGGTCCTGGAACAGCGTCAGGTAGTTCTGCAGCCCGATGAACCGGTACGGGCCGATCAGGGGCCAGTTCGTGAACGAGATGTAGAGCGCGAACACGAGCGGCACGAGCACGAAGACGGCGACGAACAGGATCGCCGGGGCGACGAGGACGGCGCCGGTGCGCGGTGGGTGGGTGAGCGAGTTGCGGGTCCGGACGGCGCCGCCGCGCCCCGGGCCGCGGCCCACGGTGGGACGGCCCGGGCCGGTCCGGCCGGCGGGGCGCCGGGTGGAGATGGTCGACATGCGTGCACCTCTCTGTGCATCAACAAGAGCGAGACGAGCGGGACGAGCGGAGAAGACAGGCAGGCCTGCTCAGGCCTGCACCTGGTCGAGGATCCGCTGGTAGTCGGACTGCGCCGTCCGCATGGCGGCAGCGCTCCCCGACCCGAACACGGCCTCGCGGAACATCGCGAAGTACGGCGACGACGGCTGGTTGTTGAGCAGGTTGTACGCCAGCGTCTGCGGTGCGTAGCCCTTCTCGATGGCGTCGAGCGGCCCGTACGCCAGCGGGAACCGCTTGCGGTACTCCGGGGTGGCGGCGTCGGACCGCGTCGGGAAGTACCCGCCGTCCGGCAGCGCCTGCTGCTGCTGGAGGCCGTTCGCGTACTGCATGAACGCCCACCCACCGGACGGGTTCGCCGCCCCGTTCGGGATGCACATGTTGTCGCCGCCGTCGAAGAACGACCGCTGGCCGTCCCACGACGGGATGAGCACGGTCTGCATCTTCGCCCGCATCGCCTTGGTGGCCGCGGGCACGGTCGCTCCGTACGAGGTCGGGAAGATCCCCACCTTGCCGGCCCGGAAGTCGGCACCCCACGTGGTGCCGGCGTCGGAGTACGTCGCCTTCGACAGCACGCCGTCCTTCCACAGCTGCCGGTAGAACTCGAGCATGCGTTCGAGGGCCTCGTTGCCGGTGATGTTCGCCCGCTGGGAGCCCACCTCGCCGGTCATCATGTCGACCCCGGTCGCCCAGACGTGCGGCTGCGTGACGAAGCCGATGATGCCGGCAGCGTTGCCGGAGATCGACCAGCCGTACACGTCGTCGTCGAGCTTCCGGATGGCCTTCGCCGCGTCGAGCAGCGTGGACAGGTCCTTCGTCGACTCCTCGACGTTGAGGCCCGCACGCTCGAACAGCTCGGTGTTCACGAACAGCTGCGAGTTGTCGGCCAGGTAGGGCAGGCCGTAGTACCGGTCGCCGTACTCGAGCAGGCGGAGGTGCCCCGGCGAGATCGCGTCGAAGTAGTCCAGGTCCTTGACCACGTCGGTCAGGTCGGCGAACGCCTCGCGGAAGATGAACAGCTGCGAGTTGATGTCGTCGATGTCGACGACGTCCGGCGGCTCACCCCCGCGGATCGCGGTCGCGAGCTTGGTCACGTACTGCGCGTCCGGCACGGGCGTCAGCTGGACCTGCAGCGCCGGGTTCGCCTTGTTGAACCCGGCGACGGCCGACGTCAGGCCGGCCTGGGTCGCCGACCGGCACCACACCTGCACGGTGCCGGTCGCGTTCTTCCCGAAGCTCGCGGGCTTCGCGACGACCTTCGGCAGGGTGCCGGAGCACCCGGCCAGGGCGAGGGCTGCCCCGCCGGCGACGCCGCCGACGAGGAACGCTCGGCGGTCCACGCCGGTCACCGCGCCAGCGGGAGCCAGACGCGCATCGGCGCGGCTCCCCGGTTGGCCCACGCGTAGTACGGGACGGCGATCGCGGTGACGTCGCGACCGGCCTGGAGGCCCGTGGTGGCGCCCTGCGGACCGGCCACGTCGTCGACGCTGGTCGCGTCGCGGGCCGTGGTCGCGCCTCCCGGCCCGTCCAGCCGCTGGTACGGCCAGGCCGGCTGCACGTGCTCGGCCGGGGCGTGCCCCGGGACCCGCAGCGTGACGACGCCGTCGAGCAGGTCGTCGCGGCGCTCCTCCGTGATCGGCGCATCCGCGTCGACCGTCAGGTCGTCGACCGTGAAGCCCTGCTGGTCCGCCTGCTCGACCGCGTACACGAGCGGGCCGCGCTCGATCGCGACCTGCCCGCGAGCGGCGTCGATGCGGGCGTCGGCGACGTAGCGGTGCGGCGTCGTGTCGAAGACGAGCTCGACGGTGTCGCCCGCCGACCACTCGCGGTCGACGACGTGCAGCGTCCCCGCCGTGGGGTTCGCGGACCCGTCCGGACCCGTGACCGTCGTGGTGTCCGACCAGGCCGGGATCCGCAGACCCAGGGCGAGCGGGCCGTCCTCGGTGACCGTGACGCGGACGCGCCCCTCGTGCGGGTAGTCGGTCTCGACCCGCACCGGACCGAGGTCGGCGGTGGCGTACTGGTGGACCTGCAGCCCGCCGTCGGTCGCGGTCGCCAGGTAGCCGTCGAGGCTCGCGAAGGTGCGCATGATGTTCGGCGGGCAGCAGGCGCAGTCGAACCAGCCGCGGCGCCCGTGGGCGGGGGAGCGGTTCTCGTCCTGGTGGGCGTGGTCGCGCTGCTGCAGCGGGTTCACGTAGAAGTACTCGGTGCCGGCCAGGCTCACCCCGGCGAGGAACGCGTTGTAGAGCAGGCGCTCGATCGCGTCGGCGTAGACCGGCTTGCCGGTCGCGAGCAGCAGCCGCCAGGCCCACTGCACCCCGCCGATGGCCGCGCAGGTCTCGGCGTAGCCGCGGTCGGTCGGCAGCTCGTACGGGTCGCCGAACGCCTCCCAGTCCCAGCGTGCACCGAGGCCCCCGGTGATGAAGGCCTTCGTCGCCATCATGTCCGCGAACTGGCGCTCGCTCGCGGCGAGGAGCTCGGTGTCCCCGGTCTCGATCGCGACGTCCACGGCACCCGCCGCCAGGTACACGGCGCGGACGGCGTGCCCCTCGACGGTCGTGGCCTGCCGGCTCGGCACCCGGTCGGAGAAGTACGTCGGCTCGCCGCCGGCGCGCTCGATGATGCCGTGCCCGCGGGCGTCGACGAACCAGTGCGCCAGGTCGAGGTAGGCACGGTTGCCGGTCTCGCGGTACAGCTCGACCAGGCCCATCTCGACGACGGGGTGGCCGTCGACGTCGCGCGTCTTCGGCGTGCCGTCCGGTGCGGTGCCGTCGCCGAACGTGCGGACCAGGTGGTCGGCGTTCTTGATCGCGACGTCGAGCAGACCGGTGTCGCCCGTCGCACGGTGCTGGGCCACGGCCGCCTGGTACAGGTGCCCGGCGCAGTACATCTCGTGGCTCCACTTGAGGTCCGTGTACCGCTCGCCCTTCCCACGGACCTGCTGGACGGAGTCGAGGTACCCGTCCTCTGCCTGCGCCCGGGCGTACAGGGCGGTGACCTCGCGCTGCAGGTCGAGCAGGTCTTCGGCGGGGGCGCGGCCGTACTCCCACGCAACGGCCTCGAGCCACTTCGTCACGTCGGAGTCCATGAAGATCGGGCCGACGGCCTCGCCCTCCTCGAGTCCGGCGGCGATGCGGAGGTTGCGGAAGTTGCCGGCCGTCTCCAGCTGCTGGTAGCCGCTGCGGACGGCGTCGCGGCCGTTGCGCTCCTGGCGGAGCGCCCAGAAGCCGCCGGTGATCCGGGCGTCGCCGGTCGGCAGCGGCCGGAGCGTCAGGCGGGCGTCGGCGGTCGGGAGGACCGGGGTCGCGGTGTGCGCGCCGCGATCGGTCGCGAGCGTGGTGGTCATGTCGCCTCCTTGCGATGTGACTGGCACCGTGCGGATGGAGCTGGCCATCCGGAAAACGGTTTCTGCGGTGGACGCTACGACACGGGACGCACGCCGCGCAAGAGCATTCCGGCGGTTTTGTGTAGGGTCATCGGCACGCCCTGATCGTCGGAAAGGTGGTTGCCGTGACGCTCGAACGCACCGGACAGCCGATCCGGATCACCGACGTGGCGGCGCTCGCCGGGGTGTCGATCGGCACCGCGTCGAAGGCACTGAACGGCACCGGACAGCTGCGGGACGCCACCCGGCTGCGGGTGAAGGAAGCCGCCGAGAAGCTCGGGTTCGTCGGCGATGCCCGGGCCCGTGCGCTGTCGTCGGGGCGGACCTACACCGTCGGCATGATCACCACCGACTCGTTCGGCCGGTTCTCGATCCCGGTGCTGCTCGGCGCCGAGGACGCCCTGTCCGCCGGGCGGATGGCCGTGCTGCTGTGCGACACCCGCGACGACCACGTGCGCGAGGCCCACTACCTGCGCTCCCTGGCGGCCCGCGGCGTCGACGGCATCATCGTGACCGGCCGCTCCGCCGACGCCCGGCCCCCGATCGACGTGTCGATCCCGGTCGTCTACGCCTTCACACCCTCGACCGACGACGCCGACGTGTCGGTCACCCTGGACGACGCCGCCGGGTCGGCACTCGTCGCCTCGCACGTGCGCTCGCTCGGGCGACAGCGGGTCGCGATCGTGACCGGGCCGGCGCGACACCGGTCCGCCGCGCGACGGGTGGCAGGTGCCTCGTCGGTTCTCGGGCCGCACCTGGTCACCGACCCGCTGTACGGCGAGTGGTCGGAGCGCTGGGGACGGCAGGCCGTGGACGTGCTCGCGCGGGAGTCGCCCGACGTCGACGCGATCGTCTGCGGCAGCGACCAGATCGCCCGGGGCGTGTGCGACCGGCTGCGGGAACTCGGGCGTTCGGTGCCCGGAGACGTCGCGGTCACGGGGTTCGACGACTGGGACGTGATGGCGCTCGCCTCGAGGCCGCCGCTGACCACCGTGGACCTGCGGCTCGAAGAGCTCGGACGCGTCGCGGGGCAGGCGCTCCTCGCCCTGATCGACGGCGGGACGGCGTCGTCGGCGGCCGTGACCCCGTCGCTCGTCATCCGCGAGAGCACCGTCGGCGCGTAGGGCGCGTTCGGCGGTCTGGGCTCGGCGGTCGGGGCTCGGGTTCGGGGCTTGCGAGGTCGCGCGAACTGCCGCGCGTCGTGCCGTCGGGCGGCAGTTCGTGCGACCTCGGCGGACCGGTCGCGGCGTGTCGTGCGACCTCGGCGGTGCTGGTGCTGGTGCTGGTGCTGGTGCTGGTGCTCGTGGTCGAGCGGTCACAACACCCCGTCCGCCGTGGTCGAGCGGTCACGACTCGTCGCTCGACGCCCCTCCAGTCGACACTTCGTGACCGCGCGGAGGGGAGGCAGCGGGGTGTCGTGACCGTCCCGAGCGCCGCAGTTCGGGGTGCCGCGGGTTCGGAGAGTCGGTGGTCGGGACGTGCGCGGGTGCGGGGCAGCCGGTGGTCGGGACGTGCGCGGGTGCGGGCGGCGGGTGGTCGGGACGTGCGCGGGTGCAGGGTGGCCGGTGGTCGGGACTTGCGCGGGAGCGGTGTTGCGGTGGTCGCACGTCGTGGTCGACCTCGTGCGTCGCGCGGTCACGACCCGTCGCGCGTGGGACGTCGAGTGGTCAGGAATGGTCGGCTGGCGATGCGATGGACGACGGTTCGTGACCGGTCGGGGGAACTGAGCGGGGTGTTTCGACCGCTGGCGGGACGGGCGCACCGGCGGCGCGCCGCGGCGTTGCACGAGTGAGCGCTCACGTGCCAGGATGTGAGCGCTCACTGAGGACGACGAGGTTCTGGAGGAACACATGGGTGACGACCGCCGACAGCGGATCGTGGACGGCCGCACCACACTCGGGATCGAGCTCGGTTCCACCCGCATCAAGGCCTGCCTGGTGGACGAGGACCTCGTGCCCATCGCGGCCGGTTCCCACGAGTGGGAGAACGAGTACGTCGACGGCCGCTGGACCTACTCGCTCGAGGCCGTCGAGACCGGACTCCGTGCCGCGTACGCCGCCCTGGTGGCCGACGTCGAGGCGCAGTACGGCGTCGCCCCGAGCACCTACCGCGCGGTGGGCGTGAGCGCGATGATGCACGGCTACCTGGCGTTCGACGCCGCGGGCGAGCTGCTCGTGCCGTTCCGGACCTGGCGCAACACCTCGACCGGCCCCGCGGCCGAACGGCTCAGCGAGGCCCTCGGGTTCAACATCCCGCTGCGGTGGTCGATCGCGCACCTGTACCAGGCGGTCCTCGACGACGAGCCGCACGTGGCCGAGATCGCCGGTGTGACGACCCTGGCCGGCTACGTCCACCGTCGTCTGACCGGCCGGAACGTGCTCGGCGTCGGCGACGCGAGCGGCATGTTCCCGATCGAGGGCGGGCCCGTCGACAGCGGCCCCGGCGACCCGGGCGCGAAGGACTTCGACCACGCCATGCTCGCCACCGCGCAGGACCTGATCGGCGTGCCGGACCTGCGGTCCCTGCTGCCCGAGGTCCTCGTCGCCGGTGCCGAAGCCGGTGAGCTGACCCCCGAGGGTGCGGCCTGGCTCGACCCGACCGGCACGCTCGAACCCGGCGCACCGCTCTGCCCGCCCGAGGGCGACGCCGGAACCGGCATGGTCGCGACGAACGCCGTCGCCCCGCGCACCGGCAACGTCAGCGTCGGCACGAGCATCTTCGCGATGGTCGTGCTCGAGCAGCCGCTGACCACCGCGCACGAGGAACTCGACGTCGTCACCACCCCGGCCGGTGACGCCGTGGCCATGGTGCACTGCAACAACGGCGCGAGCGAGATCGCGAGCTGGGCCCGGATGTTCGGACGCTTCGCCGAGGCCTCGAGCGAGCGGACCGGCGCGACGCCGATCGGCATCGACGACGTCTACGCCACCCTGCTCGCCGAGGCCGTCGCCGACGACACCGACCCGGACGCCGGCGGTCTGCTCTCCTTCAACTACCTGGCCGGCGAACCCGTCACCCACGTCGAGGACGGCCGACCCCTGCTGCTCCGCACCCCCGGCGCACGCTTCACGCTCGGCAACCTGGTGCGCTCCGAGGTGCACGGCGCCTTCGCGACGCTTGCCATCGGCATGGACGTCCTGCAGGGCGAACAGGTGCAGGTGGACCGGATGACCGCGCACGGCGGGCTCTTCCGCACACCGGGCAGCCCGCAGCGGCTCCTCGCGGCGGCCCTGCGGGTGCCGATCGCGCTCGAGGAGACCGCGGGCGAGGGCGGCGCGTGGGGGATCGCCGTGCTGGCCGCTTACCTCGAGCACACCGACCAGCAGCTCGCCGACTACCTGTCCGACACCGTGTTCGGCGGGGACGCCGTGCACGTGGCCGAACCCGAGCCGGCGGACGTCGCCGGGTTCCAGACGTACCTGGACCGCTACCGGGCCGCACTGCCCGTGCAGGACGTCGTCGCGGCGGCGACCCGCCCCAGCGCGACCACAGGACCGACCGAAGAGACCGACGGCGCCGACCCGCGCCTCCAGACAGAGGAAGTGACCCGATGACGGACGCGATCGACGAGCCCACACGCCAGGCGGTGGCGACGACGCGGGAGCGCGTCGCGCGCCTGCACGGCGAACTCGTCCGCTACGGCCTCGTGATCTGGACCGGCGGCAACGTCTCCGAGCGCGTGCCCGGCACGGACCTGTTCGTCATCAAGCCGAGCGGGGTGTCGAGCGACGACCTGACGCCGGAGAACCAGGTCGTCTGCACCCTCGACGGCGTGCCGGCCGAGGGCTGGGGCAACGAGCACGGCCCCTCCAGCGACACCGCCGCGCACGCCTACGTGTACCGGAACATGCCCGAGGTCGGCGGTGTCGTGCACACCCACTCGACGTACGCGACCGCCTGGGCCGCCCGCGCCGAGGCGATCCCGTGCGTGATCACGGCGATGGCCGACGAGTTCGGCGGACCCATCCCGGTCGGCCCGTTCGCCATCATCGGCGACGACTCGATCGGCCACGGCATCGTCGACACGCTGAGCGGCCACCGCAGCCGCGCGGTCCTGATGCAGAACCACGGTGTCTTCACGATCGGCAAGGACGCGAAGGACGCCGTCAAGGCGGCCGTGATGTGCGAGGACGTGGCACGGACCGTCCACATCGCGAAGCAGGGCGGCGAGGTCGTCCCGATCCCCGAAGCAGACATCGATCGACTCTTCGATCGCTACCAGAACGTCTACGGACAGAACCCCGAAGGAGCCATGCGATGACGCAGGACACCACCGTCGCCCCCCAGGCCACGCTCGACAGCTACGAGGTCTGGTTCCTCACCGGCTCCCAGGGGCTGTACGGCGATGAGACCCTGCGCCAGGTCGAGGAGCAGAGCAAGGCCGTCCACGCAGAGCTCGCCGGACACCTGCCGGTGAAGCTGGTCTGGAAGCCCGTGCTCAAGGACGCCGACGGCATCCGCCGGGCGCTCATCGAGGCGAGCGCCGACGACAAGGTCATCGGTGTCACCACGTGGATGCACACGTTCAGCCCGGCCAAGATGTGGATCGGCGGCCTGCAGGCGCTGACCAAGCCGCTGCTGCACCTGCACACGCAGGCGAACGTCACGCTGCCCTGGGCGGACATCGACTTCGACTTCATGAACCTCAACCAGGCCGCGCACGGCGACCGTGAGTTCGGCTACGCCCTGGCCCGCCTCGGCGTCCGGCACGCCACGGCCGTCGGCCACGTCTCGGACCCCCGCGTCCAGCAGCGCGTCGCGAACTGGACCCGTGCCGCCGCCGGCGCCGCGGCCGTCCGCGAGCTGAAGCTCACCCGCTTCGGCGACAACATGCGCTACGTCGCCGTCACCGAGGGCGACAAGACCGAGGCCGAGATCGAGCTCGGCGTGCAGGTCAACACGTGGGCCGTCAACGAGCTCGCGGCAGCGGTGGACGCCGCCGCAGCGGACACGGCAGCGGTCGACGCGCTCGTGGCGACGTACGAGCGCGACTACGACGTGGACCCGTCCCTGCGCAGCGCCGGCGGCGAACGGCACGCCGCGCTCCGCGACGGTGCCGCCATCGAGATCGGCCTCCGCACCCTGCTCGCGCAGAACGGCAGCGCCGCGTTCACCACGAACTTCGAGGACCTCGGCTCACTCAAGCAGCTGCCGGGCCTGGCCGTGCAGCGCCTGATGGCCGACGGCTACGGCTTCGGTGCCGAGGGTGACTGGAAGACGGCGGTCCTGGTCCGCGCGATGAACGTCGCCGGCGCCGGCCTGCCCGGTGGCGCCTCCCTGATGGAGGACTACACCTACGACCTCACCCCGGGCGCCGAGAAGATCCTCGGGGCGCACATGCTCGAGGTCTCGCCGACGCTCACCACCACGAAGCCGACGCTCGAGATCCAACCGCTCGGCATCGGCGGCAAGGACGACCCGGTCCGCCTGGTCTTCACCGCCGACTCCGGCGAGGCCGTCGTCGTCGCGCTGTCCGACACCCGCGACGGCTTCCGCCTCACCGCGAACGTCGTCGACGTCGTGCCCCCGACCGAGGCTCTGCCGAAGCTGCCCGTGGGCCGCGCGGTCTGGGAGCCCCGGCCGTCGTTCCCCGTCGCCGCCGAGGCCTGGCTCACCGCCGGCGCCGCCCACCACACCGTCATGACGACGGCGGTCGGCCTGCAGGTCGTCGAGGACTTCGCGACCATGGTCGGCACCGAGTTCCTGGTGATCGACGAACACACCACCGCACGCGGGTTCCGCGACGAGCTGCGTCTCCAGCAGACGTGGCACCGTCTCGACCGCGGCTTCTAGAGGAGTCAGGACCCACGATGGACGACGTGATCGCGGCCGAGCGCACCCGCACCAACTGGGCGGGCAACGTCACCTACCGCGCCTCGGCGCTGGCCCGGCCGACGTCGGTGGACGAGCTCCAGCAGCTCGTCGCGTCGACGCCGCGCCTGACGGCGCTCGGCTCGCGACACTCGTTCAACACCATCGCCGACACCGATGCCGTCCAGGTCTCGTTGTCGGACCTGCCGCCGGTGCTCGAGATCGACACGTCGCGTCGCGTCGTGCGGGTCGCCGCCGGCATGACGCACAGCCAGGTCGCGGCCGGTCTGGAGGCCCGTGGCTGGGCACTCGGGAACCTCGCGTCCCTGCCGCACATCTCCACAGCCGGGGCCGTCGCCACGGGGACGCACGGCTCCGGTGTGCGGAACCCGTCGCTCGCGCAGGCGGTGGTCGGCCTCGACGTCGTCCGCGCCTCCGGTGAGATCGCCCACGTCGACGCCTCGTCGCCGGACGGGCTGCTCGACGCCCACCGGGTGGGGATCGGCGCGCTGGGCGTCGTCACCGCGGTGGAGCTCGCGATCGAGCCGACGTTCCAGGTCGCCACGACGGTGCACCTCGACCTGCCGTGGGACGCCGTCGCCGCGCAGTTCGACCGGGTGATGTCCGACGCCTACTCGGTGTCGATGTTCACCTCGTTCGACGACCGCGGTGCCCGGCAGGTCTGGGTCAAGCACCGCGTCGACGAGGCCGCACCGACCGTCGACCTCGTGGCCCTCGGAGCCCGTTCGGCCTCGGGGCCGGTGCACCCCGGGGAGAACGACCCTGCCGGGGTCACCGAGCAGGGCGGCGTGCCGGGGCCGTGGTCGGAGCGACTGCCGCACTTCCGGTCCTCGTTCACACCGTCGACCGGGGCCGAGATCCAGGCGGAGTACCTGATCCCCGCTGCCTCGGCGGTGGCGGCGCTCGAGGCGCTCCGACCGCTGGCGTCGCTGTTCGCCCCGATCCTCATCGCCGCCGAGGTCCGCACCATCGCGGCCGACACCGCGTGGCTCGCGCCGTCGTCCGGTCGGCAGTCGGTCGGCCTGCACTTCACGTTCCGTCGCGACACCGCCGCCGTGGCCGCGGCGGTGGCCCGGATCGAGGACGTGCTCGAGCCCTTCGACCCGCGACCGCACTGGGGCAAGGTCTCCGCCGCGAGTGCCGAGCGGCTGCACGAGGCGTACCCGCGGCTGTCCGACTTCGCCGCACTCGCCCGGGACCTCGACCCCACGGGGCGGTTCCGGAACGCGTTCCTGGCCCGCATCCTGTCCTGACGCGATGGACAGGTGTCCCGCACCACCGGCTGTGGTGCGGGACACCCGAGTCCTCAGTCCTTGCGGGACAGGTCGATCAGGAGCCTGACCACGGTCACGAGCAAGCTCGCGATCCCCAGCCAGGGCACCCGACGCCTGGACCGATCATCGGTGTCGTTCGACATCGCTGACCTCCTGGTGTCGTCGCCGGCTGACACGAGGAGCTTCGGCCGAGGGATGCGTCGCCGAGCGGGCTCGGCTACCATCGGTTCCGAGCGTTGGACTCGGGATGGTTGACGCATCCCTTGGCTTTCCACTCGGAAGGCGAATCGAGGCCCGGAACTGTTGTCGCAGTCCCGGGCCTCACGCTTTCGCCCAGGTCGCGCTCCGGCGGTGACGCGACCGGAGCCAGCCTACGTGTATGTGTCCGCTGAAATGCAGCCGGAATCTCACAGGGGATCCCCATCGGATGCCCTGGCGAACCCCCGCCTCGGTGCCGGTCTTCCACATGTGAGGACGCAAAGGTGGGGACATGGCGAACCTCAACCGCATCATCGGCATGGCCTCCAAGGTCATCGACAAGCAGCTCCAGAAGCGTGGGCAGGGGGGAACCGCGCCCGGCGCCGGATCGCAGCAGGGCGGGACCGACTGGCGCGGCATCGTGCGCAGCGCCGCGGACAAGCTGACCGGTGACGACCGGAACCAGCAGCAGCAGCCGCAGCAGCAGTACGGCCAGCAGCCGTCGCAGCAGTACGGCCAGCCGCAGTACGGCCAGCCGCAGTACGGCCAGTCGCAGCAGTACGGCCAGCCGCAGCACGCCGGCACGCCGCAGCACGGGCCCGACGCCGACAGGGTCGCACTGGCGAAGTACGACTACCTGCTCCGCACCTCGTCGCCGGAGCAGCTCGAACAGGTCCACCACGACGCCTTCGCGCGGCTCACCCCCGCGCAGCGCCAGCAGGTCCGCGACCGCCTGAACTCCGAGCTCCCGCCCCACGAGCACCTGCGCGACGACTCGGCGGGCGGCATGGCCCGTGCGATGACCCGCGGAGAGATGTCGCGTCCGGGTCTGGTCCGACGGGTCCTCGGCGGTTCCGGCCGCTCGGGCAACGGCAACGGCAACGGCAACGGCAACGGCCGCGGCCGCGGCGGGGCATTCGCCGGTGGTGCAGCGGTCGGCGCCGGCGCGATGGCCTTCGGTGGCCTCGCCGCCGCGGTGGCCGGGGGAGCGGTGCTGAGCGCTGCCGCCGGTCCGGTCCTGGCAGGGGCGGCCGACCTCGGCGTCGACTTCGAGGGCATCGCCTCGGGCATGGGCGACCTCGGGCTCGGTGACCTCGGCGGGGGCGTCGAGGGACTCTTCGGTCAGGGCGAGCAGCTCCTCGGCGGGTTCGGTGAGCAGGCCGCGGGGTTCGGAGAGCAGGCGTCCGGGCTCGGCGAGCAGGCGTCGAACCTCGGCAACGACTTCCTCGGTGGCCTCTTCGACCGCTGACGCGCTGCGGTGCGAACGCATCGGGAATAGCGGGACGGCGTCCGGCGCTTGCAATGTTTCGTCGTGCGTCGTCCGACGCACGCGAGATTCGGACGGGCCACCGTCGCGGTGTCAGGATGGACGCCGCCCGGCGGGTGAACCGTTCCGCCGTCGCAGCGACCGCCACCGCGATCGCGACCCCCTTCCCCGAGGAGCAGCACCGTCATGAGACGCCCCAACCGCCTGACGATCACCGCGGCCGTCGCCGCAGCAGCAGCCCTGGTCCTGACCGGCTGCTCGGGTGGGGGTTCGTCCGACGACGGCGCCGAGGGCACGGCCAAGGGCGGCACGCTCAACATCCTGACGCCGCAGACCTCGTTCCACCTCGATCCCGCGACCAGCCAGAGCCTCGGCATCACGTCGATGGGCCTCGTCGCCCGACGGCTCACCACGTGGGACGTCGAGCCGGGCAAGACGGCGAAGGTCGTCCCCGACCTGGCGACCAACACCGGGGTCTCGAGCGACGACGGCAAGACCTGGACCTACACGCTGAAGGACGGCGTCGAGTTCCAGGACGGCACGCCGATCACCACGAAGGACATCAAGTGGGGCATCGAGCGCTCGTTCGCGCCGACCCTCAGCGGTGGCCTGAGCTACCACAAGTCGCTCCTGGTCGGTGGTGACTCCTACAAGGGCCCGTTCGACGGCAAGTCGCTCGACAGCATCGAGACCCCGAACGACAAGACCATCGTCTTCAAGCTGAACGACGCGTACGGCGACTGGCCGTGGCTCGCGTCGATGCCCGCGTTCACCCCGGTGCCCGAGGGCGACGGCAAGGACACCGGCGCCTACGACCTGAAGCCGGTCGCATCCGGTCCGTACCAGGTGCAGTCGAACACGCAGGGCTCGCAGGTCACGCTCGTCCGCAACAAGAACTGGAGCGCGAAGACCGACGAGGTCCGCACCGCCGGCCCGTCGAAGATCGTCTTCAAGGAGAGCCAGGACCAGTCCACGGCGACGCAGACGCTCATCGCGGACAACGGCGACGCCAAGAACTCGTTCGGCGCCATCTACCTGGGGGCCGCCGAGCTCAACCAGGTTCGTAGCAACCCGGCCGCCCAGGACCGCCTCGCCACCTCGAAGGCCGGCCCGATCAGCTACATGGCGATCAACACGCAGCGCGGTGAGCTCAAGGACCTCAAGGTCCGACAGGCGCTGCAGTACGCGGTCGACCGCAAGTCCTTCCGGATCGCCGCCGGCGGCGCGATCGCCGGGTCGTACGCCTCGACGCTCATCACCCCGGGCATCGCCGGGCGCCAGGACTACGACCTGTACAAGACGAAGGCCACCGGCGACGTCGACAAGGCGAAGCAGCTGCTCAAGGAGGCCGGCGTCAGCAACCTGAAGCTGACCCTGGTCACCCAGAACGACCCCACCTACCTCGCCCAGGCGCAGGCGCTGCAGTCCGGCCTGAAGCGTGCCGGCATCGCCGTGACGCTCAAGCCGCTCGACTACGACTCCTTCACCCAGGCGACCACCAACGGCACCGACTTCGACCTGTCGCTGTCGAGCTGGCAGCCGGACTTCCCGAGCGCGAACGCCAACCTGCAGCCCCTGTACGACTCGTCGCAGATCGGTGGCGGCGGCTACAACGTCTCGAAGTACAGCAACCCCGAGGTCGACGCCCTCATCGCGAAGGCCAGCTCCACGGTCGACCAGGACGACGCGCAGAAGCTCTGGGCCCAGGCGGACCAGAAGATCATGGCCGACGCCCCCGTCGTGCCGCTGATCTACGCGAAGCAGTCCTTCCTGGCGGGTTCGAACGTGCAGAACTTCCAGATCGCGGACTTCCCCGCGTACCCGAACTACCTCAAGGTCTCGCTCAAGCAGTGACCGAACCGATCCTGCAGGTCGAGGGGCTCCGCGTCGCGTTCGGCGACGCGGAGCCCGTCGTCCGTGACGTCTCCTTCGACCTGACGCCCGGCCGGGTCCTCGCCCTGGTGGGGGAGTCCGGCTCGGGCAAGTCCGTCAGCGCCATGAGCGTGCTCGGGCTCCTGCCGCCGCAGGCCTCGGTGTCGGGCAGCGCCCGGTTCCGTGGCGAGGAACTCATCGGTGCCCCCGTCGAGACGGTCCGCGCCGTCCGGGGTGCGGGCATCGGCGTGGTGTTCCAGGAGCCGATGAACTCGTTCACGCCGGTCCTGTCCATCGGCACCCAGATCGCCGAGGCCGTCCGAGTGCACCCGACCGGGCTCGACCGCGCCGGGGTCCGGGCACGCGTCGACGAACTGCTCCGTGACGCCGGGCTCGCCGACCCGGAGCGCATCCGGAAGGCCTACCCGCACGAACTGTCCGGCGGCCAGCTCCAGCGCGCGATGATCGCGATGGCCCTTGCCGGTGACCCGGTCGCACTCTTCGCCGACGAGCCCACGACCGCGCTCGACGTCACCGTGCAGGCCGGCATCCTCGACCTGCTGCGGCGGCTCGGCCGCGAGCGCTCCCTCGCCGTACTGCTCATCACCCACGACATGGGCGTGGTCGCCGACGTCGCGGACGACCTGCTGGTGCTGCGCCGCGGCGACCCGGTCGAGCACGGGACCGTCGCCGAGGTCTTCGCCCACCCGACCGCCGACTACACGCGCGAGCTCCTCGCGGCCGTCCCCAGCCTGGAGGCGCGTCCCGCGTCCGACGAGCAGCTCGCGTCGACCGAGACTCGGCCTGCCGGACCGGACTCGGCTCCGGCAAGCCGCGATCTGTCCGCAGACGCGAGCACCGTCTCGGCGTTGGCCGACGTCGACGACGCGAGTCGCGCCTCCAGGCAGTCCGTGGCGCGCCTGCGCGACGTCGCCGTGCGGTACTCGCGCCGAGGCGGACCGACCGTGTCCGGCATCGACCTCGACCTGCACGCCGGCGAGACCGTCGGCCTGGTGGGCGAATCCGGTTCCGGCAAGTCCACGATCGGGCGCGCGCTCGCGGGCCTGGTGCCCGTCGTCGCCGGCTCGGTCGAGGTGGACGGCAGCGACCTGCGCACCGCTCGCGGACGACGACTGCGCGAGCTGCGCAGTCGGGTCGGCATCGTGTTCCAGGACCCGGCGTCGTCGCTCAACCCGCGGCAGACCATCGGCTGGAGCATCGCGGAACCGCTGCTCGTGCACGGCACCGACTCCGCTGTGGACCGGGCCGAGCGGGTCCGTGAACTGCTGACCGCCGTGCAGCTCGACCCGACGTGGGCCGAGCGGTTCCCGCACCAGCTGTCCGGCGGCCAGCGGCAGCGCGTCGCCGTCGCACGTGCGCTCGCGCTGCGGCCGGCACTCGTCATCGCCGACGAACCGACCTCGGCACTCGACGTGACGGTGCAGGCCGCCGTGCTCGACCTGCTCGCCGGGCTGCAGCGGGAGTTCGGCTTCGGCATGCTGCTCATCAGCCACGACCTCGCGGTCGTCCGCCAGCTCGCCGACCAGGTGATCGTGCTGCGCGACGGCCGGGTCGTCGAACGGGGGAGCACCGACGCGGTGCTCGACGACCCGCAACAGGACTACACGCGCATGCTCCTCGCCGCAGCGCCCGTCGCCGATCCCGTGCGACAGGCCGCTCGCCGCGAGGCGTGGCGCGCGTGGGAAGGAGTGGCCTCGTGACGGCCAACGTCGTCGACCGACCGGTCGCACCGTCCGGCCGCACGACCGGCTTCCGGGCCGTGGTGCGACGCGTCCGGCAGGACCGCTGGGCGGTGGCCTCGGCCGTCGTCATCGCGGTGTTCCTGGTGGTCGCCGTGGCGGCCCCGCTGATCGCGAAGGCGTCCGGGCAGGACCCGTACTCGTACGACATCGACGCGCTCAACTCGTTCGGTGCGCCCCGGGGTGCGGGTGGCGGCATCAGCGGCGAGCACTGGTTCGGTGTCGAGCCCCTGACCGGGCGCGACCTGTTCTCGATCGTCACGTACGGTGCTCGGACGTCGCTCGGCATCGGACTCGCCGCGACCCTGGTCTCGATCGTCATCGGCGTGCTCGTCGGCGTCACGACCGGGTTCTTCGGCGGCTGGTACGACCGGGTGCTCTCGCGGGTCGTCGACGTGATCTTCGGGTTCCCGTCGCTCGTGTTCATGATCGCCCTCACCGCGATCGTGCCGTCGTCGTTCCCGAAGCCCGTGCTCGTCGTGCTCGTCATCGGGTTCTTCGGCTGGCCGGCCGTGGCCCGTGTCGTGCGGGGACAGACGCTGTCGCTCGTCAGCCGGAACTACGTCGTGGCCTCCACCGCGATGGGTGCCGGCCGGTGGCACGTCATCCGCACGCAGCTGCTGCCGAACCTGGCCGCGACGATCACCGTCTACGCCACCATCTCGATCCCGTCGATGATCGGTGCCGAGGCCGCGCTCTCGTTCCTGGCCGTCGGCGTCAACCCGCCGACGCCGTCGTGGGGTCGCAGCATCGGCGACGCCATCGGCTGGGTGCAGACCGATCCCATGTACCTCGTGTTCCCCGGAGCCGCACTGTTCCTCATCACCCTCGCCTTCAACGTGCTCGGTGACGCCCTGCGCGACGCCCTCGACCCGCGAGGGGGCACCGCGTGAACGCCGCCACCTTGCGCTTCCTGGCGATCCGCGTGCTCGGGGCCGCCGTCGTGCTGCTCGTCGTCGCCGCCATCACGTACGCGCTCTTCATGCTCCTGCCGACCAACCCGGCCCGAGCGATCTGCGACAAGCCCTGCACGCCGGACCGGCTGCGAGAGGTCCAGGCGTTCCTCGGCACCGACAAGCCCTGGCTCGCGCAGTTCGGCGCCTACCTGGCCGGCATCTTCACCGGCCGGACCTTCGGCAGCGGCAACAGCGTCATCGAGTGCGCGGCGCCGTGCTTCGGGTACTCGTTCCAGCTGCACGAGAGCGTCACCGAGCTGATCCTCGCGCGCCTGCCCGTCACCGCTTCGATCGCAGTCGGCGCTGCCGTGCTGTGGCTCGTCGCCGGGGTGTTCGGTGGCACCGTCTCGGCGCTGCGCCGCGGCACCTTCGTCGACCGGGCCGTGATGACGGTCGCTGTCGCCGGTGTCTCGTCCCCGGCGTACCTGGTCGGGCTGCTCGGCATCCTGCTGTTCGGTTTCGTGCTCGGGATCCTGCCGACGAGCGGGTACGTGGCCTTCGGTGACGACCCGGTCGGCTGGTTCACCCACCTGATCCTGCCGTGGTGCGTGCTCGCGTTCATCAGCGCTGCGATCTACGCTCGGCTGACCCGTGGCGAGATGCTCGAGTCGATGTCGCAGGACTTCGTCCGGACCGCCCGGGCCAAGGGGCTGCGCGAGCGACAGGTCGTCGTGCGGCACGGGCTCCGGACGGCGATCCTGCCCGTCGTGACGCTGTTCGGGCTCGACCTCGGGTCACTGCTCGGTGGTGCGGTCATCACCGAGAAGGTGTTCTCGATGCAGGGCCTCGGCGCGCTGCTCATCGACGCGGTGCACACGCTCGACCTGCAGGTGGTCGTCGGCTTCACGCTGTTCTCGGCGCTGCTCATCGTCACGGCGAACGTGATCGTCGACGTGGTCTACGCGTTCGTCGACCCGCGGGTGCGGCGCCGGGCGTAGGGCCGCTCGCACGGTGCGAGGTTGTTCGCCCCGTGCGGCGGAACAACCCCACACCGAGGGACCTACCTCGCACGATGCGGGACGACCCAGTAGCTTCAGGCCAGGCGGTCGACCCTCAACCGGTAGACCGAACCGTCGTCGGTGCGCGTCAGGACGCCGAGGTCCACGGCATCCCGGCGCACGACGGAGACATCGGTCGCGAACATGCCGATGGCCGCGTTCAGGACGGCCTCCGGCACGGCTCGCTCCTGTCCGAGTCGCTCGAACACCAGCTCCACGATCCGGACGGACAGCGCATGTCGTTCGACGTCCTTCACCGGCATCCGCTCGATCCGGTCGAACTCGAGCACCGCGGCCGGCGACTGCAACTGCTGGAGTTCGCGTGACGTCCGGCCGAGCACCGATGCGTCGGGACCGTCGTCGGTGAGCCAGTCGAACGAGTCGATCGCTGCCCGGGTGCGGTCATCGACGGGGCTCCCGCCGAGCACCGCTGCTCGCAGGGTGGGGGACGCCAGGACGGAGACGACCTGACGCGCGCGCCCCACCACCCGGGCGACTTCCATCAGAAGTACGTGATGCCGTGCGGCGTCCGCGGCGGCAGCAGCATCGCGCGGAGCAGCTCCACCGACGCCGGGTCCGCAGCGCGGACGAGCCCCGCGGCGGCCAACGTGACGGGGGAGACCGAGCCGATCAGCATCGCACCGAGCTCCGCGACGTCGAGCTGGACGTCAGACCCGGCCACGTCGACGTCGTCGGTGATGCGCGTGACGGTGCCACGGGCCTCCTGGACGTCGAGGCGGTACGTACCGGTGGTGAAGCCGAGCGCGTCGGTGACCCCGAGCGTCAGCGACCCGTCGACGGCGAACGGCCGCGAGGCCAGCACCGCCGGCACGTCGAGCACGCGCAGCCAGACGTGGTCCTCTTCGTGGTCGACGTCGTACGCACGGTTGTCGCCGAGCGCCGCGACGATCGGGTCGTCGAGGCGGGAGCGGTTGTACTTCACGACGTCGTTGAGGTCGACCGAGAGCAGGAACTCCCACAGGGCGGTGTAGGCCTGGTCGTCCGCGTAGACCAGGTCGACGATCTCGAGCGCGGTGTCGGAGCCGCGCTCCTCCTTGACGCGCCAGGTCACGTAGCCGTCGATCTCGTCGGAGCCGTCGGGACGGTGCACCGCCGCACGGACGTCCTTCGCCTTCTGCCCGTCGTGGCCGAGCAGGCCGAACACGATCGGCCAGGTGCCGGTGTTGCGGACCATCGAGCCGGGGGTGCGGACGTGGAACCGGTCGAAGACGGCCTTGCCCGGGCCGTCGGCCAGCCACTGCGGCGTGACGACCGACACCGTGCCGGAGGTCGGGGCGAGCAGGGGGAGCGCGCGCTCGCGGCGGACGTGCACGGAACGCTCGCGGATGGCGCAGCCGAAGCCGAAGCGGCGGTAGATGGTGCCCTCGGACGCCGTCAGCGACGCGACGGCGTAGCCCTCGGCGACCCCGCGCTCGAGCGCGTGCGTCATCATCCGGCGCAGGATGCCGCGACGACGCTCGGTCGGGCGGACGGTGACCGCGGAGATCGCCTGGGTGTCGACGGAGGAACCGTCACCCCAGCTCAGCGCCTTGCGGAACCACGTGAAGGTGCCGGCCGGCCACGTCTCGTCGACGGACCCCGGGAACGGCTCGCGCACGTAGACCCCGAGGAACGTCTCTTCGTCGGCGATGAAGTGCGACGCCATGCGGGCTGCGCCCTCGGCGTCAGGGTCGGCTTCGTGGAAGCCCATCCCGACGGCCTGCATCCACGCTGCCGTCTCGGCGTTCGGTGCCCCCTTGTCGTCCGTCCCGGGCGCGAACTCGCGCAGCTCGTAGCGGTCGTCGAATGCCTCGTTGCTCACGTTCCGACACTATCGGGACCGGGTGACGTCGCGACAGGCGCGTGGTCGGTCCGGTCGGACTGGAGGCCCGGATCGCGTCCGGCGGACGGGCTGCGGGGTGCGGGCGGCCGGTTCGGGTGCCGGGTTCGGGTGCCGTGGACGCACGGCGCGGGACGCAGGGCGGGCCGCACGGTGCTGGGATTCCGGGTGGCGGGCCGCACGGTGCTGGGTTCGTCGTGCGGTGCCGGTTCCTCGCGCGTGCGCACGGTGCTGGGTTCGTGGGTCCACGGCACCCGAACCCGGCACCCGAACCGGCCGCCCGCACCCCGCAGCCCGTCCGCCGGACGCGATCCGGGCCTCCAGTCCGACCGG
>NZ_QKTB01000025.1:0-51841 GCF_003234405.1 Curtobacterium sp. MCLR17_045
ACATCTCCGAAGACGCCGCCGGCCTGCTGAACAAGACCTTCGGCACCGACGCCGTCAAGCGCGGCCTCCTCGTCGGCACCGCCACCATCACCGCACAGATCAAGTAACACCCCGCACCGCCACAATCGGCCCGGACCACGCAGCAGCGTGGCCCGGGCCGACTTGCGTCGTGCGGGCCCGCAGGCCGCGGCGTCGTCACGGGCTGGGCGACACCTCACGTGCTCACGTTCGCGTGGACTGTCGCTCAGCGCGAAATCGCGCCCGGACCCCACCGCACCGCACCGCACGGCGGTACCGCTCAGCGGCGCCGCCACCACCGCCGCGGCTTGGCCTCGAGCCGCGCCTGCTCCGCAGCCTGCGCAGCGGAGGCCATGCGCACCTCGCGGCGCTCCCGCCACGCGAGCACCTCGGCCTCGACGTCGCGCATCGGCGTCACCACCGGCGGCCCGCCGAGCAGCTGCCGTCGGGCCTCTTTCACCCGCGCGTTGAAGTCCACGAGGACGTCGCGCACGTCGGTCTCGAGCGACAGGGCGTCGAGTGCGTCGTCGAGTTCGGCGTCCTCGGTCCGGAGTGCCAGGGCCGGCGGCGCGATGCCCCGGATGTCCTCACGCTCGATCTTCGACTTGATCCACCAGTCCGGGTCGTGCTGCCCGTCGAGTCCCGGCAGTGGCTTGCCGTGGTACGGGTTGCCCTCGAAGACCCCGCGCCGCTCGGCCTCCGCGATCTGGGCCCGGGCATGCGCGGCGACGTCGGCGGCCTTGAGCAGCCGACGTTCCTCACGTTCCGACCGCACCTCGTCGGGGTCGAGCGACCCCCGCTCGATCTCCTGGTCGACGAGCTGCTGGTAGCGGTAGCGCGCGGCCCTGCGGAGCCGGTCCATCCGTGCATCGACGTCGTTCATCGTCAGACCATGATGCCCCGCGCCCCCGACGGTTCGTCCAGCCCGGTCAGGACTTCTCTGAGACTTCTTCGATGGTCAGCGCGGCCTGGATGAGCGCCAGGTGTGACAGCCCCTGGGGGATGTTGCCCATGAAGTCCCCGTCGACGGCGCTGAGCATCTCGCTGAACAGGCCGACGTCGTTCGCCTGCGCGACCATGTCGTCCATCAGCTGCTTCGCGTCGTCGACCCGTCCGACGCAGGCGAGGGCCGCAGCGAGCCAGAACGAGCACGCCACGAAGGGCGATTCCTCGTCCTGGATGCCGGAGTACCGGTACACGAGGGGGCCGTGCTGCAGCTGCTCCTCGATCGCACGGATCGTGGACTCCATGCGCGGTCCGCGGTCGAACGCCGACATCGCGTGCAGCAGGATCGAGCAGTCGAGCGCGTCGGTGCCCGGGTACATGACGTAGTGGCCGAGCTCCTCGTTCCACCCGTTCTCGGCGACCCAGTCCTCGATGAGCTCGCGGTTCTCGATCCACTTCTCGCGCGGGCCGTCGATCATCCCCGCGTCGTGCAGCTCGACCGCGGCGTCGAGCGCCTGCCAGCAGCCGATCTTGCTCGTCGTGTAGTGCTGCGCCTCCTGCAGCTCCCACATGCCCGAGTCGGGCTCCGGCCAACGGTGGCACGCGTCGTCCGCCAGGTCCTGCAGCACCGAGGCCGTCTTGCGGTCGAGCACGTTGCCGGCCCGGACGTACTGCCGCATGATCTCGAACACGTCGCCCCAGACCCCGAGCTGCAGCTGGTCACCGGCGCGGTTGCCGATCGTGACCGGCCCGATGCCGTTCCAGCCCGGGACGTCGCGCTCCTCGACGGTGTCGCTCTTCGACCCGTCGAGTCCGTAGAAGATCGGCATCGTCTCGTCGTGCTCGGCGATCGTGCGCATCACCCACGACACGGCGGCGTGCGTCTCCTCGCGCAGGCCGAAGCGGGTGAGCGCGTGCACCGTGTACGCCAGGTCGCGCACCCAGGCGAACCGGTAGTCCCAGTTCTTCCCGCCTGTGCGGTCCTCGGGCAGGCTCGTCGTCGGGGCCGCGGCGATGGCGCCGGTGGGGGCGAAGATCAGGAGCTTCAGGGCGAGGGCGCTGCGCTGGACGGCGTCCGACCAGGGGCCGTCGTAGCTGAACTCCTTCGACCAGGTCGACCAGTTCTCGATCGTGCGGTCGACCCCCTCGAGCGTGCGCTCCGGCTCGGGCAGGAAGATCGGCTCGTCGTACGTGCCGACGATGGTCAGGATCGACTTCGAGCCCTCGGTCGTCGTGAACCGCCCCGAGAACCGGGGGCCGTCGTCGTGCACCGGTTCGAAGCCCTGCTCGACGATCGCGATGGTCACGCCGTCGATGCCGATCACCGTGCCGTTCGCGGTGTCGAGTCGGCGCGGTTCCGCCGTGTTCAGGATCGTGCCGGGCACGACAGCCCACTCCATCTCGACCGACCCTTCGACCCCCTGCACGCAGCGGCCGATCTCGGCCCACGGCAGGCGTCCGGCCACACCGGTGACCATGGCGTCGGTCACGGTGGCGGTGCCGGACGGGGTCGTCCACGTCGTCACGAGCACGTTCGTCCCCGGCAGGTAGGCGCGGGACACCTGCGCCTGGTCGTCCACCGGCCGCAGGGCGACGTGTCCGCCGTGCTCGGCGTCGACGATGCTCGCGAACACCGGCGGTGAGTCCATCGACGGGATCGGCAGCCAGTCGATCCGGCCGTCGAGCGCGATGAGGGCGACCGTCCGCCCGTCGCCGATCGCGCCGTACGAACGGAGCGGGACGTACCCGTTGGTCCGTTCCTCGTTCTCGGTCGCGTCGGGGGTGTCTCGCGTGCGCTCGGTCATGCGTCCAGCCTGCCCCGGCGCCGGTGGCGACCATCAGGCGGACGTACCCCTCGTGGAGAACGCACGCCGGGCCTCCCGCCTGTGGAGAACCACCGGCGAACCGCCGGAGCACCCCAGGACAGCCGCCGGCGAACCCCCGGCGCCCAGCCGACACGCCCACGCGGCTTGCGCATCCCGGGCGTGTCGCACTAGCGTCGTCCTCCTGCCGATCAGGCAGACCGCCCGCCCCGGGCACACCGGAAGGACCGCGCATGCGCGCCGTGCAGCACAACGAGGAACGCGTCGAGCTCCAGCTCGCCGCGGCCGCCGCGCTGCCCGAGCAGCAGTGGTCCCTCCGCTATCCCGCGTAGGCACGCGACGTCCCAGGACGCCCCGTGCCCACCCGGCCCGGGGCGTTCGTCAGCACCGCTTCCTTCCGTCCGCCACGTCCGGCGACGACCAGGAGGCCCGGCGTACGACCGTCTCGGACCGTCACCTCGACCGTCACGAAAGCGAGACGACTCCATGAAGAAGATCAACGACCGATTGCTCAGCTGGGCCTCGATGCTCGAGGACAACACCGAGCAGCAGGCCCGCACGACCGCGCGCATGCCGTTCGTGTTCCCGCACCTGGCCCTCATGCCCGACGCACACCTGGGCCTCGGGGCCACCGTCGGGTCGGTCATCCCGACCCTCGGCGCGATCATGCCGGCGGCCGTCGGCGTGGACATCGGCTGCGGCATGATCGCGGTCCGCACGCAGTTCACCGCCACCGACCTGCCCGCCGACCTGCAGGGGCTGCGCGAGCAGATCGAGCGCGCGATCCCGCTGTCGGCCGGTGCGTCGAACCGGAAGATCGTGGCGACCGCCGCTCCCCGGATCGCCGAGCTCGAGGCGATGGCCGAGACCGCCGGGTTCGACCCCGACGGCGTGCACGGCGGGTGGCGGAACCAGCTCGGCACGCTCGGGTCCGGCAACCACTTCATCGAGGTCTCCCTCGACGAGCAGGACCGGGTCTGGCTCTTCCTGCACTCCGGGTCGCGGGGCGTCGGCAACAAGATCGCGCAGCGGCACATCAAGGTCGCCAAGAAGGCCATGGAGCGCTGGTGGATCCAGCTGGCGGACCCCGACCTGGCCTACCTGGTCGAGGGCACGCCGGAGTTCGACCGGTACATCGCCGAGCTGCGGTGGGCCCAGCACTTCGCGCTGCTCAACCGCGAGGAGATGATGGACCGCGTCGTGCGGCAGCTGTCCGAGGCCGTCGGCATGCCCGTCGACGAGCGCGAGCGGATCAACTGCCACCACAACTTCACGCAGCGTGAGACGCACTGGGGCAAGTCCGTGTGGGTGTCGCGCAAGGGTGCGATCCAGGCGAAGGCCGGTCAGCCCGGCCTGATCCCCGGGTCGATGGGCACCGCGTCGTACGTGGTCGAGGGACTCGGCAACAAGCCCTCGCTCGAGTCGTCCCCGCACGGTGCCGGCCGGCTGTTCTCGCGGAGCGCTGCCCGGCGGACCTTCACCCACGAGCAGCTGCGCGAGGCGATGGCCGGCATCGAGTACCGCGACACCGACGCGTTCCTCGACGAGATCCCGGCGGCCTACAAGCCGATCGACCAGGTCATGGCGGACGCCGAGGACCTCGTGTCGATCCGGCACACCCTGCGGCAGGTCGTCAACGTGAAGGGCGACTGAGACGCGCCCACCGACGGACGGGAGGCCCGTGGCGGCACCGCCACGGGCCTCCCGTCCGCCACGTGGCGGACCGCACGGCCCGGCGCGCCCCGGACAGGACGCCACGCGTCGGGCACGCTGGGCCGTGATGAGCGACACGGCGGAGCACGCAGCGAAGGAAACCGGACGACAGGTCCGGCGGGCGGCCGACAGCCGCTGGTTCGAGGTCACGGCACGCGCCGGGTTCGTCGGCAGCGGCATCGTCCACCTGCTGATCGGGTACCTGGCGATCCTGCTCGGCATCGGCAACGCGTCCTCCGGCGGCGAGACGGACCAGTCCGGTGCGCTGCAGCAGATCGCCGCGGTCCCCGGTGGGGTGTTCCTGCTCTGGCTGATCGCCGTCGGCACGGCCGCACTCACCGTGCGTCTGGTCGTCGAGGCGATCGTCGGTGGCCGTTCCGACACCACGCGGGGCTGGCTCGCCCGGCTGAAGGACGTCGCGAAGGCCGTGGTCTACGGCGTGATCGCCTACTCGGCGGCCTCGTACGCGCTCGGTGCCGGGTCGAGCTCGAGCAGCTCGTCGCAGAGTGCCGCGGCGAAGACCCTGGCGACGCCGGGCGGGGTGTTCGTGTTGGTCCTCGCCGGGGCGATCGCGGTCGCCGTCGGCATCGGGCTCGTGGTGATCGGCTGCCGCCGGTCGTTCCGGAAGCAGATCACGCGACCGTCGGGCCAGCTCGACCGCGTCGTCACCGTGCTCGGCGTCGTCGGGTACGTCGGCAAGGGCGTCGCCGTGGTCATCGTGGGCGTGCTCATCGCCGTCGCGGGGCTGCAGAGCGACCCCGACCAGGCCACCGGCCTCGACGCCGCGTTCGACGCGGTGCGGAGCATGCCCGGTGGGGTGTTCGTCCTCGTCGCGATCGGCATCGGGTTCCTGGCCTTCGGCGTCTACAGCTTCTTCCGCGCGCGGTTCGCCCGCCTCTGACCCGCCGGCGCTGCCGCGCTACCCACCGACGCACGCACGCCTGAACGGGCACGGACCGCCCCCGCGGTAAACGGGGTCGATGAGCACCAACGTCACGACCGGCCCCGCGACCGTCTTCGCCGACGCCCGAGCGGTCCTCGCCGAGAGCATCGTCTGGGACCCGCCCGCACAGTTGCTCCGGTGGGCCGACATCACCCTCGGCACCCTCAACACCGCCGAGGCCGACGGCACCGTGCGCTCGAGCGTGCCGGTGCCGCCCCCGCTGGCGAGCTTCCAGCCCCGGGCCTCCGGCGGGTTCGTCGCGGCCCTCGGGGACACCGTCGTGGTGACGGACGAGCAGGGATCCGTGGAGCGTGAGATCGCCCGCGTCACCCACAGCACCTCGGGCAACCGGTTCAACGAGGGCAAGTGCGACCCGTTCGGCCGGTTCCTGGTCGGCAGCATGAACGTGACGACCGGCGAACCCGACGCGGCGCTCTACTCGATCGAGGCCGACGGCACGACCCGGGTGCTCCGCGGCGGCTTCGGCGTGACGAACGGCATGGAGTGGTCGGAGGACGGCAGCACGATGTACGTCACCGACACCAGTGCCTCGACGGTCTTCCGGGGGTCGTACGGCCCGGACGGCGAGCTCGGCGAACTCGAGCCGTTCATCGTCGGTCAGGCGCACGACGGCCTGGTCCGCGACGACGAGGGCTGCTTCTGGAGCGCGATCTACGGCGGGTCCCGCGTCGAGCGCTACGGGCCGGACGGCTCGCACCTGGAGACGGTGGAGCTCCCCGTCGCCAACCCGACGTCGGTGGCGTTCGGCGGCCCGGACATGTCGACGCTCTTCGTCGGGACGGCCCGCGAGAACCTCACCGAGCAGGACCTGGAGCAGGCGCCCCGGTCCGGCGCGGTCTTCGCGGTGCCGACGACGGTGCACGGGTTCCCCGCGAACACCTTCAGCGGCTGAGCACGTCGTCGCCGCCCGCGCGGACGGCGGCCGGGTATCCTGGGCGACCGCCCGACCGGAGGAGACCCACGTGGACGACGAACGCCAGGCACCGCGGCCGGACCCGGCCGGCGAGCTCGCCCAGGCCGAGGACGCCGACGTCACGGTGCAGGTGGACCGGGTCGCGGTCGACGGCACCTACGTCCGGGTGAGCTCGATCGGTGAGCCGGGCGAGCGGGCCTTCCTGCTCGTCGCGGGGCTCGGCATCGCCTCGACCTACTACGAGCGGCTCGCCCCGCACCTCAACGAGAACGGTCCCGTGCACGCGCTCGACCTGCCGGGCTTCGCCGGTGTCCCGCGGTTCCGGGGGAAGGTCTCGATCGAGCGCTACGCCGACGCGGTCGAGCGGGTCATCGACGACCTCGGGCTCCAGGACCCGGTCCTGGTCGGGCACTCGATGGGCACGCAGGTCGTCACCGAGGTCGCCGCCCGCCGTCCGGGGATCTCCGACCTCGTGCTCATCAGCCCGGTGGTCGACTCGTCGGCGCGCACGGTGCGGCAGTCGGCGTTCCGGTTCCTCCGGTCGACGCTGCACGAGCCCGCCGCGGTCCGCTGGCACGGCATCACGGCGTACGCGCTGTGCGGGTGGCACTGGTTCCGGAAGGTCCTGCCGCGGATGATCGCGTTCCCGATCGAGGAGCGCGCCGCCCACGTGCAGGCCCGCACCCTGATCGTCCGCGGTGAGCACGACGCGATGGTGCCGCGGGACTGGGTCCGTCGGCTGGCGCGGGTGTTCCCGTACGCGGTCCTCCGCGAGGTCGTCGACGGCGCACACTCGGTCATGCACGCACAGGCCGACGCGGTCGCACGGCTCGCGGTGGCGCACGTCGACCACCGGATCCCCGACCGGGGCGTGTCGTCGCTGCAGCGGGTGCGCGACGACTCGACGTCGTCGGACCTGGCGCGGCTCAGCCCGGGGGACGCCTGGTTGCTGGTCAAGTCGCGGTTCATCGAGCTGTTCGGGATGGCCCGGAACGACGACGAGACGCTCGAGGCAGCCAAGTCCGCGCACGCCGTCGCGATGGCGGACGGTGACGACCTGCCGGTCGACCCGGCCGATCGCCGGGCGGTCGTCGACGAAGTCGCGCCGGAGTCGAAGTAGCGAGCACGGTCGAAGTAGCCAGCACCGTCGAAGCAGCGAGCACCGTCGAAGCAGCGGGCGTCGCGATCTGCGGGTGACCGCCTGGAGGCCCGGTGCCGGTCCACCGGACCGGCACCGGGCCTCCAGGGCGTCGCGACCACCGCGACGGGCGAGCGGTCAGGGCGTGATGCGGCCCGGCAGCATGTCGGGCGTCAGCGCGTTCGCCTCGGCGAGGACCTTGCGGGCCTCGTCGGTCTTGTCCCACACGTTCCAGAGCAGCACGCCCCGGACCGTGTCGTCGTCGTCCAGGTAGTAGACGACGCCGGTGACGGTGGGGTCCTGCCAGTCCTCGACCGTGCGGAGCTTCGAGCTGACCTGTCCAACCGCCTCGTACCCCATGTCGAAGACGTCGGAGTAGAACATCGGCGTGTGGTCGTAGGTCTCGTCGGCGTCGGCCAGGTTGCGGCCTGCCTGCCGACCCTGCTGCTGGGCGTTGTCGACGTGCTCCACCCGGCGGGTGCCGAGGATGCGGTCCGGGTACTCGGCGACGTCACCGGCGGCGAACACGGAGTCGTCGTCGGTGAGCAGCGTCGAGCTCACCACGATGCCGTCGCGGACGGTGAGTCCGGCGTCGGCGGCGAGCTGCGTCGCGGGTTCGATGCCGAGTCCGGCGACGACCGCGTCGGCCTCGACCACGGAGCCGTCGTCGAGCGTCAGCCGCACGCCGTCGGCCGTCTCGGTGCCCTCGGACACCCGACGACCGGTGCGGAGCTCGACGCCGTGGTCGACGAAGCGCTGCTGGAACGCCCGGGCCAGGTCCTCGGGGAACATTCGTCCGCCGACGACCTCGTCCGGGTCGACCAGCGTGACGCGTGCGCCGTTCTGCACGATGCCCGCCGTGATCTCCTGACCGATGTACCCGCCGCCGACGACGGCGACGTGTGCTCCGGCGTCCGCGAGTTCACGCAGCCGGCGGTAGTCCGACGCGCTGCGGTAGTCGAGCACGCGTGCCGACGGGGACAGCCCCGGCAGCCCGCGTGGCTTCCCGCCGGTTGCGAGCAGGAGCCGCTCGTAGCCGTGGGTCACGCCGTCGGCCGTCGTGACGGTCTTCGCGGCACGGTCGATCCCGGTGACCGCGGTTCCCAGGACGAACTGCGCCCCGGTCTCCTCGGTGTGCAGGTCGACCTTGTCGTCCCAGCTGAAGTCCGGATCGGTCCAGAGCTTCTTCGAGAGCGCGGGCCGGGCGTAGGGCCGGTCGACATCCTCGCTGAGGATGCCGATCGACCCGTCGGTGTCGAGCTCGCGGATGCCACGGGCAGCGGCGTCGGCGACCATCCCGCCGCCGACGATGAGGTAGCGGAAGTCGGTCATGACGCCTCCTGGCGGTGCTGTGGTGCCACGATCAGATCGTGGCGACCGAGCCGGAGTCGACCCGGTAGTTGGCGCCGTTCACGAAGCTGGCCAGGTCCGAGCACAGGAAGGCCACGACGTTCGCGACCTCTTCCGGCTCGCCGCGGCGCTTCAGCTCCATGTACGGCCGCTCCTCCTCGAGGAAGCTGCCGATGGCCTCGTCGAACGAGGTCCCGCGCTGCTTGGCCCGCTTGTCCATCATCGCGTCGGTCATCGGCGTGTGGATGAACGCGGGGGAGACCGTGTTCACCAGCAGGCCCTCGGAGGCGTAGGAGCGCGACAGGCCCTTCGCGAACGAGAGCACCCCGGCCTTGGCGGCGCAGTAGGGCAGCTCGTCGTCGTACGGCTGCGAGGCGTCCTCGGACACCAGGTAGACGATGCGTCCCCAGCCGCCCTGGCGCAGGTCGCCGATGAACTCGCGGGTGATCCGCACCGGCCCCATCAGGTCGATGTCGATCGTCTCCGCCCAGCCGGCCTCGTCGATCTCGTGGAACATGCCCTGGGCGCCGGTGACGCCCGAGGACTGCACCAGGATGTCGATCTCGCCGACCGCTTCACGCACCTTGTCGTGCAGGGCGGCGAGGCTCTCGGCGCTCCGGACGTCGGCGGCGAAGGCGTGCAACTTGCCGAGCGGCGCCTCGAGCTGGTCCGCACTGGTGTCCAGACGGCTCTGGTCGATGTCGGTGACGACCACGGTCGCACCCTCTGCCAGGAGGATGCGCGCCGTGTTCCAGCCGATGCCGGAGTCGCCGCCGAAGACGAGTGCGGTCTTGCCCTGGATACCGAGGTCCACCCGGGCCCCTACGCGTGTGCCGACGCGTCGGCGACGGCGGGCGTGGTGGCGGAGGCCAGCGGGGTGCTGGGCGCGCGGTTCTCGGCGGAGACCATCCACGCGAGCTGCTCGAGGCGCTCGATGAAGCCGTGGAGCAGGTCCGCGGTCGTCGGGTCTTCCTCGTCGACCTCGTCGTGGACATCGCGCATGGTGCCGGTCGCCTGGTACAGCCGGAGCGTGACCTGGTCGATGGCGTCGTGCGTGGTGATCTCGCCCGAGGGGAACGCGTCGAGGTGGCTGCCCGCGGAGACGGTCGCCGAGCGGCCGTCCGGCACGAGGTACAGCGCACGCATGCGCTCGGCGGTGTCGTCGGCGAACTCACGAGCTGCGTCGACGATCTCGTCGAGCTGCAGGTGGAGGTCGCGGAAGTTGGTGCCCAGGATGTTCCAGTGGGCCTGCTTGCCCTGCAGGTGCAGGTCGATGAGGTCCACGAGGACCGCCTGGAGGTTCTTGGCCATCTTGTCCGAAGCGTGCATGGTTGTGGCTCCTTTCGCGTCGGTGTGACCGTTCCGGTCTACGCGGTGCCGCAGTGCACGCTCTCAGTGCGCTCGGAGGCAGCGTCCCCCGAGGTCGTCCGGTGCAGGGCTGCTCAGTGCGACGGCGCGGGGTCGACCTGGTCGACGGCGTCGCGCATCTGCTCCAGGAACCCGGCGACGATCCGCGCCTCGGACGCGGGGAGCCCCTCGGCGATCGACATCATCCGGCGGTGCATCACGCCGAGCGTGGCGCGGACCTCGTCGTCGGTCTCGGTCGTCGGCGTGATGACGAGGGCCCGGCGGTCGGTGGGGTGCGGGTCGCGGCGGACGTGGTTCGACTTGACCAGGCGGTCGATGAGGATGGTCGTCGAGGCCGACGAGATCTTCAGGTACGCGGCGAGGTCCTTCGGGCTCACGGCGGTGCCGGAGCGCTGCGCCTGCAGCAGGAAGCGCACGGCGAGCAGGTCGGTCTCGCCCATGCCCATCGAGTCACGGGTCCGGCGGCGCATGGCCGTCTCGGCGGATCGGTACCGGCGCAGGGCGTTCAGCACCGCGACCCCGCGTTGGGTCGCGTCGTCGTCCGGGAACCAGTACCCGGACGCCTCGGTGATCTCCTGCGTCGACATGGCGTTCAGGGTAACCCGTCTCGTATCTCGGCCGTCTAGCGAACTCCCGGGTTCCGCCACGACCGGTGCGTCCGCACCGTCCGATGCGTTCGCAACGACCGTTGCGTCCGCGCCGGACGGACAGGAGGCCCGTGGCGGGGTCGCCACGGGCCTCCTGTCCGGTGGTTCGTCGCGTTACGCGGCTGCCTGCTCGTCCGTGCCGGCTGCGGCCTCGGCGAGCGCGGTGAGCGCGCCCTGCACGAGCGTCGTGACCTCGGCGTCCTCACGCGGGTGGGTCTCCGCGAAGCGGACGACCGACTGCGGGATGGCGACCTTGACGTCCTCCAGGACCTTCGCGCCGGCGATGCCGGCGGCCTTGCGGGCGTCGTCGTGGGCCCAGACGCCGCCGTACTGGCCGAACGCCGAGCCGATCACGGCGAGGGGCTTGCCGGACAGCGGCGAGGCACCGAACGGACGCGAACCCCAGTCGAGCGCGTTCTTCAGGACGGCGGGGATGGTGCCGTTGTACTCGGGGGTGATCAGCAGGACGGCGTCCGCGGTGGCGACGGCGTCGCGGAAGGCGACGGCAGCGGCGGGCGGGGTGTCGCCGTCGATGTCCTCGTTGTAGAACGGCAGGTCGACGATGCCGTCGAAGGTGTGCAGCTCGATGCCCTCCGGCGCGTGGTGCGCGGCGGCCTCGGCGAGCTTGCGGTTGATGGAGTCGGCGCGCAGGCTGCCGACGAGGACGAGGACGTTCGTCATGGAGCTCCTTCTGTTGCGGGATGCTGTTGCTGGACGGAAAGGTGTCAGCGACAACCAATGCGATCGTAGGGGCCGCTATTCCCAGCACCCTGGGTACGGTGGCGACGTGACCACGCTTCGGACCCCGGCCAGCACGCCACGAACCACCGACCCGACCTGGTGGCGCGATGCCGTCGTCTACCAGGTCTACCCGCGCAGCTTCGCCGACACGGACGGCGACGGGCTCGGTGACGTCGCGGGCATCACGAGCCGGGTGCCGTACCTGGCATCGCTGGGCGTCGATGCCCTGTGGCTCTCCCCGTTCTTCCCGTCGCCGCTCGCCGACGGTGGTTACGACGTCGCCGACTACCGCGCCGTCGACCCGAAGCTCGGGTCCCTCGACGACCTGGACGCCCTGGTCCGGGCCGCCCACGAGCACGACCTCAAGGTCATCGTCGACATCGTGCCGAACCACACCTCGGACCAGCACGAGTGGTTCCGGGCCGCGCTGGCGTCCGCGCCGGGGTCGGCCGAGCGTGCGCGGTACGTGCTCCGTGAGGGCTCCGGCGCCTCCGGGGAACTGCCGCCGAGCGACTGGGTGTCGAACTTCGGTGGCAGCGCGTGGACCCGGGTGCCCGACGGGCAGTGGTACCTGCACCTGTTCGCCCCCGAGCAGCCCGACCTGGACTGGTCGAACCCCGAGGTCCGCGCCGACTTCGAGGACACGCTGCGCTTCTGGTCCGACCGCGGTGTCGACGGGTTCCGCGTGGACGTCGCGCACGGTCTGGCGAAGGACCTGTCGACCCCGTACCGGCCGTCGAACGAGCAGGACCTGCCGCTCGACGGTTCCGATCCGCTCTACGACCGCGACGAGGTGCACGAGATCTTCGCCACCTGGCGCCGGGTGCTCGACGAGTACGACCCGCCCCGTGCCGCGGTCGCCGAGGCCTGGGCCCCGGCACCCCGCCGCGTCCTGTACGCCCGGCCGACGGAGCTCGGGCAGGCCTTCAACTTCGACCTGCTCGAGGCCCCGTTCGAGCCCGATGCGTTCCGTCGGATCATCGAGCGGAACCTGGCCGCCTCGGAGCAGTCCGGCGCCTCGAGCACCTGGGTGCTCTCGAACCACGACGTCGTGCGGCACCCCACCCGTTACGGCCTGCCGGACGGCACCGACACCGACGCCTGGCTCATGACGGACGGCACGACGCCGGAGCTCGACCGTGCACGGGGGCTCCGTCGGGCCCGAGCGGCGACGATGCTGATGCTGGCGCTGCCCGGGTCGTCGTACGTCTACCAGGGCGAGGAGCTCGGGCTGCACGAGGCCGCCGCGATCCCGCGCGACCTGCTGCAGGACCCGAAGTGGCTCCGCACCGGACACGCCGTCAAGGGCCGGGACGGCTGCCGCGTACCGATCCCGTGGACGCGCTCCGGACCGTCGTTCGGCTTCGGGGACGTCGCACCGCACCTGCCGCAGCCGCAGGACTTCGGGGAGTCCTCGGTCGAGGCCGAGGACGGCGATCCCGAGTCGACCCTGTCGCTGTACCGCCGGGCACTGGCCGCACGGCGTCGGCTGCAGCAGGGGGAGGCGCTGACGTGGCTGGAGTCCGGCTCCGAGGTCGTGGCGTTCGCGCGGCACGACCTCTGGCGGTCGGTCACGAACTTCGGCACCACGCCGGTGCCCCTGCCGGCCGGGACCGTCGTCGTCGCGTCCGGGCCGCTCGACGGGGTCGCGCCGGGGCTGCTGCCGGGTGAGACGACGGTGTGGCTGGCCTGAGCGGTCCGCTTGCGTCGTTCGTCCTCCACAGCCGGGAGGCCCGTGGGGGCGTTCCACAGATCGTCTCCCCGCCGCCCGGGGGTGACGTCCCGGTCGCGAGCATCGGGGCATGACAGATCCCACTGCATCAGCTCCAGCTCCTGCCCCAGCGTCTTCCCTCGACCGGCGGTCGTTCCGCTCGCGGGTCGTCCGCCGTCTCGCCGCGGCGTGCGCCACCCTGACCGCGCTCGGCGTGCTCGCGGCACCCGCGGTCCTGCCGTCCGGGTCGAGTGCGGCCGCCCTCGACTTCCCGTACGTCAACCAGTTCTCCAGTGCGTCCGGCGGTGCCCTGCACGGTGACGCCGCGGTGTCCGGCGGCCGACTGCGGCTCACCGACGACGTCCGGAACCAGGCGGGAGCGTGGTCGACGAACGACACGTTCCCGTCGGACACCGGGCTCGAGATCGAGTTCACGTACGCGATGCACACCGAGAAGGACGACCCCGGCGCCGACGGCCTGCTGCTGTACCTGGCCGACGGCGCTGCGGCGCAGGGCGTCGGGTCCTTCGGCGCCGGTCTCGGGTACGCCTGCCGCAAGGAGGCGACCGAGGGCGGTGGCCGGGAGTGCGACCTGCCAGGCGTCCCCGGGGGCTTCGCGGCCGTCGCGATCGACCACTACGGCAACTTCTCGTCACGCATCAACGGGTCCGGTCCCGGAGCACAGCCCGACCACGTGGTGGTCCGGGGCTCCGGCAACGGGACCGAGGGCTACCGGTACGTCGCCGGTGCCGCGGCGCCTGGTGGCACCGTGACGGCCGGTTCGACGCCCCGGACGGTCCGGATCACCCTGCTGCCCGACGACGACGGCGGGCTCGCGGTCTCCGTCCGGCTGCAGGTCGGCTCGACCATGCGCACCGTGCTCGACTCGGTCCCGCTGCACGGCGACGGGCAGGCCGCGCTGCCGAGCACGCTGCGCCTCGGGTTCGCCGGGGCCACCGGCAGTCACGTCGACAAGCACGAGGTCGACGCGCTCCGGGTCTGGAAGCCGGCGGACCTGTCCGTCGAGCACGACCTGCCCACGACCGCGACGGCGGGCGAACCGCTCCGCTACACCGTGACGGCGCGGAACCCCGGCCCGAACGCCGCCGACCCGAGTCCGCTGCAGGTCGACGTGCCCGACGGCGTCGAGGACGTCACCTGGACCTGCACGGCCGCGGACGGCTCCGCCTGCGCGACCGGGTCGGGCACCGGTGACGTCGCGACCGACCTGTCGTTGCCCCGAGGGGGTTCCGCCGTCGTCACGATCGAGGGCCGTGTGGCCGAGGGCACGTCCGGAGCGCTGGAGAGCGTGGCGACCATCGCCCCGCCGACCTCGTTGTCCGACACGAACGAGGCCGACAACGCCTCGCGGGCGACCACCACGGTCACTGCCCCCGTGATCGCCGCCGACGTCGAGACCGACAAGTCGGTGTCGCCGTCGACCGTCCGGCCCGGTGACGAGGTCGAGTACCTCGTGACGGCCCGGAACCGGGGGCCGGCGGTGGCGCAGCAGGTCGGGGCGGTCGACGACCTGCCCCAGGCCATGCGGTTCGTGGGCTCCGACGACGGGTGCACGGCCGAGGGGCAGCGGGTGACCTGCAGCTCCGACGTGTCGCTCGAGGTGGGCGAGACCCTGGACTTCCGCATCCGCGCCGAGCTCGACCCCGCGTACCAGGGGGACGGCTCCGACGTGGTGAACGTGGCGACGGCGACCTCGCCGACCGACGCGGACGGCGGCGACCCGTCCACCGGCGTCGCGATCGTCGTGGGCCCGGACGACGAGGGGCCCGCGCCGAGCCCCGTGCCGACGAGCGGCCCCGTGCCGACGACCGGGCCGGCTCCGGACGACGGGGACGCCGGCGGTGACGGCTCCGGAGGCGACGACGGTTCCGGTGTCGACGACGACGGCGGAGCCGGTGACCCCGCAGCCGACCGCCGGGCGGCTGCCCCCGTCGGAGCCCTCGCCTACACCGGCGCCGAAGGGCTCGGGCTCGCCGCGGCGCTCGCCGCCCTGGCCGCCGCCGCCGGGTCCGTGTGCTGGTGGCTCGCCCGACGTCGTGCTCGCCGGAACGCGCTGACCGACGACCCGCAGCAGCCCTGACACCGCCGGGACGGCACCGGACGGCGGTGTCGTCCCGGTGCACGGGTGTGGACGTCCACAGGGGGTCGAGTCCGCTCCGGTCGGGCGTCCACCCCACCGGCGGTAGGATCGGATCCACGATCCGCATGCCCGAAAGAGGTCTCGTGTCCGACACCGTGGACGACGCCACCACCGTGGAAGACGCGACCCAGCGCGCGCGGTACTGGCCGATCCCGATCCTCCGGGCGGTCCCCGCAGCGGTCGTCGCGATGGTGATCACCTTCTCGACCAACCACGCCGCGGGCTACGGTCTCCTGCTGTTCGGCGGCTTCGCTCTGGTCGAGGGCCTCGTGCTCCTGTTCGCCGGGATCTCCCGACTGCCCCTCGACGGTCGATCGCGTCGCACGACCCTGCTGCAGGCCGTCATCACCCTGCTCGCGGCCGTCGCCGCCTTCGCGTGCAACGGGTTCGGGCTGCCGGCCTTCATCACGGTCATCGTCGCGTTCGCGGTGCTGACCGGGGCCCTCGAGCTGTCGCAGGGGCTCCGTGCCCGGCGACGCTCGCCCTTCGCTCGCGACTGGACCACGATCGGCGGCCTCACGCTGCTGCTCGCGGTCGCCTTCCTCGTCACGCCGCCGGACTACTCCCAGCAGCTCGGTGGCGTGGAGCAGGTCACCGGCACCCTCGACGCCTCGATCGTGCTCGTCGGCCTGCTCGGCGCGTACCTCGCCATCACGGCCGTCTTCCACGTGATCGCCGGCCTCTCGCACAAGTGGGGCACGGCCACGCCGGCCGTCGCCCCGGACGGAGCACCACACGCATGACCACCCCCAGCCGTCGTGACCGTCTGCGCCCGGTCGAGCTCCTCGGGATCTCCGCGATCATCGCGGTGTTCACCGGGCTCGTCGTGCTGTTCTCGACGCGGGAACTGCAGCTGGCCGTGATCTTCCTCGGCGTCGCGTTCATCGTGGTCGTCGTCGTGCTCGCGATGCTGCAGCTCGCCTCGTCGAGCGAGCAGGACGACAACGACATGCTCGGCGGGCACAAGACGCCGGGCGAGGGCGACGGCGACGACTTCCACTGACGGCTGACGTCTGACAGCTGACAGCTGACGGCTGACGGCTGACGGCTCCGGGCGGACACGCCCGAGATCACGAATCCGCCACGGTCCTGTCAGGATCGCGGGTCCTGCCGACACCTCTGAGTGAAGGAGGTGGGATGTGGACGTGACGACCGGCACCGACACGGACGAAGGACTCGTCCGTGCGATGGCACAAGGGGACACCGGCGCGCTCGCCCGGGCGTTCGACCGGTACGCCCCCACCCTCACCCGCTACGCGTGGGCGCTCGTCGACGACCGGTCCGACGTCGAGGAGATCGTGCAGGACACGTTCCTGACGCTCTGGCAGCGCGCCGCGACCCTCGAGCTGCCGGCGGACACGGTGCTGCCGTGGCTGCTCGTCGTGTGCCGCAACCACGCCTTCAACACCGGGCGCAAGCAGGCCCGGCGCCGCACGGACGAGCTCCCGGAGCACCTCGCCTCGCCCGCCGACCACGACGAGGCCCGCGAGACCCTGCGCTGGGTCCGTGCCGAGATCGCCGCGCTCCCGGACCTCGACCGCCGCATCTGCGAGCTCTGCCTCCTCGAGGGGCACTCGTACGCCGAGGCCGCCGAACTCCTCGGACTCACGGTCGGCGCGGTCACCCAGCGGGTGTCCCGCAACCGTCGACGACTCAAGAAGGTGGTGATGCACGATGAACACTGAGCCTCCGCAGGGAGACGACCTGCAGCGCATGCTCGTCTCGATGAAGCAGAACGTCCTCGAACGTGCAACCCCGCTCCCGAAGCGTCGTCGTGGCCGGTCCGGGATCGTCATCGGTGTCGTCGCGCTGCTCGCCGTCGGCACCGCGACCGGCGCCGTCGCCCTGACCCTGTCGCAGCAGAACGCCGACCCGGTCGCCGCTCCCACCCAGACCCAGCAGCCCGAGCCCGCGCCGTCCTCCACGACGCCGAGCTCCGCCCCGATCACGGGTGCCCCCGTCCCGAAGCCCACCCCGACGTCGACACCGACCGCCGCCGCGGCGACGATCCCGGCGACGTGCCGCGACATGGTCCCGGCAGAGGACTACACCCGGCTCTTCGGGGAGACTCCGCTGACCGAGATCTCGAAGGCGAAGGACGGCACGGCCGGCGGCGATGGTGAGGACGTCACCTGGGCGAACGGCGAGTCGAAGATCATCTGCACGTGGGCCGATCCCCGAGCCGACGTCAGTGGGCTCACCATGACCGTGGGAACGGCCGGGCCCGGGGCCGCGGACGTGCTCGCCACCAGTCCGCTGGAGTGCGAGGACCGCGACGGCGGGCGGGTGTGCCAGTCGTCCGTCCCGGCCGAGGCTGCCCCGGTGGACCAGGTCTCCACCTTCTTCCTGCGCGACGACACCTTCATCGTGATCCGGCAGGCGAACTTCCCGACGAACGGGCTGCTGGACGCCGTCGTCGGGGAGATCTGGGGGGACTGACGGCCCGGAGGCACGTGGCGGACCCGACCCGTGCCTCCAGTCCGTCGGTGGTCAGATCGTGAGCAGGAACGGTCGCCTCGCGCACCGTGACGCGACCGTTCCTGCTCACGGAACACAGCGAGCGCGCCCAGCGTCACCCCACCCGCGCCGCCACGATGTCGCGCGCCAGCGTCCGGACCGCGCGGCTCGGCTCCGGGGACGTCCGGACCGCCAGGCCGATGCGGAGCGGGTCGACCTCGTCCTCCAGATCGAGCACCGCCCCGTCGTACCGCACGCCCGAGTCCGGCACGACCCCGACGCCGAGCCCGGCCGAGGCGAACCGGATCACGGCGGGCATGTCGTTCATCTCCGCGACGATGCGCCGACGGATGCCGAGCCGCTCGAGTGCCCCGTCGAGGATGATCCGGTTGCCGAACCCGTGCGCCGTGTCGACGAAGGGTTCATCGGCGAGTTCGGCGAGCGACACCGACGACCGACCGGCGAGCGGGTGGTCCGCCGCGGTGAACACCCGGAACGGCATCTCCCGCAACGGCTCCACGACGACGCCGGCGGGCACGGTGGGCAGGCCCGTGTAGGCGATGTCGAGCCGCCCGGCGACCAGGTCCTGCACGAGGCCGGTCGTCCCCGACGGCGAGGTCATCAGCTCCACGGCGACGAGCGGGTGCTGCCGCCGGAACCGCTGCAGCACGCCCGTCAGGTCGACGATGTCCATGCTCGTGAAGATGCCGAGCCGCACCCGGCCCCGCAGGTCGGCGTCGTCGGCGGTGGCCAGGTCGCGCATCCGGTCGAGGGACTCGAGCACCGCGCGGGCGTGGGGGAGCAGGTCCTCGCCGGCGGGGGTCAGCACGAGCTGTCGTCCGGTGCGGTCGAAGAGCCGCACGCCGAAGCTGCGCTCGAGCGAGGCGATGCCCGCGGACACCGTGGACTGCGCGGCCCAGAGCCGTTCCGCCGCCCGGGTGACGCTGCCCTCGGCGGCGACGGTGACGAACTGTTCGAGCAGTCGGGTCTCCATCGTCCGAGTATCGAGCAGATCGATCGTGCACATCAAGCGCATTCGTTGGACTCGATGCACCGCGAGCGCGATCATCGGAGCATGTCAACCGTCACCGACACCCCGACGGGCACCGTCCCCGCCACCACCGCCGCTCCCGCATCCGCGAGCGACCGTGTCGTCGCCCCGCGCGGACGCCGTGTCCACACCCGTCGGCGCCACGGTTTCGGCTTCTGGGTCGTCGCCTTCGCGTTCCTCGCGGTGATGGCCTTCGCGACCGTCCCCGCACCCCTCTACGTCATCTACCAGGCCCGCGACGGCTTCCCGACCTTCACCACGACGGTGATCTTCGCGGCGTACGGGGTCGGGGTCGTCGGGTCGCTGTACCTGGCGGGGCACCTCAGCGACGTGCACGGACGCCGTCCGCTCATCCTGGTGTCGATCGCCCTCGAACTCGTCGCCGCCGTGCTGTTCCTGCTCTGGAACGACGTCACCGGCCTCATCCTCGCCCGGCTCGTGACCGGCCTCGGCGTCGGGACGCTGACGGCGACCGCGACGGCGCACCTCGGTGAGCTCCGGGTCCGTGCCACCGGGTCGAGCGACTCTGCGAAGGGCGCGAGCGTCGCCGCCGGAGCCGTGAACCTCGGGGGGCTGTCGCTCGGCGCCCTGGTCGGCGGAGCGCTCGCCGAGTTCGTCGGGCAGCCGCTCATGGTCCCGTACGTGGTGTTCGTGATCGCGCTGGCCGTCGCGTTCGTGCTCGTGCTGGCCGCACCGGAGACGGTCGACCGTCCCGAGCAGCCCGTGGCCTACCGCCCGCAGCGCATGCAGGCTCCCGAGGGGCAGGGTGCCGCGTTCTGGGCCGCCGGCGCAGCCGCGTTCGCCGCGCTCGCCGTGCAGGGCCTCTTCACCTCGGTCGCGCCGAGCTTCCTCGGCACCACCTTCCACGTCACCGACCGCCTGGCCGCCGGTGCCACGACCTTCGGGGTCTTCGCCGCGAGCGCGCTCTCGCAGATCGTCTTCGCCCGACTGTCGCAGCGTGCGCAGATCCGGCTCGGCATGGTGCTCCTGGTCGTCGGACTGGTCGTCCTCGCCGTCGCCGCGGTCCTGCTGCAGGTCGCCGGGTTCATCGGCGGCGGAGTCGTCGCGGGAGCCGGCGTCGGCCTGCTGTTCCGCGCCGCGATCGGCAGCGCCGCAGCACTGGTCGGCCCGGAGCGCCGGGGCGGCGTGCTCGCCGCCACGTTCCTCATCGCGTACGCCGGGCTCACCGTGCCGGTCGTGGCCGTCGGGGCGGCGCTGCTGGTGATCCCGACGCTCCCCGTCCTGATCGGGTACGTGGTGCTCGTCGCCGTCCTGGCCGTCGTCGCCGGCACCCGGCTGGCCGCGCGCGCCTGACGTGTGGCGGGCCTCCCGTCCGCCCGGAACCAGGTTCCGGACACCGCACCACGCGATCGCGCGGTGCCGTGTCCGGAGCCTGGTTCCGTCGTGCGGTCGAACTCCCGGCATACTGGGCGCGTGCCCCGGAACCGCAACCGTCCCGTGCTCACCGGCGTCGCGGCCGTGGTGGCCGCCGGTCTCCTCGCCGGCGGGTTGTTCCTGACGGCACGGCAGGGCGCGGACGACCCGACCATCGGTGCCGGCTCGGCCTCACGGACGCCCAGCGACGCGCCGACGGCCGCCGGTGACGGCACCGTCACGATCACCCGCACCGGACCGGACATGCCCGGCAGCACCGCGCTCGGCCGGTGCGACACCACGACCCGGGCGGCCGTCGCGCAGTACGAGACCGAGGCCCTGGGCCGCGTCACCCTGCAGTGCGGCACCGCTGCCCAGGGCTACGAGCACATCCGGGTGCGGCACACCGCCGACTGGCAGGACGTCGTCACCGGGCACGGCTCGCGCGACTGGGACGACGCCATGCTCACCGCGGTGCAGACGGCGCTCGAGGACCCGCGCCCCGGGTTCCCGCTCGACGCCGGCGACGGCAAGGTCTGCTACGCCGCACCCGTCCGGTTCGACGACGGTTCACGCCCCGACGACGAGCCCTGGGTCAAGGTGATCGTCTCGGCCACCACCGACCGGGTGATCACGGCGTACCCCACGCGCACCGACGACTGCTGACGCGGCACCTGCGGACACCCGTTCTGCGACAGACCACGCGTCGATCACCTGGTGGATCGTCGCGAAGCCGAAGCGACCCCGACCGACGCCCACACGCCCGAGCGCGGACCCTACGCGTGCACCTCGTACTCGTGCCGCCGGTGTGACACCGGCTCCAACTGGAACGTCGAGTGCTCCACCGGCACGTCGAAGTGCTCCGCCACGCACCGCTGCAGCTCGTCGAGGATCGCCGGGGCGTGCGCCGTCGAGAAGCAGTGGTCGTCGACGACCACGTGCGCTGTCAGGTTCGGCACCCCGGTCGCCACGAGCGTCGCGTGCAGGTCGTGCACCGCGATGACGTGGTCGAGCTCGAGGATGTGACCACGCACGTCGTCGAGGTCGAGCCCCGGCGGCGTCGACTCGAGCAGCACGTTCGCGGTCTCGCGCAGCAGCCGGATCGCCCGCGGCAGGATGAGCAGGCCGATCAGGATCGCGGCGACGGAGTCCGCCCGCTCCCACCCGGTCAGCATGAGCACGATCGCGGCGATGATGACGGCGACTGACCCGAGGGTGTCGTTGAGGACCTCGAGCCGGGCGGCGCGCGACGTGAACCCCTCGCCCGAGGCCCGCAGCAGCACCGCGTAGGCCACCAGGTTGCCGACGAGTCCGACGATGCCGAAGACGAGCAGCGGCCCGGAGTGGATCTCCTCCGGCACGAACAGCCGTTGGACCGCCGAGATGATCACGTAGACCCCGACGGCGAGCAGGATCGCGGCCTGCGCGGTGGCCCCGAGGACCTCGGCCCGCTGGAAGCCCCAGGTGCGCTGTGCAGTCGGGGACCGGCGGGCGAGCCGCGTCGCGACGAGCCCGATGCCGAGTCCGCCGGTGTCGACGACCATGTGCCCGGCATCGACGAGCAGCGCGAGCGAACCCGTGACCACGGCGCCCACGACCTCGGCGAGCAGGATGCCCGCCGAGATGCAGAACGCGATGAGCAGGGCGCGCTCCGAGGCGTGCCCGGCGCCGTGCCCGTGGTCGTGTCCCATGTGCGACATCGTAGGGATCCGCACTGACGACATGCCAGGATCGAACCGTGAGCCGGTCGCCCTACGAGCTGTCCACACCGCCGGACGTGCTGGCTCGGCTGCACCCGCGGCTCCGCACGTACTTCGGCCCCGTCCCGCCCGGGCACGTCGGCCGCGGCGAGGGCGTCTTCGACGTCGTCGGCACCCCACGTCGGTGGCTCTGGCCGGTGCTCGCGGTGTTCGCCCGCGATTCCGTCATGTTCCCGGTCTGGGAGCGGGACGTCCCGTTCACGGTCGAGAACCGGCCGGCTCGCGTCCGTCGTGGACCCGGCAACGGCCTGGAGGCCCGCCCCGCCGTCCGCGCGCACCGCACCTTCCGGTTCCGTTCGGGCGCCCGCACGATGGTGGACGCCATCACCGCCGAACCGGACGGCCTGGTCGACCACCTCGGTCGCTGCGGGCGTGTCAGCGCGCGTCTGCGGGCGCAGGTCGACGCTGACGGTCCCGACGCGGGCGCCCTGCGCCTGGTCTCCACGCGCGTGACGTTCCGTGCGCTGGGACGCGATCTGCGCCTCCCGGTCGCCCTGAGCCCGCGTGTGACGCTGATGGAACGATTCGATGACGAAGCGGACCTCCAGCGCGTGTCCCTGGTGCTCTCGGCACCGGTGCTCGGCACGCTGTACCGGTACGAGGGGGCGTTCCGGTACGAGATCGCGCCGGACACAGAACGGGGATGAGATGAGCGACCAGAAGGGCCGCGTCGTGATCGCGGGAGCGAGCGGCTTCGTGGGGCGGTACCTGCGGGACGCCTTCACGGAAGAGGGGTACCGGGTCGTCACCATCGGCCGGACCGGCGACGCCGTGTGGGGCAACACCATGCGCATCCGGGAACTCGTCGACGGCGCCGCGATGGTCGTGAACATGGCGGGCAAGAGCGTCAACTGCCGCTACGGCCGACGCAACCGTGCGGAGATCATGCGCTCGCGGGTGGACACCACGCTCGAGCTCGCCGAGGCCATCCGCACGTCCGAGCACCCGACACCGCTGTGGATGAACGCCTCGACCGCGACGATCTACCGGCACGCCGACGACCGACCGCAGGACGAAGCGACGGGGGAGATCGGCGAGGGGTTCTCGGTCTCCGTCGCCCGCGCGTGGGAGGACGCCTTCTTCGGCGCCGACCTGCCCGGCACCCGTCGTGTGGCGCTCCGGATGGCGATCGTGTTCGGCGACGGCAGCGCCCTGCTGCCGCTCCTCCGGCTCGCGCAGGCCGGCCTCGGCGGGCCGCAGTACGACGGGCCGTGGGTGCCGACGCGCTCCCGGCTCCGCGCCGGCACGTACCACCACCACCGGCCCACGCACGGTCGGCAGCGCTTCAGCTGGGTACACATCGCCGACGTCCTCGGGTCGATCCGGTTCCTCCGCGACCACCCGGAGATCGAGGGGCCGGTGAACATCTCGAGCCCGAACCCGTCCGACAACCGCACCGTGATGGCGACCCTCCGCGACGCCGTCGGGCGCCGGTTCGGCGTGCCGACCTGGCGGTGGATGCTCGAGCTCGGGTCGTTCGCGATCCGCACCGAGACCGAACTCGTGCTGAAGAGCCGGTGGGTGGTGCCGACCCGGTTGACCCAGGCCGGCTACGAGTTCCGGTACCCGCACCTGCGCGGGGCGCTCGCCGGGATCATCGCGGAGCGTCGCCAGCACCGGGGCTGAGCGCCGGGTCGAGGTCGCGCGGACTGCCGCTCGCGAGCGGTCCGTGCGGCACGTCGTGCGTCCTCGGCGACACGGCCGCGGCACGTCGTACGCCCTCGTCGACGGGGGCCGGCCGTGGCCCACGGTCCCGCGCCGGTCGCGACGACCACAGCACGGCGGCCACGACGACCGCGCCGGCGAGCACCTCGACCAGGTCGGGCACCTCGCCGAAGGCCGCCCACGACGCGAGCACCCCGACCACGGGCACGAGCATCGAGAACGGCGCGACCGTGCTCGAGGGGTAGGCCGCCAGCAGCCGCGACCAGATGCCGTAGCCCACCAGGGTCGCGACGACCACGATGTAGAGCAGGCCGAGGTCGGCGGGCAGCGCGGCCGCCGTGAACGCCGAACCGAGAGCGGTGCCGATGCGGTCCGGGCCCTCGACCACGAGCGACAGCACGACCATCGGGACCGGCGGCACGACGGACCACCACAGGGTCAGGTGCAGCGGGTTCGCGGCCCCCGCCCGCCGGGTCGCGACGTTGCCGATCGCCCACCCCAGCGCACCGCACAGTGCGAGCACGACGGGCAGCAGCGCAGCGGTCTGGGAACGGTGCAGGGCGATCGCGGCGAGGGCGGCCACGGCGACGGTGACCCCGACGACCTGCCGGCCGGTCAGCCGCTCGCGCAGGAACACCCCGGCCAGCACCACCGTGAACGGCGCGGAGGCCTGCAGCACGAGCGAGGCCAGCCCTGACGGCATGCCGGACGCCATGCTGAGGTAGAGGAACGAGAACTGCAGCACGCCGAGCCCGAGACCGACGAGCAGCAGTCGCCCGAACGGGATCCGCGGCCGCGGCACGAACAGCAGCGTCGGGACCGCCAGGATCGTGAACCGCAGCGCCGCGAGCAGGAACGGCGGGAAGTGCTCGAGCGCGAGTGCCGTCGCGGGGAAGTTCAGTCCCCAGACCACGGCGACGACAACGGCGAGGAGGCGGTCTCGGGTGGTCATGCTCCTCATCGTCCCGGCCAGCACGTTGTAGGTCCATCGAAACCTTCGCGAACGACGATGTAGGGTCCCTGCATGGTCGACTTCGACGTGCAGCTGCTGGCGGTCTTGCGGGAGCTCGCCGAGCGCGGCAGCGTCACGGCCGTCGCCGAGGCCACCCACCGCACACCGAGCGCCGTCTCCCAGCAGCTGCAGACGCTGCAGCGGCAGGTCGGCGTCCCGCTGGTCGAACGCGTCGGGCGCGGGGTCCGGCTGACCCCGCACGGCGAAGTGCTCGCGGGCCTGGCGTCCGGGGTCGCGACCGCGATCGCGCGGGTGGATGCCGCCTGGCAGGAGCACCTCGGCGGCACGACCGGACCGGTGTCGCTGGCGATCTTCCCGTCGGCGGCGGAACTGCTGCTGCCCGGCGTGCTCACCCGGATGCAGGCGCACCCGGGCATCGCGCTGACCCTGGTCGACGTGGACGTCAGCGAGGGGGAGTTCGCACCGCTCGCGGCCGACCACGACGTGGTCGTCGGGCACCGGTCCGACGGCGTCCGCCCGGCGGACCAGGGATCGGTCGACACCGTGCCGCTGCTCCGCGAACCCCTCGACGTCGCCCTGCCGCCCGGGCACGCGCTGGCCGGCCGCGCGCGCGTGGGCATCGACGAGGTCGTCGGGGAACGCTGGATCGGCGTGCCGGAGGGCTACCCGATCGACCGGGTGCTGCACGCGATGGCCGCGGCGACGGACACCCCGCCGAGTGTCGCGTTCCGCACGATCCACCTGCCGGTCATCGAGAACCTGGTGGCGGGCGGCCACGGCATCGCACTCGTCCCGCGGTACACGTCGGGCACGCGGGCCGCGGGGCGCTTCCACCTGGCGGAGCTCGCCGACGTCCGTGCCGGACGCCGCATCGAGGCACTGGTCCGCCCCGACCGTGCCGTCCGTCCCGTGGTGCACACCGTCCTGGAGGCGCTGGTCGCCGTCGCCCTGGACGTCACCACCTGAGACGGTGGCGCCCACCGCCGGGCGCACGCCGTGCCTCCAGGCCGCCTGTCAGCGCACCTGGAACGTCAGCGCACCTGGAACGTCAGCGCACCTGGAACGGCGTGCCGAGCGGCAGGCGCTCCGCCAGCGCCGTGATGTCGGCGTTGTGCATGCGGATGCAGCCGTGCGAGGCGGCGGTGCCGATGCTCGACGTGTCCTCCGTGCCGTGCAGCCCGATCTGGCCGGGGCCACCGCCGAACGAGTTGAGCACGTCCGAGAACGCCGTCGTGCCGTACGCGTACGGGCCGTAGCCCTCGTTGGTCGGCGCGAGCAGCTCGGTCAGCGCGAACCGACCGGTCGGCGACGGGGTGCCCCCGGTACCGGTGGCGACGGGGTAGCTGTCGACGACCTTGCCGTCCTTGTACAGGTCGAGCGTCTTCGTCGAGCGGGTGACGACGATCGCGTACGGGTCCTCGGTCAGGGTGACGGCGCTGGTCGGCACCCAGCCGGTGCTGCCGTTCGGGCGCTGTGCGAGCTGCACCTCCGCCCAGCCGTCCTGCTGGTCGACGACCCGGAAGACGAGCGGCGCGCCGGATGCCTGCGGGTTCTCGAGGGTCTGTGTCGCCGTGCCGCCCGCGCTCGCGCTGACCGGGACGGACGCGCCGGTCACGGCAGCGACCGTGGTGCTGGCCGGGGCGTCGAGCGCGTCGACGGGTGCTGCCGACCGCGTCGGCTCCGGTGTCGTCGTGGGGGTGGGCGTCGGTGCCGCGACGGACCGGGTCGGTGTCGGGGCGGGCGCGGCTGACAGGGGACCGAGCGCGACGAACGCGACGGCCCCTGCGCAGACGACGGCCACGGCGGCGGCGATCACAGTCGCACGCCGCCGTGGCTCGGTCGGGAGGATCGGCAAGATCAGCCCGTGAAGTTCGCCGTTCCGGGCACCGGGACGGCGACCGGTGCCGTGCCCGGGTCACCGGCAGCGGCCGGGTCGGCCGTGACGGTGAGCGCGGCCTGCGCGGCCTGCGCCGACGAGGCGCCGACGAGACCGACGCTGTACGCGCCGGCGGTGTTCACGAAGTCGGCGGGCAGGACGATGGTGCCGGAGACGTTGCCGTCGGCGTCGGCGCGGAACGCGACCCCGGGGATGTCGGTGCCCTGGGCGCCGGTGCCGACTCCGGCGCCGACGAGCTCGTTCGGAGCGAAGCCCGAGCCCTGGATGCGGACACCGGTGGTGGTGGCCTCGGTCAGCGTGGCCGTCGGGGTGAGGAGCTCGGCGGCCGCGGTGGGCTGCGGCGTGAAGTACGTCGTGGTGTCGTCGATGCGCAGCGCGGAGATCGAACCGCTGGCGTCGGCGGCGAGGGACTGACCGTTCGCCTCGAGCGGGGCGGCGAGGCTCTTCAGCTCGCTGCTGGGCAGCGCGCTCGGTGCCGGGGTGCCGTCGACGGTCGGGGCCGGGGTGGGCTCGTCGGTCGGAGCGGGCGTCTCGGTCGGCTCGGGCGTCGGCGGGGCCGTGGTGTCGGCGGCGACGTCGATGCCGACGTAGACGACGTACCCGACGACCTGCGCGTCGGCGGCCTCGAGGTCGGCCGTGAGCTCCGTCGTCGACTCGACCTCGCCGGTCGCGGGGTCGATCCAGTTGCTGGTGCCGTCGGAGATGCCGACGCCGTCACCGGTCTCGGGCGCGTCCGTGGCGAAGACCACGGTCTGCGCGCTGGTGTCGCCGCCCTCCTGGACCGCGAGACCGAAGCTCGTCGCGCCGGTGGTCGTCATGCTGATGCCGGCGGCGAGGGCGGGGACGCTGCTCGGGGGGACGGGCTTGTTCAGGCCGCGGACCAGGCCGACGGCCTCGCCCTCGGAGACGGACAGGCCGTCCTCGTCCAGCGTGGCGTGGTCGGTGATCGAACCGCCACCGTCCAGGTCGGTCACGGACGCCCAGTACCACTGGTCGGTCAGCGGGAAGGTGCCGGTCGGCGCGGCGGTGAAGTCGTCGGCCGAGTCGGTCCAGGTGACGATGGCCGAAGCAGCGGTGCTCGTCACCAGGGCGGTCGAGACCGTCGGGACGAGGGCGGCGGAGACGCCGAGCACGGTGGCGCCGACGGCGGCCGCGGTGATGCGAGAACGAAGCACGGTGTGGAGATCCATCCGGTCAGTGGACAGGGTGCATCCACTGCGACGCCCCCCGTGCTGAGATGTACTCAGCGATACGAACCTATCGAACCGCTCAGGATTCCGCACCCCCCGGACGCGGATCCGATGACGGACCGACGACCGTCCGGCCGCCGGTCCGTCGTGCTCAGACGTCGAGGTGGTCGACCAGCTCGTCCGCCAGGCCCGTGTAGGTCGCCGGCGTCAGGTTGGTCAGCCGGGCCTTCGCGCCGTCGGAGATGTCCAGACGGTTCACGAACACGATGAGGTCCTGCTGGCTCACCCGCTTGCCCCGCGTGAGCTCCTTGAGCATCGCGTAGGGGTCCTCGATGTTCGACTGCCCGGCGGTGACCTCGGCACGGATGACCGTCTGGATCGCCTCGGCGAGGACCTCCCAGTTGTGGTCGAGGTCGTCGGCGAGCTTGACCTCGTTCACGGCGATCTCGCCCAGTCCGCGGCGCAGGTTGTCGAGCGCGAGCAGTGAGTGCCCGAACGCGACGCCGATGTTCCGCTGCGTGGTGGAGTCGGTCAGGTCTCGCTGCAGTCGGCTGGTCACGAGGGTCTCGGACAGCGTCGAGAAGAGCGCCGACGAGATCTCGAGGTTCGCCTCGGCGTTCTCGAACTTGATCGGGTTGATCTTGTGCGGCATCGTCGACGACCCGGTGGCACCCGCCACGGGGATCTGCGTGAAGTACCCCATCGAGATGTAGGTCCACACGTCGGTGGCCAGGTTGTGCAGGATCCGGTTGGCGTGACGTACCCGGTCGTACAGCTCGGCCTGCCAGTCGTGCGACTCGATCTGCGTGGTGAGCGGGTTCCACGTCAGGCCGAGGCCCTCGACGAACTCGCGGGACAGCGCGGGCCAGTCGGCCTCGGGGTCGGCGGCGAGGTGTGCTGAGAAGGTGCCGGTCGCGCCGGAGAACTTGCCGAGGTACTCGCCGCCCTCGATCTGGGCGAGCACGCGCTCGAGCCGGTAGACGACGACCGCGAGCTCCTTGCCGAGCGTCGTCGGGGTGGCCGGCTGACCGTGGGTGTGCGAGAGCATCGGCACGCTCTTCAGCTCGACGGCGAGCGTCCGGAGCTTCTCGAGCACGGCACGGAAGCCGGGCAGCCAGACCTGGTCGACGGTGTCCCGCACGGTGAGTGCGTAGGACAGGTTGTTGACGTCCTCGCTCGTGGCAGCGAAGTGGGTGAGTTCGGCGATCGCGTCGAGCCCGAGCTCGGACAGCCGGCGGCGCACGAAGTACTCCACAGCCTTGACGTCGTGACGGGTCGTCGCCTCGATCTCGGCGAGCTCCGCGATCTGGTCCTGGCCGAAGGTCTCGACGATCCGGCGCAGTGCTGCCTTGTCGTCGACGCTGAGCGGCGAGGTGGTGAACATCGCGTGGTCGGTCAGGAAGATGAGCCACTCGACCTCGACCACGATGCGCGCGCGGTTGAGGCCGGCCTCGGAGAGGTGCTCGCCCACCGTGTGCACGATCGGGTAGTAGCGCCCGTCGAGCGGGCTGATCGGCTGCGGGGGAAGGGGGGTCATGGGGCTCCCTGACGGACTGCCGGCTCGAGCTGGTGGAAGAGCGCCCGGCAGGCCCGTTCGACGGTCGAGAGCACTCGGTCGAACTCGTGCCGGTCCGCGTAGTACGGGTCCGGCACGTCGGTCTGCTGGGGCCAGGCGGCGTCGTACCGCAACAGGAGCGTCACCTTGGCGGAGTCGTCCATCGTCGGGGCCCACGAACGCAGGATGCGCTCGTGGGAGCGGTCGAGTGCGACCACCAGGTCGAGGTCCGGGAACCGGTCCGGGTCGAACTGACGGGCGCGATGCCTGCTGCCATCGTATCCGCGCGCCGCCAGCGCTGCGATCGTGCGCTCGTCGGCGGGTTCGCCGACGTGCCAGTCACCGGTGCCGGCCGACTCCACCTGGAACCGGTCGGCGAGTCCGGCGTCCGCGGCGATCTGCGCGAACACGACACCGGCCATGGGGGAGCGGCAGATGTTGCCGCTGCAGACGAACGAGACGCGGAACGGGGCGTCGACGTCCTGGGTCATGAGCACATCATGACGCAGGGCGGGGTCCTCCGCGAGGTCCGCCGGGGTCACGCCCGCTGGCGGTTGAGCACCGGGCGGGCGAAGAGCCCGATCAGCCAGGCGAAGACCGCGAGCACGAAGGCACCGACGATGCCCCAGCCGAAGGAGTCGACCTCGAGCCCGAAGCCGAACGCCTCCGAGATCCCCGCGACGATGAGCAGCAGGATCGCGTTCACGACGAACGAGATGAGCCCGAGCGTGAGGATGTAGAGCGGGAACGCCACGATCCGGATGAGCGTGCCGATCACCGCGTTCACGAGACCGAACACGAACGCCACGAGCAGGAAGGTGAGGACGGTCGCAGTGGTCCCGCCGTCACCGAACGGCGTCACGGAGACGCCGCTGACGATGAGCGTGGTGAGCCAGAGCGCGAGGGCGTTGACGACGAGGCGGACGAGGAATCGCATGCGCCCATGATGCCCTCGTTCCCCTCGTGGGTGCCGTGGGCCTGCCGGTAGCCTGGACCCGTGAGCGAGCAGCGTGTGCACATCCGGCCCGAGGTGGCCGTCCTCCCCGCGTACAAGCAGGGGCGACAGGCGTCCGACTCCGCCTTCAAGCTGTCGAGCAACGAGAACCCGTTCCCGCCGCTCCCCGGGGTCGTCGAGGCCGTGCAGGCCCAGACCTCGTACAACCGCTACCCCGACGCCACCGCCCTCGCCCTGCGCGCCGTGCTGGCCAACCGCTTCGGGCTGACCGCCGAGCAGGTGCACGTCGCCCCGGGCAGTGTCGCGATCCTGCACGAACTCGCCCGCGCGACCTCGGGCCCCGGCGACGAGATCGTCTACGCGTGGCGCTCGTTCGAGGCGTACCCGGGCGTCGTCACGGTCGCCGGCGCCACCAGCGTGCAGGTGCCGAACCGCGCCGACGGCGGGCACGACCTCGACGCGATGGCCGCGGCCGTCACCGAACGCACCCGCATGGTGCTCGTCTGCTCGCCGAACAACCCGACGGGGCCGATCGTGACCGCCGCGGAGTTCGACGCGTTCATGGCCGCGGTGCCGCAGTCGGTGCTGGTCGTGCTCGACGAGGCATACGCCGAGTTCGTGACCGACGAGGCCGCCGTGCACGGCCACCCGCTGCTCACCGCGCACCCCAACCTCGTGGTCCTCCGCACCTTCTCGAAGGCGTACGGGCTCGCCGGCCTCCGGGTGGGCTACGCGCTCGGTCCGGACTACGTGCTCGACGCCGTCCGCGCCTGCGCCATCCCGCTGTCCGTGACCGCCCAGGGCCAGGCGGCGGCGCTCGCCAGCCTGGAACGCGAGGCCGAACTGCTCGGACGCGTGACCGAGATCGCCACCCTGCGCGACCGGATCGTCGTCGAGCTCCGGGCCCAGGGCTGGGACGTCCCCGACGCCCAGGGCAACTTCCTCTGGCTGCCGACGGGCGAGCGGACGGCGACCGCGGCGGCCGCGTTCGAGGACGCCGGCATCATCGTCCGGGCCTTCCCGCCAGAGGGCATCCGCATCTCGATCGGCGAGCACGAAGCTGTGGAAACGCTCCTCCAAACAGCCCGCTCACTTGTGGGGGACCTCCAGGTGGCCGACTAGTGCCTGGCGCTACGCTGGCCCGCATGTCATTCCGCGCCGCGGCTCCCGCGACGACCACCGTCCGGCTCCTCGACCCCGAGGGGCGGTTCGTGGAGACCGACGAGAACGCCGAGTTCGCCGCCGCCGCGCGGGCGATCCCCGACGAGACCCTGCTGGCGATGCACCGCCGCATGGTGCTCACCCGTCGGTTCGACCACGCCGGCCACAACCTCCAGCGCACCGGCCAGCTCGGCCTGTGGGTGCCCAGCCACGGGCAGGAGGCGGCACAGACCGGCTCGGCCTTCGCCCTGCGCGCCCAGGACCACGTGTTCCCGTCCTACCGCGAGCACGCCGTCACGATGCACCGCGGCGTCGAGCCGATGGAGATCATCGCGATGTACCGCGGGCAGACCCACGGCGGGTGGGACCCGGACCAGCGTGGCAACACGCACATCTCCACGCTGGTGATCGGCTCGCAGACCCTGCACGCCACCGGGTACGCGCTCGGCCAGAAGCTCGACGGCGACGTCGGCACGGGCGACCCGGACCGCGACGCCTGCTCGATCGTCTACTTCGGCGACGGCGCCACCAGCCAGGGCGACGTGAACGAGGCCTTCGTGTTCTCCGCGTCGACCAAGGCGCCGGTCGTCTTCTTCCTGCAGAACAACCACTGGGCCATCTCGGTGCCGGTGTCGGTGCAGTCCCCGACGCCGCTCGTCGACCGCCCGCGCGGCTTCGGGATCCCGAGCGTCCTGATCGACGGCAACGACATCCTCGCGTCCTACACGGCCTCGGTCGTCGCGACCGAGCACGCCCGCAGCGGCCAGGGCCCGGCCTTCATCGAGGCCGACACATACCGCATCGGTGCGCACACCAGCTCCGACGACCCGAGCCGGTACCGCGCCGACGGCGAGCTCGAGGAGTGGGTCCTCCGCGACCCGATCGTCCGGTCCGAGGCGTACCTGCGCTCGAAGGGTGCGACGGACGAGCAGTTCGCCGCGTTCGACGAAGAGGGCGAGGACATCGCCGCCGACGTCCGACGCCGCACCGTCGCCCTGACCGCACCGTCCGTCGACGTCATGTTCGACAACGTGTACCGCGAACCGCACCCGCGGATCACCGAGCAGAAGGCCTGGCTCGCCCAGTACGAGGCCGGCTTCGAAGGGGGCGCCCACGCATGAGCACCACCGAGCAGCTCTTCGACTACACCCTGCGCTCCCACCCGGGCGCCGGCGAGGTCCCGAGCGACCCCACCCCGACCCTGCCGATGGCCAAGGCCCTCAACGCCGGGCTCGCCGCGGCCATGGAAGCGGACGACAAGGTCCTGCTGATGGGCGAGGACATCGGCCAGCTGGGCGGCGTCTTCCGCATCACCGAGGGCCTGCAGGACCGCTTCGGCGCCGAGCGCGTGCGGGACACCCCGCTCGCCGAGGCCGGCATCATCGGCACCGCGATCGGCCTCGCCCTGCGCGGCTACCGCCCGGTCGTCGAGATCCAGTTCGACGGCTTCGTGTGGCCCGGCTTCGACCAGATCACCTCGCAGCTCGCGAAGATGGCGAACCGCCTGCCGGCACACATGTCGCTGCCCGTCGTCATCCGCATCCCCTACGGCGGCCACATCGGCGCCGTGGAGCACCACCAGGAGTCCCCCGAGGCGTACTTCGCGCACACCCCGGGCCTGCGGGTCGTCAGCCCGAGCACCCCGAACGACGCCTACTGGATGATCCAGGAGGCCATCGCGTCGAAGGACCCGGTGGTCTTCCTCGAGCCGAAGTCCCGCTACTGGCCCAAGGGCCAGGTGGACCTGGTCGACGGCCACGTCCCGATGCACACCACCCGCGTCGCCCGCACCGGCACCGAGGTCACCCTGGTCGGGCACGGCGCCATGGTCGCCACCCTGATGCAGGCGGCGGACATCGCCGAGGCCGAGGGCACCAGCTGCGAGGTCATCGACCTCCGCTCGATCTCGCCGATCGACTGGGAGCCGCTGCTCGCCTCCGTCCGCAAGACCGGTCGCCTGGTCATCGCACAAGAGGCCTCCGGCTTCGTCAGTGTCGGTAGCGAGATCGCCGCGACCGTCGCCGAGCGGGCGTTCTACACGATGCAGGCACCGCCGCTGCGGGTCTCCGGCTTCGACGTGCCGTTCCCGGTGTCGAAGCTCGAGCACCTGCACCTGCCGGACGCCGACCGCATCCTCGAGGCCGTCGACCGCGCCCTCGCCTACTGACCCGTCCGACCGAGCACGACCAGATCCGCGAAGGAGCCGTAGTGGCCGCCGCCGAATTCCCCCTGCCCGACGTGGGTGAAGGTCTCACCGAGGCCGAGATCGTGCAGTGGCGCGTCGCGATCGGGGACGAGATCGCCGTCGACCAGGTGCTCGTCGAGATCGAGACCGCGAAGTCGCTCGTCGAGCTGCCGTCGCCGTTCGCCGGCACCGTCACGGGTCTGCTCGTTTCCGAGGGGGACACGGTCGAGGTGGGCAAGCCGATCATCCGCGTCGACTCGGACGCGTCGGTCGCCTCCGGTGCGGCCCTCACACCGCCTGCGGAACAGCCTGGAGGCGCGGCGCCCGTCGCCCAGACCGCCCCGGTCTCGCCCGTTGTCGCGTCCACCCCTCCGACCGCTGCCGCCCCGTCGGCTCCGGTCGCGCAGACCCCTCCCGCTCCCGCGGCGGTGCCGACACGCGCCGCTGCCCCCGCACCGGCAGCACCTGCCCCTGCCGCCGCGCCGGCGGCGCCGGTCCAGCCGGTCGCCGTCGACGCGACCGTCCAGGGCACCGACGAGTCCTCCGGTGCCGTCCTCGTCGGCTACGGCTCGGCGACCTCGTCGCCCTCCCGTCGCAAGCCGGGCGCCCGCCGGGCCGCAGCGCTCGCGGCCGAGGCGAGCCGCGCCTCCAGTGTGGACACCGCCGCGGCGGCGGAAGCCTCCGTCGACCCGGGCGAGGAGAGCACCGCCGAGGCGATCAGCGCCCTCGGGACGGGCTCCGCGCACAAGCAGAGCACCGCGACCAACGTGCTGGCGAAGCCGCCGATCCGGAAGCTCGCGAAGGACCTCGGCGTCGAACTGACCGAGATCGTCGCGACCGGTCTGGCCGGCGAGGTCACCCGCGACGACGTCATCCGGCACGCGAAGCAGGCCAGCGTCTTCCGGAACATCGAGACGCCGGAGTGGGGTGAGGTCCGCAGCGAGACGATCCCGGTCAAGGGCGTCCGCAAGGCCATCGCCACCGCGATGACCACGTCCGCGTTCACGGCACCGCACGTGTCGCTGTTCGTCGACGTCGACGCGACCCACACGATGGAGTTCGTCAAGCGCCTCAAGGCCTCGCCGACGTTCGCCGGCGTCAAGGTCTCGCCGCTGCTCATCGTTGCGAAGGCCGTCATCTGGGCCGTCCGCCGGAACCGCTCGGTGAACTCGACCTGGACCGACCGCGAGATCATCGTCCACCACTTCGTGAACCTCGGCATCGCCGCGGCGACCCCGCGCGGGCTCATCGTGCCGAACATCAAGGACGCGCAGGACATGTCGCTGCTCGAGCTGGCGCAGGCGCTCGAGGAACTCACCCTGACCGCCCGCGACGGCAAGACCACGCCGAAGCAGATGGCGAACGGCACGGTGTCGATCACGAACATCGGGGTGTTCGGCATGGACACGGGGACCCCGATCCTCAACCCGGGAGAGGTCGCGATCGTCGCCATGGGCACGATCAAGCCGAAGCCGTGGGTCGTCGACGGCGAGGTCCGCTCGCGCATGGTGACCACCATCGGTGCGTCGTTCGACCACCGTGTCGTCGACGGTGACGTGGCGTCCCGCTTCGTGCACGACGTCGCCTCGGTGCTCGAGGAGCCCGCGCTCCTGCTCGACTAGCGTCGGTCGTTCCGCTTCGTGAGCAGAAGTGGTCGGGTTGCTTCGAGCCACTCGACCATTCCTGCTCACCATCTGCGGGCTTCCGCAAACGTCGCGTGGTGTTCACACGGATGTCGGGGGTCGGCGGCATGATCGGTGCATGGTCCACCAGCTCCTGACCCCCTCGCAGGAGATCCGAACGGATCGCCTCCTCCTCACCCCGCTGACCCCGGCCGACATCGACGACGTGCACACGCTCTTCTCGGACGCCCGCACGTGGCAGCACCTGCCCACGGGTCGGCACGTGGCGCGGAGTTCGAGCGTGGACATGGTGCAGCGCAAGATCGGCGGGCGTGCACGCCACGGCCTCGGATCCTGGGCAGTCCGGAGCGCCTCCGACCACGCCTTCGTCGGCGTGGGCGGGGTCGACATGACCGCCGGTGGGGTCTGGAACCTCGGCTACCGCCTGGCGCCCGCGGCATGGGGGCAGGGCTTCGCGTCCGAGATCGCTCTCGCTGCCGTGCGTGCCGCCGCCGACACCGCTCCGGACGTCCCGGTGACCGGCCGGGTGCTCACGAACAACCCTGCTTCTGCAGCCGTGCTGCGTCGTGCCGGGCTGTCGCTGGTGTGGCAGGGGGCTCCCGCCGCGCAGAACCGTGCGGCCGCCGGCGTCGAGGGGCAGGTCTGGACCGATCGGCTGCTCTCCGACGAGCAGTTCGCCTGGCTCGTCGCCAACGCCTGACCCGTCAGCCAGCGGGTCCGCTGAGCGTGATGCTCCGTGCGGCGCGCGCTTCGACCGATGACGAGTGTGTCGCGATCAGGACGGCCGCTCCGCCAGCCGCCAGCTCGCCCAGTAGGTCGAGCACCATCGCCGCGTTGTCGTCGTCGAGGGCACTCGTCGGTTCATCGGCGAGGATGACCGACGGACGCTTCACCAGGAGCCGCGCCATCGCGACGCGTTGCTGCTCGCCGCCGCTGAGTTCGTGGACGCGGTCCGTTCCGCGTCCAGCCAGACCGACACGGTCGAGGGCCTCGCCCGTCCGGATGCCTCGGTGTCTCCGCCGTCCGTCCGGCAGGCGAACCACGTCGACGTTCGACTGGACCGTCATGTCGGGTACCAACCCGAAGTCCTGGAACAGGTACCCGAGGTGGCGCCGCCGGATCAGTCGTGCCCGCCGCTCGTTCGAGCCCGCCGACTCTCCGTTGATCCGGATCGTGCCGCCGTCGAGCGCATCGACGTGCCCGACACAGTCGAGCAGCGTCGACTTCCCGCAGCCGCTCGGCCCGACCAAGCCGACGATCTCTCCGCCTGCCACCTCGAACGTCAGGTCGTGCCACAGTGCACGGCCTCCACGACGCTTCGATGCGTTCCGTACCTCGATCATCGTGATCCGTTCCCTCGGTTGCGTGCAGTGCTCCGTGCCGTGACGGCCATGACGACGAGGCTCGTGGCGCTCACCGCCGCGAGCGTCACGAGCGCGAGCGCCCCGGCGACTCCGGCCGACTGCGCGACCGGGTCGAGTGACGATCTGAGACCGCTCCCGTCCGGGCGTTGCGACCACCAGGTGTTGACGACGGCGACGACGGAGATCGAGACCAGACCGGCTTCGATTACCAGCAGGCCAGCATCGGTGCGGACGGGCGAGACGCCACTGGTGAACTTCGCGAACAGCGCACGGCCGTGACGGCGTCGGTGCGCGATCGTGGCGACCATCCCGAGCATGACGCTGACAGCGAGGGTGCTGACCAGGGTGCCCGTCCCGATCGCCACGGTCGTCGCTGCGTGCCGTGCCTGTTCCGCCGCAGACTGACCCACCGCGACGACCGCGCTGAACTCGTCGCGGAGCCCCGACGCGCCGATCGACCGCTCGGCGGCAGCACGGGACGTGAAGACGACGTCTCCGGTCGACAACCACGATCCGAGTTCATCGGCCGAGAAGACGTCGACCGGCGTGGGGACGACCACGATCACGGCATCGTCGAGCCACGCGCGCGACGACGCGTCGTCCGGGTACGAGTAGACCTGCTGGCGGGCCAGCGTGCCGCCGGTGACGTGCTCAAGGAGGGCGTCGGGTGCATCCCGCAACTGCCAGTCGGTCAGACCCTCGACGAGCCGCTCGCGGGAGAGGTCACTGTCGGCAGGCATCCACACGGCGATCTCCGCGCCGTCGGTGGTGATGCGTGCCCCGTCCTCGGAACGGACGTCCTGCAGGGCGAGGTAGCCCTGGTCGACGACGAGCGCAGGAACCATCGACTTCCCTCGGCCACTCGACACCTCGACCGCAGCGGCGAGGAATGCATCACGCCGCTCGAGTGCCCCGCCGGCGAAGTCACCGATGCGGTCCCAGTAGGCCTGCTCCTCGACCGGGCGGGGATCCGGGGTGACCCAGAGCTGGACGGTTTCGCCGGCCGCCCGAAGATCCCGTTCTGCCGTTCCCTGTCGCGCGGTGGTCACCGCCCCGGTCAGTTCGAAGACGGCCGCGACGAGCAACAGCAGCGCGGGCACCCGTGCGATCTGTGCGACGAGCAGGAGCGCGCCCGCTGGTCGAGCGCCCCGAAGTGCGCCAGCCAACGGCTGTCGACACGCGACCACCGTGCCGATCGTGTGCGCGACGACGACCGGAACGAGCAGCCCCACGTGGAACACTGAGATCGCTGCGGCGAGGGTCGGTGCCGAAGCGAGCCCGTTGTAGAACCAGAGCCCGATGGCGGCGACGGGTGCTCCGATGGCGGTGACGAGCACGGCGGTCCGGAGCTCAGCCAGCTCCTGGACGACGATGGCGGCTGTGGTGTCTCCGTGCAGTCGGCGGACTGCGCTGCGGCGAGGGGCCCCGACGGTCGTCATCAGGCAGAGCGCCACGCATCCCGAGACGAGTGCTCCGACCAGGGCCAGGGTCTGATCCAAGCCGTCGGTGACGCCGATGCGTTGCAGGAGCGGCACGCGCTCCACGCTGACCTCGTACCCGGCGTCTGTCAGTGCGCTCACGACGGCTCGCCGAGCGTCGTCGTCCCCGAAGACCGAGTACGAGCCGGTCGGGTCGAACTGGTCGAGTTCCGACATCGGACGGACGGTGGTGGCCATCGACCTCGTGAAGTCCTCGTACCCGTCGAGGAGCCAGCCGGCACCGCGGCTTGAGGGAGCGTCGGTGACGAGCGCCACGCGGCGCGTCGTCGGAGCTTCGCGGTCCGCCACCACCCGGGCGATCGTCGCGTGCTCGGCCTCGGCGACCCGCTCGAGTGCGATCGCGACCCGCTGGTTCGATCGGGTCTCAGCACCGGCGGCAGCGGTCACCACGGACGAGGCGCCCACGATGCCGGCTTCGCTGACCTGCACCAGGCCGATGAAGCCCAGGACGGCAGCCAGGAGGGGCGGGACGAAGTACGCGAGCGTCACCGATCGGATGTTCATGGTCCCCCTTGCGGCGAGCGTGAGCCGGAGCGGACGGCTGCTCGGGACTGCCCGCTCCCGGTCTCAGCAGTTGTGGTAGTACGCCTTGTTGCCGCTGCGCGCCTTCGGTGTCATCGCCATCGCGTACCGGCCGCCTGGCACGTTCGTGACGCGCTTCGACTTCTTGCCGACCGCGGTCGCGCCGTGGCACCGCTTCTCGCGGAAGTAGTTCGACCAGGTGTCGTCCTTGCCGACGCCCCACTGCCAGAAGCTCCCGCCCCCGCCGTCGTTGTCGGTACCGATGCCCCTGGTCTCACCGCTCGCACTTGCGCCGGAAGCAGCGACGGCCACTCCGCCGGCTTCCGACCCTGATCCCATGACCTCGAACTGCGCAGCTGATGCCGCCGTCGCAGTGCCCGTGATCAGGCCGACGGTGAGACCGAGGCCGACGAGCATCTTCGTTCTGGACTTGTGCATGACTGTTTCCTCCCATGTGCCCCCCCGATGAGGCTCGACCGATCGTGGCAGCGGCGTAGCACTGATGTCAAGAATCTGGAATACATGTTCCACAGAGACCGAGACGCCCGACGTTGGTCTTCCCGGCCTGACTCGCTACTGTGATGGGAACTGGTCATGTCCGCGCATGACCACCGCCCAGGACCAGCAACGGAGCACGAGGGACGCATGACGAGCCGCATCACCGAGGGTGCCGAACCGAAGCACCAGCAGCTGCGGCGCATCCTGCTCGACCTCGTCACCACGCGACTGGCTCCCGGTGCTGCGATCCCGTCCGAACGGCAGCTCATCGCCGAGTACGGCGTCTCGCGGATCACCGTGCGTGAAGCCCTCGGGCAGCTGGTGAACGAGGGCTACCTGGAGCGCGTCCGCGGCAAGGGCACCTTCGTCGCGCACCGGCCCGTGCAGTCGACGCTGCACCTCGCCTCGTTCACCGAGGAGATGCGGGCGATGGGGCACGAACCGACCACCGTGGTGCTCGTGCGCGAAGAGCGGGTACCGCCGGCCGACACCGCCGCAGCCTTGCGGATCGACCCGGACGTGCCGGCCTTCCATGTGAAGCGCCTGCGGATGGCCGATGGTGCCCCGGTGTCGATCGACGACGCCTGGCTCGTGGCCGACGCGTTCCCGGGTCTGCTCGACCACGACCTGTCGGGGTCGGTGTACTCGATCATCGCCACGGAGTACGGCACCCCGATCGACCGCGCGCAGCAGACCGTCGCGGCGAACCCGGCGGCCGACGACGTCGCGACGCTGCTCGGGACGAAGACCGGAGCGCCGGTGCTCGAGTTCGACCGGGTGTCGTACGCGGGGGAACGACCCGTGGAGCACACCCGCAGCTGGTACCGCTCGGACCGCTACCGCGTGCAGATGGAGGTCACCGCGACCCCCGCGGTCGCGTAGTCCGGCCAGCAACGCGAAAGCGACTGTGCGCCGCGGGTGTTCCGCAGTGCACAGTCGCTCTCGAAGGGGAAGTGGCCTAGACCTCGAAGAGGGTGTCGCCGTCGAGCACCGTGGTGCCGACCGTCCCCTGGTCGACGCTGTCCGGCGTCGAACCGAGCACGACGACCGGGCAGATCGGCGAGTACCCGGCGGCCGAGATGACCGAGGGGGTGAACCGGACGACGGGGTCACCGGCGGTGACGGTGTCGCCCTCGGTCGCGAGGAGCTCGAAGCCCTCGCCGGAGAGCTTCACGGTGTCGATGCCGACGTGCACCAGGACGTCGGTGCCCGCGGCGCCCTGCAGGGCGAACGCGTGCGGGTGCAGCTTGACGATGGTGCCGTCGACCGGGGCCACCGCGGTGACCGCACCCTCGACGCCCGTCGGGTCGACCGCGACGCCGGCGCCGACGAGCTGCCCGGCGAACACCGGGTCGGGCACGTCGGCGAGGGCAACGACCGGGCCGCCGAACGGGGTGCGGACGACGGTCACAGTTCGTCCTGGATGTCCTGGGCGAGGTTGTCGGCGACCGTTCCGACGATGACCTGCCAGCCGGTGCCGCCACCGATGACCGCCTGGGCCCCGGCTGCCTGCAGGGCTGCCTTGTCGACCAGGTCCCCGTCCTCGACCTCGACGCGGAGGCGCGTGATGCAGCCCTCGACCTCTTCGATGTTATCGGCACCGCCGAGTGCGGCGATGATGTCGGCTGCCTTGATGTCGGCCATCGTTTCCTCCTCGTTAAGGGTTTGCGTCGCAGGTTGACACCGGACCGCTCTCGGATCAGACTACGGAACTGGTCATGACCGGACAGGACCGGACCTGGCGACACCGCCGAGGTTACCTGCGCTGGCTGCACGACTCAACTCACCCCGACAGCTCCACCCAATGACGAGAGGACCTCCGATGAGCGCCACCACTGCCACGGATGTGCCGGAGAAGAAGAAGCCGAAGAAGCAGTCACGGCTGTTCGCACAGGCCCAGCGCCTCGGACGGAGCCTGCTCCTGCCGATCGCGGTCATGCCGGCGGCGGGCATCCTGAACCGCATCGGTCAGCCGGACCTCCTCGGCGCGATCCCCGGCTTCGAGACCGGCGCCGGAGTCATCTCAGCTGCCGGCCAGGCGATCTTCACGTGGCTCCCGCTGCTGTTCGCGGTGGGCATCGCGATCGGCTGGGCGAAGAAGTCCGACGGCACCACCGCGCTCGCTGCGGTCGTCGGCTACATGGTCATGTACGAGGTGTTCGCAGTGATGTCGCCGGTCGTCCTCGCCGGGGTCAAGAACGCCAATGGCGAGCAGGCCACGATCAACTACGGGGTGCTCGGCGGCATCGTGATGGGGCTCGTCTCCGCGGTCATGTGGGAGAAGTTCCACCGCACGAAGATGCCCGACTTCCTCGGGTTCTTCTCCGGTCGCCGCCTGGTTCCGATCCTGACGGCCGCTGCGGGTCTCGTCATCGCCGTCGCGATGTCGTTCGTCTACCGCTACTTCGACATCGCACTGACCGCGGCCGGCACCGCCGTCGCCGACAACGCCGTGATCGGCGGCGGCATCTTCGGCTTCGCGAACCGCATGCTCATCCCGATCGGGCTGCACCAGCTGCTCAACTTCTTCCCGTGGTTCCAGCTCGGCAGCTTCACCAACGCGGCCGGCGACCTCGTCCACGGTGACATCCCTCGCTTCCTCGCGGGCGACCCGACCGCGGGCATCTTCCAGACCGGCTTCTTCCCGATCATGATGTTCGCGCTGCCCGCCGGTGCCCTCGCGATCTGGCGCAACGCCAAGCCGCAGAACCGCAAGCTCGTCGGCGGCATCATGATCTCCGCCGCACTGACCTCGTTCGTCACGGGCATCACCGAGCCGCTCGAGTACTCGTTCATGTTCGTCGCGTTCCCGCTGTACATCATCCACGCGGTGCTCACGGGCACCTCGCTCGCCCTGGTGAACGCCCTCGGGATCCACGACGGGTTCTCGTTCTCGGCCGGCGCGATCGACTACGTGCTGAACTTCGGCAAGGCGGACGGGGCGATCTGGCTCATCCCGATCGGCCTCGGCTACGCGGTCGTGTACTACTTCCTGTTCAGTTTCGTGATCAAGAAGTGGAACCTCCGCACGCCCGGCCGTGAAGAGGACACGATCGCCGAGAACACGATCGACGCGGCCACCAAGCCGTAGACGCGAGCGTCTCCATGACGGGAGGCCCGGTGCCAGCTGGCACCGGGCCTCCCGTCCGTCTCCCGGTCGCGCTGAGAGCCCTCATAGCGGTTTTGACAATCGTTATCAGTAGGCGTTAGCGTCGTGCCATGCACAACCGCCTCCTCGCCCTCCCACTCGTCGCCGGCGCCGCCGCGCTCGCCCTGACCGGGTGCGCCACCTCGTCCGCCTCGGGGGAGGCCAGCGGTGACGGCACGGTCAACGTCGTCGCCTCCACCAACGTCTACGGCTCGATCGTCAAGACCATCGGTGGCGACGCCGTCACCGTGACGAGCATCCTGAGCGACCCGTCGCAGGACCCGCACTCGTTCGAGTCGAGCGCCCGCACGCAGCTCTCCGTGTCCAAGGCCGACCTGCTCATCGAGAACGGTGGCGGGTACGACGACTTCATGACGACGCTCGCGAACGCCTCGGACACCAAGGCGGACACGATCAACGTCGTGAAGCTCTCCGGCCTCGACAAGGGAGGCAGCGCCGAGTTCAACGAGCACGTCTTCTACAGCTACCCGACGATGGTGAAGCTGGTCGAGGCGGTCACGAAGGACCTCAGCGCGCTCGACGAGAGCGGCAAGGACGCCTTCGAGAAGAACGCCGCCACGCTCACCACCAAGCTCGAGGACCTCGAGTCCCAGACCGACGCCGTCAAGAAGCAGGACTCCGGCGACAAGGTGGCGTACACCGAGCCGGTGCCCGGGTACCTGTTCGACGCGATGGGGCTCGAGAACGAGACCCCGCCGGACTTCTCCGAGGCCATCGAGGAAGGCGACGACGTCCCGCCGGCGGCCCTCCGCGACACCCTCGCGCTGTTCACCGGCAAGCGCGTGCAGCTGCTCGCCTACAACAACCAGGCGTCCAGCCCCGAGACCGAGCAGGTCCAGAAGGCGGCCGAGCAGAACGACATCCCCGTCGTCGGTGTCACGGAGACGCTCCCCAAGGGGCAGGATTACGTCTCGTGGCAGCAGGCGAACATCGACGCGGTGAAGGCAGCGCTCCAGAAGTGACGACCTCGACCGCAGCAGCGGCGACCCCCAGCCCGGCGACCACCACGGTGGACGACCGGGCTGCGGCTCGTCCGGTCCTCGCGCTCCGCGACGCCGGGTTGTCCTACGGCGCCCGGAAGCTCTGGGCAGGCCTCGACCTCGACCTCGCGCCGGGGGAGTTCGTCGCGGTCCTCGGCCCGAACGGCGCCGGCAAGACCTCACTGCTCCGCACCGTCCTCGGGCAGCAGCGGCTCACGAGCGGCACGATGTCGTTCCTCGGGCAGCCGGTGCACCGCGGCCACCGGAAGATCGGCTACATCCCGCAGCAGCGCCTGATGGAGGCGGGGACGCCCCTGCGCGCGCGGGACATGATCGCCCAGGGCGTGACCGGGCACCGGTGGGGGATCCGACGGGCGTCGAAGGCCGACCGGATGCGCATCGACCGGGTCCTCGACGAGGTCGGCGCCACCGCCTTCGCGGACGCCCCCGTCGCCGAGCTCTCCGGCGGCGAGCAGCAGCGCACCCGCGTCGGGCAGGCCATCGCCGCCGACCCCGCCCTGCTGCTGTGCGACGAACCCCTCATCTCGCTCGACCTGCGGCACCAGCGCGGGATCACCGAGCTCATCGACCGCGAGCGCCGGCAGCGCGAGGCCGCCGTGCTGTTCGTGACGCACGACGTGAACCCGATCCTCGACGTCGTCGACCGGGTGCTGTACATCGCCGGGGGTCGGTTCCGGATCGGTTCCCCGGACGAGGTCCTGCGTGCCGACGTCCTGAGCGACCTGTACGGCACGCCCGTCGACGTCGTCCGCACCATGGGACGCATCGTCATCGTCGGGGCCAACGAGGCCCACGAGCACCACCCGGGCGAGGTCGACCCGCACGCCGACCAGCCCGACGAAGGGCGGATCTGATGGACCTGCTGTCGACCGTCTTCTCGTTCCAGGACTACGGCGAGCTCCTCGTGCTCGTGCAGAACTCGATCTGGGCCGGCGCGGTGCTCGGCATCGTCGGCGGCCTCATCGGCCCGTTCGTCGTCGCCCGGAACATGCCGTTCGCCGTGCACGGCATCTCGGAGCTCTCGTTCGCCGGGGCCAGCGCCTCGCTGCTGCTCGGGGTGAACGTGGTGTCCGGATCGCTCGTCGGGTCGGTCATCGCCGCTCTGCTCATCGGTCTCCTCGGGTCGCGTGCCCGGGAACGCAACTCGATCATCGCCGTCCTCATGCCGTTCGGGCTCGGGCTCGGCATCCTCTGCCTGGCGCTCTACAAGGGCCGGGCCGCCAACAAGTTCGGGCTGCTCACCGGGCAGATCGTCTCGGTCGACAACCCGCAGCTGACGTTCCTGATCGTGGTCGCCGCGATCGTCGTGGCGACGCTGCTCGTCATCTGGCGCCCGCTGATGTTCGCCTCGGTCGACCCCGACGTGGCTGCGGCCGCGGGGATCCCGGTGCGGACCCTCGCGATCGTGTTCATGCTCGTGCTCGGACTGGCCACCGCCGTGTCGGTGCAGATCGTCGGTGCGTTGCTCGTGCTGTCCCTGCTCGTCACCCCGGCGGCCGCTGCCCTGCGCCTCAGCTCGCACCCGGTCGTCGTGCCGGTGCTGTCGACGGTGTTCGCGGTGACGTCGGTCGTCGGGGGCATCCTGCTCGCACTGGGCGGCGGCCTGCCGATCAGCCCGTACGTGACGACCATCTCGTTCGCGATCTGGGTGGTCTGCCGGATCGTCGGGTCACGACGCGACAAGCGGGGACGCAACCGCGTCGCCGGCCGGAGCCAGCGTGGCGGGGGCGAGCCGGGCCTCCAGGCAGGGACGACGTCGACAGCCGGTCGGAAGGAAGAGGTGTCAGCATGAACGCCGTGCAGAAGACCAAGCGGAACACGTGGCAGCGCGAAGCGGTGCGCGGAGCCCTCGACTCGACCGAGGGGTTCGTGAGTGCGCAGGCGCTGCACCAGCACCTGCGGGACGAGGGATCGACCATCGGTCTGGCCACCGTCTACCGGGCGCTCGCCGACCTGGCCACCGAGGGTGATGCCGACTCGCTGCAGCAGGACGGCGAATCGCTGTACCGGGCGTGCACGACGGACGCGCACCACCACCACCTGATCTGCCGGAACTGCGGCCGGACCGTCGAGATCGAGGCGGACCCGGTGGAGCAGTGGGCGCAGGACGTCGCCGCCGCCAACGGGTTCACCAACGCCAGTCACGTCGTCGACATCTTCGGCGAGTGCGCCGTCTGCACGGCAGCCCGCGCGACGGACTCCACCGGCGAGTAACCTGCCCCGCATGCACGTCATCCTGGTCCCCGGGTTCTGGCTCGACGCGAGCGCATGGGACGACGTCGCCCCGGTGCTCCGGGAAGCCGGGCACTCGGTGCAGGCCGTCACGCGCGACGGCGACACGCTCGACGAGCAGGTCGCCGCGTTGGTCGCGATCCTGGACGACGTCGCGTCCGCCGACGAACCCGTCGTGCTCGCCGGACACTCGGGTGCCGGGCCGATCGCGTACATGGCCGCCGACCAGCGCCCGTCGCTCGTCGCGCACCTGCTCTACGTCGACACGTTCCCGGGGCCCGAGGGTGGGTGCGTCAACGACGAGCTGCCCGTGGTCGACGGGGTCGTGCCGCTGCCGTCGTGGGACATCTGGGAACCCGCCACCGTCCGGGGCATGACGCCCGAGGTCCGGCAGGACGTCGAGCACCGGGCGATCCCCGAGCCGGCCTCGGTGCCGTCGGACCGGTTCCACTACGCCGACCCCGCACGGCACACGATCCCCGCGACGATCATCACCTGCGAGATCCCCGCCGCCGAGCTGCTGGCGATGGTGGCGGACCACCAGGCCTGGGCGGCTGAGCTCGTCGCGACCGAGGAGCTCTCCATCGTCGGGCTCGAGACGGGCCACTGGCCGATGTTCACGGCGCCGCAGCAGCTCGGGGAGCTGATGGTGCAGGCGCTCGCGCCCAAGCCGACGCAGGCGCCGTAGGCGCGCAGCGCCGAGCGCGCGGCCTCGAGTGCGCGTCGCCGTCGAGTGAGCAGAAGACGTCGGGTCCGCCTCCGGCACCCGGCGTCTTCTGCACACTCGAACGCCGTGGGGGTGACCAACGGGGCCACGAGAGCGGTCCGGTCTGCCGCCACGGGCCTCCAGGCCTGGAGGCGCGGCTTGCGACACGCCCGGTCCTCGCGTAACGTGGACCCCTGGTTCTCCGCGTCCGCGCGGCGGGCCCGTTGTTCCAAGCCCTCCGACCGTCGCGAACGCCGCGGTCGCGCGGTGTCCGGCTCTCCTTCGACAGGGGAAGCGGACCTGGGCGGTGCACACAACCCCCTCGCACGGCCACCCCGGTGGCACTGCGCGTGTGCACCAGGCAAGTGAACTTGGGTGCGGCCGTCCGGTCGCACGGTACTCAGGAGGAAACCATGGCAGCAGTGTGCCAGGTGACCGGCGCCGTTCCCGGCTTCGGTCACAACATCTCGCACTCGCACCGCCGGACGAAGCGTCGCTTCGACCCGAACGTGCAGAAGAAGACGTACTACGTGCCCTCGCTTCGTCGTAACGTCACGCTCACGCTCAGCGCGAAGGGCATCAAGGTGATCGACGCACGTGGCATCGAGTCCGTCGTCAAGGATCTCCTCGCCCGTGGGGAGAAGATCTGATGGCGAAAAAGGGTCAGGACATCCGTCCGATCATCAAGCTCCGCTCGACGGCGGGCACCGGGTTCACCTACGTGACCAAGAAGAACCGTCGGAACAACCCCGACCGACTCGTGCTCAAGAAGTACGACCCGGTGATCCGCAAGCACGTCGACTTCCGTGAGGAGCGCTAAGCATGGCGAAGAAGAGCAAGATCGCGAAGAACAACCAGCGTGCCGTCATCATCGCGCGCTACGCCGAGCGTCGTCTCGAGCTGAAGAAGGCCCTCGTGGACCCGAACGGCACCGACGAGTCGCGTGAGGCCGCCCGCGTGGGCCTGCAGAAGCTGCCCCGCGACGCATCGCCCATCCGCTACCGCAACCGCGACGCCATCGACGGCCGCCCCCGTGGCCACCTCGGTGAGTTCGGCATCAGCCGTGTCCGTTTCCGTGACATGGCCCACCGCGGCGAGCTCCCCGGCATCACGAAGAGCTCCTGGTAAGCACTCGCAGTACACGACGCCCCGTCACCTCCTGGTGGCGGGGCGTTCGCTGTGTACGGGGTACATGCGAGCCGTCATTCGTCACATCTGCCCCTCCAGCACCCCCTCGGAGCCCCGGCAACCCCGGAAATCCGGGCGAGTCGGCGGTTTTCACCCCCGGCGGCTGGTAGGTTCAACTCCGGTTCCGCCGGGCCCTCGGCCCACTGGCACCGTGGCACGGGGCACCCGCTCCGGGCGCCGGACGACACGTGCGTCCGACCGATACTGCAAGAAGTCCGAGGAGGACATCCATGGCTGACAAGTCACTGAACCGCACCGAGCTCGTCGCTGCCGTCGCCGCTGAGTCCGGCCAGAGCCAGGCCACCGTCAACGGCGTCGTCGACGCGCTCTTCAGCGTCGTCTCGTCGTCCGTCGCCGACGGCACGAAGGTCACGATCCCCGGTTGGATCGCCTTCGAGAAGACGCACCGCGCCGCCCGCACCGGCCGCAACCCGCAGACGGGTGACGCCATCGAGATCGCCGCGAGCGACTCGGTCAAGGTCAGCGCCGGCTCGAAGCTCAAGGCTGCGGTCAAGTAAGACTGTTCCGCGCATCGGGAGGGACGGCTTCGGCCGTCCCTTTCGTCGTTCCCGGGGCGCGCGGGCGCGTGGTGCGCGGGTCCTGGCCTGGAGGCCCGTGCCGGTTTGCACAGATCGGCCCGCCCCGTCCGTCGGCCGGGTGGGCACCGCCTAGGCTTGACGGGTGAATCGGATCGCGCGCATCGCCGGTCCCGCCGTGCTCCTGCTCGTCGGGTTCGTGGCGCTGCTCACGGCACTCGTCATCGGTGGGGGCGCGAACCCCGCACTCATCGCCGACCCAGGGCCCGTCGTCCGCTTCGGGCTGCCGATCGCCCGGCTCGTCGTCGACCTGTCCGCGGCCACCACGATCGGTGGGCTCGCGCTGGCGACCGTCGGCCTCTCGCGCTCCGGCCCCGAGTGGAACCGCGCGATCGACGTCGCCGCCGGGGCCAGTGGTGTCTGGACGGTCGCGTCGGCCGTCGCCACGTTCTGCACGTTCCTCAGCGTCGCCGGTTCGCGCATCAGCATCGACGAGCAGTTCGGGCAGTCGATGGGGGTCTTCCTCACCGGCACCGAGCTCGGGCTCGCCTGGCTCGTGACCGTCCTCGTCGCCGCGGCCGTCACGGTGCTCTGCTTCGCCGTCCGTTCGCGGGGCATGGTCGCCCTGACCGCCGGCGTCTCGATGATCGGCCTCATCCCGCTCGCGCAGCAGGGTCACGCCGCCGGCACCGCCAGCCACGACGCCGCCGTGACGGCACTGGGGCTGCACCTGGTCGGTGCGGCGCTGTGGGTCGGTGGGCTCGTCATGCTCGTGCTGCTGCGCGGGGTGCTGCCCGGCGACCGGCTGGCCGTGGTCGTGGCGCGGTACTCGAGCATCGCCCTCGGCTGTTTCGTGCTCGTCGCCGTCTCGGGCAGCGCGTCGGCGCAGATCCGCGTCGGAGCGCTGTCGAACCTGTTCACCCCGTACGGCACGCTCGTCTTGGTGAAGATCGGCGCGATCGTGGCCATCGGGGTCCTCGGCGCGGTGCAGCGCCGTCGGGCCATCCGTGCGCTGACCACCTCGCCCGGTCGGCAGCGGCCCTTCTGGACCCTCATCGTCGTCGAACTCGCGGTGATGGGTGTGGCGTCGGGGTTCGCCGCGGCACTCGGACGGACCGCCACCCCGGTCGACCAGATCGCCCTGAGCAAGACCACCGACCCGAGCCCGGCGGAGCTCCTGACGGACGACCTGCTGCCGCACGCGCCCGGTGCGTGGGGCTGGCTGACCCAGTGGAACATCGACCTGTTCTGGCTGATGGCCGCCGTGCTGCTCGCCGCGACGTACGTGGCCGGCGTCGTGCGACTGCGGCGGAGCGGCGTGCGGTGGCCGGCGCGACGCTCGATCGCCGCGGCCCTTGCGATCGTGTCCCTGGTGGTCGCGACCTCGGGCTCGCTCCACCAGTACGACCGGTTCCTGGTCTCGGCGAACGTCGGCGCCCACGTGCTGCTCGGCCTGGTGGTCCCCGCCCTGGTGTGGGCGGCGGCACCGGTCGCCCTGATCCGCGCCGCCGTGCACCCCCGCAGCGACGACAGCACCGGGGTGCGTGAGTGGACCGACGTCATCGTCGAGCACCCGTCCGTGCGGTACCTGGCCCAGCCGTTCCCCGCGTTCCTGCTCGCGGCAGCCCTGTGGTGGGCCTTCTTCGCCACCGATGCCGTCCGGTGGTCCGTGAGCGACCCCACCGGTCGTACCGTCAGCGACGCCGTGTTCCTGCTGGTCGGGCTGCTGGCCGTCCCGACGCTCTGCACACCGATCCCTGCCGGGCACCGCCGCCCGACCACGGCTGCCGCCGTCGTCCGGATCGTCGGGGCGGTGGTGATCGCGGCGGGCATCGTCTCGCTCGGCATCGCGATGCGCGGGCCGCTCGGGCTGCTGCAGGCATCGTGGTTCGGCGCGATGGGCCGGACGTGGGGGCCCGATCCGCTCGTCGACCAGGCCCGGGCGGGCCTGGTGCTGATCGTCGCCGGGGTGCTGCTCCTGGTGACCGTGGTCGTGGTGGTGCTCGTGCGGCTGCGTCGTGACGGGGGAGACCCGGCCGACGTCGTCGACGCAGTTGCTGCCGGCGACGCAGCTGTGGCCGGTCCGACCGCCGCCGCCGAGCCCGCTTCCCGGGTTGACCAGGACGACCTGGACTTCGACGACGGCAGCGACGACCTCGAACCCTCGCCCGGAGCGGACGCCCGATGAGCATCGAGCTGAGCGACGAACAGCGCGCCGTCTTCGAGTACATCGAGCACACCCGTGACCACGTGTTCATCACCGGCCGGGCCGGCACGGGCAAGTCCACGCTGCTCAACCACCTGTCGTGGAACACCGAGAAGCAGGTCGTCATCTGCGCCCCGACGGGGGTCGCCGCGCTCAACGTCGGCGGCCAGACGATCCACTCGCTGTTCCGGCTGCCGATCGGGCTCATCGCCGACGCCGAGCTGCGGCAGGGCCCGGACACCCGCAAGCTGCTCAACACGATCGACACCCTGGTCATCGACGAGGTCTCGATGGTCAACGCCGACCTGCTCGACGGCATGGACCGGTCGCTCCGCAAGGCCCGCGGTCGGCAGTTCGAGCCGTTCGGCGGGGTGCAGGTCGTGATGTTCGGCGACCCGTACCAGCTGCCCCCGGTGCCCGGCGACGCCGACGAGCGCGCCTACTTCACCGACCACTACCGGTCGATGTGGTTCTTCGACGCCAAGGTGTGGCTCGAAGCCGAGCTCAACATCATCGAGCTCGCCACGGTGCACCGGCAGCGCGACGACGCCTTCGCCGCGATGCTCACCGCCGTCCGGCACGGTCGGGTCACCGCGGACATCGCCGAGCAGCTGAACACCGCGGGGGCCCGCCCGGCCCCGGACGACGCCATCACCCTGGCGACCCGCAACGACACGGTCGCCCGGATCAACAAGGCGGCCCTCGAACGGCTGCCCGGCAAGGTGAAGACCGCCAAGGCCGACGTCAACGGGGACTTCGGTGGACGGAACTTCCCGGCCGACGAAGCCCTCGAGCTGAAGCCCGGCGCGCACGTGATGTTCCTGCGCAATGACGCCGACCAGCGCTGGGTGAACGGCACCCTGGGCATCGTGACGGCCATCCGCGACACGGTGTGGGTCGACGTCGACGGCGAGTCGTTCGAGGTCCAGCCGTCGGTGTGGGAGAAGTTCAAGTACTCGTACGACGCGGACAAGAAGGAACTCAAGAAGGACACCGTCGGGGAGTTCCAGCAGTTCCCGCTCCGGCTCGCCTGGGCCGTGACCATCCACAAGTCCCAGGGCAGCACCTACGACCGGGCCGTGGTCGACCTCGGCAACCGGGTGTTCAGCGCGGGTCAGACGTACGTGGCGCTGTCGCGGCTGACCTCCCTCGAGGGGCTGTTCCTCACCCGGCCGCTCCGGCCGCAGGACATCATCGTCGACCTGGACGTCCGACGCTTCATGTCCGAGGCGCCCCGCATCGTCGCCACCGAGCTCGAGGCCCCGAAGAAGCAGCCGGACGCGGAGCCCGACGCCGACTGACGCGTCCGACTGACCCGTTGGGTCCGCTTCGGCCACACGCCGCCGGCACGCGCGCCTGCATGCCCGGACGCACACCGCCGAGCGGTCACGACTCCCCGTCGGTCCTGCGCCGAGTGGTCACTCGTTGTCGCCTGGACACTCCGCATCCGACAGTTCGTGACCGGCCGAAGCACCTGAGCGGGGAGTCGTGACCGCACGACACCCCCGCCGGAGCACCCCCCCCCGCCGGACCACCGCCGCCGGACCCTGTCTCTTATACAC
>NZ_QKTB01000026.1:0-45694 GCF_003234405.1 Curtobacterium sp. MCLR17_045
CCGCAGGCCAGACGCAGCCCGCCGCCCCGCAGGCACCGTCCGCCCCGCCCGCGGCAGCGCCGGTCCCGGCCGCCGCTCCGGTCCCGCCGCCCGCAGCCGCTCCGCCGGCAGCCGTGCCGGCCCAGGCCGCTCCGGCTCCGGCGTCCGCGCCGAGCACCACGGCCGCCGCAGCGGTGCCGAACCCCACGCAGGACGGCGCAGCCTCGGGCTACGTCACCCCGCTGGTGCGCAAGCTCGCCAACGAGCAGGGTGTCGACCTGTCCACGGTCACCGGCTCCGGTGTCGGGGGGCGCATCCGCAAGGAGGACGTCCTCGCCGCCGCCGCGAAGGCCCCGGCCGCCTCGGCAGCAGCAGCACCCGCCGCCGCGTCCGGCCCGTTCGTCGCCGAGGTCTCGCCGCTGCGCGGCACCCGCGAGAAGATGACCCGCCTGCGCAAGGTGGTCGCCGAGCGTGCCGTGCAGTCGATGACCTCGACCGCACAGCTCACGAGCGTCGTCGAGGTCGACGTCACGAAGGTGGCGCAGTTCCGCGACGCCCACAAGGCGGAGTTCCTCGAGAAGACCGGCTCGAAGCTCTCCTTCATGCCGTTCTTCGCCCTCGCGGCGTCCGAGGCACTGAAGGCCCACCCGAAGATCAACTCCACGGTCGAGGGTGACGAGATCGTCTACCCGGACTCCGAGAACGTCTCCATCGCGGTGGACACCGAGCGCGGCCTGCTGACCCCGGTCATCAAGGACGCGGCCTCGCTGGACCTGGCGCAGTTCTCGAAGTCCATCGCGGACCTCGCCGAGCGCACCCGGAACAACCAGCTGAAGCCCGACGAGCTGGCCGGCGGCACGTTCACGCTGACCAACACCGGTTCGCGTGGCGCGCTGTTCGACACCCCCGTGGTGTTCCTGCCGCAGTCGGCGATCCTCGGCACCGGCATCGTCACGAAGCGCCCGGCGGTCGTGAAGGTCGACGGCCAGGAGGCCATCGCCATCCGCTCGTTCGTCTACCTGGCGCTGTCGTACGACCACCGGATCATCGACGGTGCGGATGCCTCGCGGTACCTCGTCGCGGTGAAGAACCGTCTCGAAGAGGGCAACTTCGCTCCGAACCTCGGGTACTGATCCCAGCAGCACGGCAGACGGCCCCGGTTCCCCTCGTGGGAGCCGGGGCCGTTCCCGTTCCCGTTCACGGGCGGGTTCGGCTTTACCCGCCGCCGAGCAGGGTCAGGGCGGCGACCACCGACCCGACGGCGACGACGAGCCCTACGAGCACGCGGCGGAGCGGGAGCCGTCGGTCGGCTCCGAGCGGGACGCCGTGCTCGACCACGTCCCGCAGGCGCTCGAGCAGTCCGTCCTGCCCGTCCGGAGCTGGCAGTTCAGCGAACGCGAGGTCGCTCGGCACGGGCGTCCAACGGAACGGCCGGGGCGCAGCGGTGGCCCGGACGACGTCGAGTGCCGTTCGTGCGCTCGGTCCGTCACCGTCGAGGGCGTCCTGCAGCGCGTCGAGCACGGGTTGCTGAGCGGGATCGGCCGGGTCGACGCGGTCCCACACCGTCCGGGCTGCGAGCACGAGGGTGCGGGTCGCGTCGGTCGAGTGCGCGGTGCGCGTCGGGGGTGCGGTGCGCGTCGGGGTCCTCGCGTTGGTTGGGTTCGTCGGGGTCATCGGGTTCATCGGGTTCGTCGCGTTCGTCGGGTTCGTCGCGTTCGTCGGGCGGTCGCAGAGCACGACGGCACCGGAGTCGTCCACCAGCACGTCGTCGATGCCGGCTGTACCGAGTAGGACCGCGCCGTCGTGCACCGCCACCAGGAGCTCCAGGAGCGGGACCGTCAGGGTCACCGCGACGCCGGTGGTCGGGGTGCCGAGCCGGTCGAGCGCCGCCACGAGCGGTGTGCCGGTCGGCCGGTCGAGGTCGACCACGAGATGCCCCGTCGAGGTCCGACCGACCGCGGCCACCGGGACGAGGTGCCGCTCGGCGGCCGCGGAGCGGTCGGCGACCCAGGTGAGCACGTCGTGCTCGTTGCCGGTCGCGATCCAGCGATCCGGGTGGTCGTCGGTGCTCGTCTCCATGGTGACCAGCGTGGCGGTGGCGCGGTGGGCCTCCAGGCTCTCCCGCACCACCTGTGGACAAGACGTGTTCGCGCACAGCCGGACACGCGACGGTCTCCCCCGGCGCACGGAGGCCGTATCCTGTTCGCATGGCACGCAGCTCTTCCACAGACAAGAAGGCGAAGGAGCCGGGGCGTCTCAAGCAGATGTTCCAGGTCTTCCAGATGACCCGAAAGGCCGACCCGTCGTCGGTCTGGTGGTTCGCCCTCGCCTTCGTCGGCCCGGTCGTCCTCGGTGTCCTGCTGGCGCTGCTCCTGCCGGGGCAGAACTGGCTCGCGATCATCCTGTGGATCGTCGCCGGTGTGCTGCTCGGTGTGCTGCTCTTCCTCATCGTGCTCGGCCGTCTGGCCGAACGCGCCGCGTACTCGCAGATCGAAGGCCAGCCCGGCGCCGTCGGTGCCGTGCTGTCGAACTCGCTCCGTCGCCAGTGGCGCTCGAGCGAGATGCCGGTCGCGGTGCACGGTCGCTCGCAGGCAGCGGTCTACCGCGCCGTGGGTCGCCCGGGCGTCGTCCTGATCACCGAGGGCCAGCGTGGCAACCTCAACCGCCAGGTCGACGAGGAGCGCCGCAAGGTGCAGCGCATCGTCCCGAACGTCGCCGTGCACGTGCTGCACGTGGGTGACGGCACCGGTGAGAGCCTGACGCTGCACAAGCTGCCCCGTGCCATGAACAAGCTCAAGAAGTCGCTCAACCGCAACGAGGTCCTGGCGGTCGCGAACCGTCTCGACTCGCTGACGCAGAGCCCCGCGGCCTCGATCCCGAAGGGCATGGACCCGATGCGGGCTCGCGCCGGACGGCCGCGCTGACCGAAGCCCTCCGCACACGAGAACGCCCCCGACCAGATCTGGTCGGGGGCGTTCTCGTGCGTGCGTGGAGTGCCGGCGGGGGCGGGGGTGTTCGCGAGTCCCGCACCGTGCGACCTTCGCTGAACCGTGCGAGGTTGCCAGCTCGGTGCGGGACTCCGACCGCGCACGGGGCGGGCCGACTCGCACCCGGTGAGCAACCTCGCACGGTGCGACGGCGCGGCACCGGCCCTGGACCGTGCCAGGTTGCCAGCTCGGTGCGGGACTTCGACGGCGCACGGGGCGTGCCTGCTCGCACCCGATGAGCAACCCCGCACGGTGCGAGGGCGAGCGGCGCATGCCCGGCGCCCTACCTCGCACGGTGCGAGGGCGCGGCCCCGGCCCTGAACCGTGCGAGGTTGTCGGCTCCGTGCGAGACTCCGACGGCGCACGGGGCGTGCGAGGTTGCCAGCTCGGTGCGGGACTCCGACGGCGCACGGGACGGGCACGCTCACACCCGTCGCGCAACCTCGCACGGTGCGACGGCAAGCGGCTGAGCCCTGCATGGTGCGCGGTTGCGTACTCGGTGCGAAGGGACGGAGCACGCACGGAGTACGCAACCTCGCACCCGACGAGCAACCTCGCACGGTGCCGACGGCCACCGCCCGCGCGCCGCACCAGCCGACCAGCCGAGCCCCGGCTCAGCGGCGGACGAGCACCGTCCCCGCGATGCGGTCGTGCGCACCCCGGCTGTCGCGGTCGATGATGAGCGCCGGGACCACCAGGCAGAGCAACACCGTCCGGAGGATCGGCCGCCACACCCCCACGTAGCCCCCGCGCATCGGGACGACGCGCAGTCCGACGCAGATGTGCCCGAACGACCCGGACAGCAGGCAGATGAACACGATCTGCAGCACGGCGAAGATGGCGATCTGCACCCAGGAGTGCGCGATGTCGCCCGAACCGTTCACCGGCGACCAGACCCCGGTGACGTAGGCGACCAGGTCAGCAAGTGCGCCGTCGATGAGGAGCGCGACGACCCGCCGCCCGATCCGCCCGACACTCCGGGGCCCGGACTCGGGCAGACCGAGGTCCTTGCCCGGCCATCCGTCCGGGTGCTCGGAGGGCGCGGACGGACTGGGGGTGCTGCGGGCCATGGTCCCCAGCGTAGGCGACAGCCCGGGCGTAACACGCCCGAAACAAACCAGTCATGTCCGGGAAACCCCGTGTCAATAGCCTCGTCGGAGGTGCCTTGACCGGTGCCTCCGACATCACCCAACCCATTGGAGATCGGCCCCATGTTCAGCGATTCCTCCGAGGTCCTGGCCTTCATCAAGGACACCGACGTCAAGTTCCTCGACATCCGCTTCACGGACCTGCCCGGTGTGCAGCAGCACTTCAACATCCCGGCATCCACCGTCGACGAGGACTTCTTCTCGGTCGGCCAGCTGTTCGACGGCTCCTCCATCCGCGGCTTCGCGTCGATCCACGAGTCCGACATGCAGCTGATCCCCGATGTCACCACGGCGTACGTCGACCAGTTCCGCGCCGAGCGCACGCTCATCATGATCTTCGACATCTACAACCCGCGGAACGGCGAGATCTACGGCCGCGACCCGCGCCAGGTGGCTAAGAAGGCCGAGAAGTACCTCGCGTCGACGGGCATCGCGGACACCGCGTTCTTCGCCCCCGAGGCCGAGTTCTACATCTTCGACGACGTCCGCTACTCGGTCACGCAGAACGAGTCCTTCTACGCGGTCGACTCCGAAGAGGGCGCCTGGAACACCGGTCGTGACGAAGAGGGCGGCAACCTCGCCAACAAGACCCCGTACAAGGGCGGCTACTTCCCCGTGTCGCCGGTCGACAAGACCGCCGACCTGCGCGACGACATCACCCTCAAGCTGATCGACGCGGGCTTCGAGCTCGAGCGCTCGCACCACGAGGTGGGCACCGGCGGCCAGCAGGAGATCAACTACAAGTTCGACACGATGGTCCACGCCGCGGACGACATCCTGAAGTTCAAGTACATCGTCAAGAACACGGCTGACCAGTGGGGCAAGGTCGCCACGTTCATGCCGAAGCCGCTCTTCGGCGACAACGGCTCGGGCATGCACACCCACCAGTCGCTCTGGTCGGACGGCAAGCCGCTCTTCTACGACGAGAACGGCTACGGCGGTCTGTCGGACCTCGCCCGCTGGTACATCGGCGGCATCCTGAAGCACGCCTCGGCGCTGCTCGCGTTCACCAACCCGTCGATCAACTCGTACCACCGTCTGGTCAAGGGCTTCGAGGCTCCGGTCAACCTGGTCTACTCGGCCGGCAACCGCTCGGCGGCGATCCGCATCCCGATCACGGGCACCAACCCGAAGGCCAAGCGCATCGAGTTCCGTGCGCCCGACGCCTCCGGCAACCCGTACCTCGCCTTCGCCGCGCAGCTGATGGCGGGCCTCGACGGCATCCAGAACCGCATCGAGCCGCACGAGCCGGTCGACAAGGACCTCTACGAGCTCCCGCCCGAGGAGGCCAAGGGCATCCCGCAGGTCCCCGGCTCCCTCGACGAGGCGCTCGACGCGCTCGAGGCGGACCACGAGTTCCTCACGAAGGGCAACGTCTTCACCGAGGACCTCATCCAGACCTGGATCGACTACAAGCGTGAGAACGAGATCCTCCCGCTGGCCCAGCGCCCGCACCCGTTCGAGTACGAGCTGTACTTCGGGGTCTGAGTCCCGCTGACACCACACGAAGGGCCCCGCACCGTCAGGTGCGGGGCCCTTCGTGTGTATGCCAAAGCGACAGTGCGCTGACGGCCAAGGCGCTGGCACCCGCGAGAGCGACAGAACGCCGCGAACGTTCCGCGGGATTCTGTCGCTTTCGCGAGAGGACGCTGCCACCGTGCGCGCGGGGTGCGGACCCGACCGCCTGGAGGCCCGGTGCCGGTCCGGCGGGCGGGTGTCGGGCCTCCAGGCGGTCGCGACGCACGTTCCTTCCCATAGCAGCCGGACTGGAAAGCGGAATCGGGCGTACCTGGTCCGAACTTCCGACCAGGTACGCCCGATTCGACCCGGTACGCCCGATTCGACCAGGTACGCCCGGACAGACCAGGCCCCGGGCGCACGGGAACGGGGCCCGCGCCGCCCGGCACGGACCCCGTCTCGCGAACGGTGACTAGCGGCTCGTGGCCAACGCGTCGTTCGTCCCCGCTGCGACGCTCACGGGTGCACCCGTGACCGGCGTGGGACGTCCCAGGGAACGGACGGTCCACCCCGCTTTCACCCAGTCGAGGACCGGGAGGCAGTTGCGCGCGTCGATCACGACGCGGCGCCCGACGAGGTCGCCGAGGGCGACCGGGTCGGCGGTGATGATGTCGTCCCACTCGGTGAGCACGAGGACGACGTCGGCGCCCTCGATCGCGTCCGTCATCGAGGCGGCATAGCTCAGCGTCGGGAACGAGCGCTTCGCGGGCTCCATCGCCTCGGGGTCCCAGAGCGTCACCTGGGCTCCGCGGAGGTGCAGCGCGGCGGCGACGTTCAGCGCCGGGGAGTCCCGGACGTCGTCGGTCAGGGGCTTGAACGCGGCACCGATGACGGCCACGCGACGGTTGAGCACCGATCCCCCGGCCGAGTCGATCGCCATGTCGATGACCCGCTGGCGCTGCCCCATGTTGATCTCGTCGACCTGCTGCATGAGGCCGACGACCTGGCCCGCGCCGATCTCGTTCGCGCGGTACATGAGCGCCCGGATGTCCTTCGGCAGGCAGCCGCCGCCGAAGCCGAGGCCGGCGTTCAGGAACTTCCGGCCGATGCGGGCGTCGTGGCCGAGGGCGTCGGCGAGCGTGGAGACGTCGGCGCCGGTGATGGCGCACATCTCGGAGATCGCGTTGATGAACGAGATCTTCGTGGCGAGGAACGCGTTCGCGCTCACCTTGACGAGCTCCGCGGTGGCGAGGTCGGTCGTGATGACCGGGGTGCCCTCGCTGATGGGCGCGGCGTAGACCTCGCGGATCACGGCGTCGGCGGCCTCGGAGGCTCCACCCCAGACCAGACGGTCCGGGTGCAGGGTGTCCTCGACGGCCTTGCCCTCACGCAGGAACTCGGGGTTCCAGATGAGCTCGGCGTCGATCCCGGCGGGGGTGAACTCGCGGACGATGCCACGGAGCCGCGCTGCCGTGCCGACCGGGACCGTCGACTTGCCGACGATGAGGCCCGGGTGGGTGAGGTTCTCGGCGACGCCACGGGTGGCGCTCTCGACGTAGGCCAGGTTCGCGGCGTGCGACCCGGCCTTCTGCGGGGTGCCGACGCAGACGAAGTGGACGTCCGCGGCGGCGACGGCCGAGGCGATGTCGGAGGTGAAGCGGAGCTTGCCGCTGGCGACGTGCTTCGTGATGAGCTCGGGCAGCCCGGGCTCGAAGAACGGGACCTCACCGGCGGACAGTGCGGCGAGCTTCGACGGGTCGATGTCGACACCGATGGTCTCGAAGCCCATCTCGGCCATGGCGGCCGCGTGGGTGGCGCCGAGGTAGCCGGTGCCGATGACGCTGATGACGGGTGCGGGGCGGGTGTCGGCCGATGCGGTCGACTTCTTGGACTCGCTCATTGCGTGACCTCCTGCAGGTCGTAGTCGATGTCGTTGCGCTTGATGCCCTCGGCGAAGGCCTTGAGGGAATCGGCGCGGGAGTTGAGACGCCAGTCGTTCGTGGTGCGCTTGCCGTCGATGATGGTGGTCGCGGTCTCGCTGAAGTACGCGAAGCCGACGATGTCCTTGTTGGCGGGGTCCGCCAGCGCATCGAAGAGCGAGTTGATCCACTGCGTCTTCTGCGGGTTCGCGACACTCGTGCCGGTCTCGGTCGCCCCGATCTCGTTGAGCATGATGCCCTTGCCCGGCGCGATCTGGCGGAGCTGCGCGAGCGTCGCTCCGAAGGTCGTGCCGAACGTGGGCTGCTCGGTGGCATCGCGGTAGTAGCCGCTCATGCCGACCCAGTCCACGTAGTCCGCACCCGGGTAGTACTGCCGCATGTAGTCGAGCGTCTGGTACTTCGGGTTGCCGAGCTTGTCGATGCGGCTCGGGGACCAGTCCCAGATGACGTACTTGTTCGCACCGTTCGCCTGGAAGACGTCGTGCACGTGCTGCCACATCTTCACGTAGGAGCCGGCCGGGTTCTTCTGGTCGTCACCCTCGGACCAGTTGTACCAGGAGCCGTTCATCTCGTGGTCGAGACGGATGACCATCGGCTGCCCGTTGGCCGCCAGCGCCTTGGCGTACTTCGTCAGGTAGGCGTCGAACGATCCACCGGAGATGTCCTCGTTGGTGTACCCGGGGACGTACTTCTGGTCGTTGCCGGTCTGCGCCGGCACGGTCTCCCACGTCATGAGCGGGACACGGCCGTTGGCCCAGGAGCGCTGCACCGCGGGGGCATTGAACTCCTGGTCGAAGCCCTGGAAGAAGCCGGTCATGTTCGACGCGGTGCCGACCTGACGGGAGACCTCGTCGTACTCGGCCCAGTTGAACGGTGACTGCGCGGTGTACAGGCCGTACCAGCGCGACTGCTGACCGAGGATCTCGGCCTTGGTCGGTGTGACGACCGGGGTGGCACCCGGGTCGGTGGAGGGACCGGGGTTCGGCTTCGAGCCGCCACCGTTGCCGGAGCCAGAGCCGGACCCGGACCCGGAGCCGTTGCCGGAACCGGAGCCGCTGCCGGACCCGTTGTCGGACGAGCCCGAGCCGGACCCGGCGGCCGAACCGGCACCGGACCCGCCGGAAACCGAGCCACCGCTGCCGGAACCCGCGGCGTTGACGTTGGACGAGCCTCCCGAGTCCTTCGCGGCACCGAGCTGGGACTGCAGCGACGCGATCTGCGCCTTGAGTTCCGAGATCTGGTCGCCACGCGACCCGGCCTGGGCCGTGCGGGAGTCGAGCTTGCCCTCGAGCGACCAGATGCGCTCCTGGGCGGCGTCGAGCTGCGTCTGCAGCTCGGCGGCGGACACCGTCTTGGCCTTCGGCGCCTCGACGCCCAGCGCCTGGTGCACGGCGGTCGAGACGGGGCCGGAGGGCGAGATCCACACCGACCAGGTGATGAGGCCGAGCGCCAGCACGATGGCCGTCGTGCCGATGGCCGTCCGGCGGGCGTGCTTGCTGGACTGCGCCCACCAAGCACTCGAGGAACGGATGAAGTCAGACAATGAGGAACGCCTCCAGGGCGAAGATCGCGATGCCGATCACGTACGGGATCGCTGCGTACGGGTTGTACCGGCGGGCTCGGGCGGGGGCCGGCGCGGCTGCTCGCTGGGCCTCCTGCTGCGCGACCGCTGCTGCGGCCTCGCGGCGGGTGGCGAGCACGGTGGTGGTGGAGTTGGTCGCCGCGTCGGCGCCGAAGAGCTCGTCGAACGCACGGTCCACGGCCACCTGGTCGACGGTCTCGAGCGGAGCGGGCGAACCAGCGCCCGAACCCGCCTGCCCGGACCCGGCCGACCGGGCACGCTCGGCGTCGATCGGGCTGACCGGGATCTGCGCCGTGGAGGACAGCGGCTGGACGGCGTCCGCCGGGTCCTCCTGCATCGGGCCACCGGCGTAGGCGCCGGCCCGGGTCCCCCAGCCGGACGCGTGCGCCAGGCGGAAGAAGCCGATGAGCCGGATCGGCATCAGGAAGAACGTCGACACGATGATGAACATCGGCAGGCGGAAGAAGTCGCTCGGCTTCTCGGACAGGTGCCGCATCTGGCGGATCGCCATGCTCAGCACGCTCGAGATCACCATGAGCGCCGCGACGTAGACGAACCCGGTCGAGAAGCCGTACTGCGACAGGATGCCCTGGTACAGGTTCTCGCCCTGGCCGGTGAAGGCACGGTAGATCCAGCCTGCGATCACGCCGAAGAGCATGAACGGCAGGATGATGTCGGTGATGAAGAACGCCGCGAGGACCGGCGCGTGGCCGAGCATCCACGGCAGCATCCGCAGCGTGTTGTACTGCGAGCCGCGGGCCCAGCGGAGCTGCTGCTTGAACAGCTTCTTCACCTGCAGCGGGGCGTCCGTGTAGACCAGTGACGTGTACTGGTAGACGGTCCGGTACCCCTCCTTGAGCGTGAGGTTCGTCAGCGTCCGGTCGTCCGAGACCTCGAGGAACACGCCCATGAACTTCTCGTGCATGAACCGGTCCATCACCCGCATGAGGATGCTCCGGCGGAACGCGATGGTGCGCCCGGGCAGGCAGCCGATCTGCCCGAGGACACTCTGTGCCGGCATCGAGTAGAGCGCCCGCGAGTTCTCGAGCCAGTCGGCCCAGCGGGTGATCCAGCTGCGCTCCGGTTCGAGGATGCGCTGCCGGGTCGTCACGCCACCGACGGACTCGTCGGCGAACGGCTTGAGGAGTTCCTCGAGCGCGCCGGGGGTCCAGACGGTGTCGGAGTCGACCAGCACGGTGATGTCGCCGTTGGACATCTCGGTGCCGACCTTGACGGCGTTGCGCTTGCCCGGGATGGGCGTGTGGGTCCAGCGGACGAGCGGGGCGAACTCGTCGCAGACCTCCTCGAGCGCCTCGTTGCGGGCACCGTTGATGACGACGATGATCTCGCCGGGCTGCTGCTCGACCATGCGGCCAATGACGTCACGGAACAGGTCGAGCGGTTCGTCCACGACGGGGACGACGACGCTGGTGGTACCGACGAAGGTGCCGGTGAAGGGGCGGTAGCGGGCGGAGATGACGACCTTGAGCAACCAGAGCAACCAGATCACCGCGGAGTACACGGCGAACAGGTAGAACTCGGGGTGGCCTTCGACCATCTGCCTGATCTGCAGAATGAAGGTGAACACTGATCCCTGCTTCAACGTTCGAGGTGGAGATTCCGCTTCATCGGGGAATCAGGGCCGGTTCGGGTGATGCAATTGATGCAGAACCTGAACGCGCGCGCAACGCGGCCCCCGTCCGGGGGCGTTACGGGCGCGTTACGGGGTACACACCGGTCCCCCTCTCGGCCGGTCGGAGTGGTCCCCCGTGGTGCTGACAGCACTCCTGCGGACCACGCCTCGACGCAGGGTCGCCCCGATGGGCGACAGGTGCGGCCTGGAGGCACGGGTCGGGTCCGACGGAAAGCCCAGGTCAGCAGGTGGTCACGCGGCGTGTCGGGGGACGTCGGAAAAGGTCCCCTGGCGGTCCGGTGGGAGTTCGGTCACGGCCCGGTAACGAGGCGGGCTCTGTTTCGAACAGGGGTACGAAGAGGGTGCCGTCGGGGGACGTCGTGCGACACGGAGAATTAACCTTCGATGGCTGCTCAGGTCGGGTCCGTCCGCAGACGCTCGGGCGTGTCGCGAGGTGCTCGGCGCTGCGTCGGCGGCCGGTCAGGCGCTGCGTCGGCGGCAGGTCAGGCGCCGTAGAACTCGCGCTCGAACACCTGTCGTGCGCGCCGCGTGACGCCGAGGTAGTCGTCCTCGAGGCGGCTCGCGGAGCCCGGCGGGTACTCCATCAGCCGTGCGACACCCTCGAGCTGGACGCGGTCGACGGGCAGCGCGTCGGTGGTCTTCCCCGACCACAGCACGAGGGCGCTGCGGGTGCGCGACGCGAAGCGCCAGGCGGCACCGAGCCGCTCGCCGTCCTCGGCGCCGACGAGTCCCGCGTCGACCGCGGCGTCGAGCGCCTCGAGCGTCGACGTGGTCCGGAGCGACGGGATCTCGAGCGCGTGCTGCAGCTGCAGGAGCTGCACGAACCACTCGACGTCGCTGAGTGACCCGCGGCCGAGCTTGAGGTGCCGGGCCGGGTCCGCGCCGCGGGGCAGCCGCTCCGACTCGACGCGGGCCTTGATGCGGCGGACCTCACGCACCTGGTGGTCGTCGATCCGCTCCGGGTACCGCGTGCGGTCGGCGAGGTGCTCGAAGTCACGCAGGAGCTGTGCGTCACCGACGGCACCGCGGGCACGGAGGAGCGCCTGCGCCTCCCACGTGAGCGACCAGCGGGCGTAGTAGGCGCCGTAGGACTCGAGCGTCCGCACAACGGGACCGTTCTTGCCCTCGGGGCGCAGGTCGATGTCGAGGTCGAGCGGGTGGATGGTGTCCTCAGTGAGCCGGTTGAGCTCGCGCACGATGGTCTGGGCGGTCCGGGACGCGACCTCGGGCGCCAGGTCGGGGGCCCGGTACACGTACAGCACGTCGGCGTCCGACCCGAAGCCGAGCTCCCGCCCGCCGTACCGGCCCATCGCGATGATGCCGAACTCGAAGCCCTCGGGGGCGTCCCGGCGGGCGAGCGCGAGGGCGCCGGCGAGGGTGGCCTCGGTGACGTCGCTCAGGGCCGGGCCGAGGCCGTCGACGTCGAGGGAGCCGAGCACGGCGGCCATGCCGAGCCGCAGGGTCTCCCGACGTCGGGCCGAGCGCAGCAGAGCCGCGGAGCCGTCGACGTCGTTGCCGTGCCGGGCGGTGGTCGCGGTCATCTCGGCGAGCAGGGAGTCGATCGGCCGCGGACGCAGGAGCGCCTCGGGTTCGTCGAGCCAGGCGACCGCTTCGGGGAACCGCTCGAGCAGCCCGGACAGGAACGCCGACTCGGACAGCACGGTGGTGAGCGAGTGTGCGGCACCGGACGAGTCGCGCAGCATGCGGAGGAACCAGCTCGACTCCCCCAGGCCGTCGCTCAACCGCCGGAAGGCCAGCAGCGCACGGTCCGGCGCCGGCCCCTCGGCCATCCAGCGCAGGAGCACCGGGAGCAGGTTCCGCTGGATCGCCGCACGCCGGCTCGTCCCCTGCGTGAGGGCGCGGATGTGGCCGACGGCTCCGGCGGGGTCGACGAACCCGACGCCGGCGAGCCGGTCGACGACCTGGTCGTTGGTCAGGACGATCTCGTCCTCGGTCGACGCCACCGCGGACAGCAACGGCCGGTAGAACAGGCGCTCGTGCAGCCCGCGGACCTCGAGCTTCACGGCGCGCCAGCGGGCCTCGAGCGCCGGGGCCGACGCTGCGACGCCGCTCGAACGGGCGAGCACCCGCAGCTCCTCTTCGTCGGAGGGCATGAGGTGCGTCCGCTGCAGGCGCCGGAGCTGGATGCGGTGCTCGAGCACGCGCAGCAGGGCGTAGTCCGGCCCGAACCGAGCGGCCTCGGCACGGCCGACGTACCCGGCGTCGGTCAGGGCGTCCATCGCCTCGAGCGTCGACCGGACCCGCACGGACGGGTCGTCACGGCCGTGCACGAGCTGCAGGAGCTGCACGGTGAACTCGACGTCCCGCAGGCCTCCGGGGCCGAGCTTGAGCTGCCGGTCGACGTCGGCGTCGGGGATGTGCTCGGTCACCCGCTCGCGCATGCGCTGCACCGACTCGACGAACCCCGGCCGGGTGGACGAGTTCCACACGAACGACGCGACGGCCTCGGCGTACCGGGCACCCAGGTCAGCGGACCCTGCGATCGGGCGGGCCTTGAGCAGCGCCTGGAACTCCCACCCCTTCGCCCAGCGCTCGTAGTACGCCACGTGCGAGTCGAGGGTGCGGACGAGTGCACCGTCCTTGCCCTCGGGCCGGAGGTTCGCGTCGACCTCCCACAGCGCGGGCTCGGCGGCGAGGTCCGTGATCGCGTGCATCGCGGCGATCGCGATGCGGGTGGAGACGAGCACGGCCCGGTCGGTGGAGACGTCGTCGGTGGGCTCCGTGACGAAGATGACGTCGACGTCGCTGACGTAGTTGAGCTCGCGGGCGCCGGCCTTGCCCATCGCGATCACCGCGAGCGGGGTCGCCGCGACGTCGGCCGCGGGGAACGGGACCTCGCGTCGGGCGATGTCGACCGCGGCGTCGAGGGTGGCGCCCGCCAGGTCGGCGAGCCCCGCCGCGACGGCCGGGAAGGCATCGGTCGGCACGGCGTGCAGCACGTCGAACAGGGCGATCTGGGCGAGGTGCCGGCGGTAGCGCACCCGCAGGCGCATCCGGGCGTCCTCACCCGTGGCACCGTCGACGGCCTCGGTCAGCGACGCCGTGTACCGCTCCTGCGACCACGGTTCGCCGACCGGTTCGAGCAGCAGTGCCAGCTCGGCCGGACGCCGGTGCAGGAACTCCCCGAGACCGATCGAAGCGCCGAGCAGGCGGATCAGGCGCTCGGTCGCCGCGTTGTCCGTCAGGACGGGGCGGAGCTCGTCCGGCGCGCGCTCGAGCAACCGCTCGAGCATCCGCAGGGCGCCGTCCGGATCAGCGGTGCCGCCCCAGAGCGCGGCAGACCCGGCGACCGGCAGCGGCACATCGGGGCCGAACCGGGCCTCCAGGTCGGCAGCCCGCTCGAGGCTCTCCGACAGCTCGGCGAACCCCAGACGGGCCAGCTCCGAACGTGACGTCGTCGTCCGACCGGTCATGTGGAACGTGCTCCCGAGGGGTCAGGGCGCTCGGTTCTAGAGCGCGCCGAGGTTGGTGTCGAGCTCGAACGGGGTGACCTGGTCGCGGTAGCGCTTCCACTCCTGCCGCTTGTTGAGCAGCACGAAGTTGAACACCTGCTCGCCGAGGGTCTCGGCCACCAGCTCGGAGTCCTCCATGAGGCTCAGGGCGTGGTCGAGGCTCGCGGGCAGCTGGCTGTAGCCCAGCGCCCGACGCTCCGAGTCGCTGAGGCTCCAGACGTTGTCCTCGGCCTCGGCGGGGAGCTCGTACTCTTCCTCGATGCCCTTGAGGCCGGCGGCGAGCAGCAGCGAGTACGCCAGGTACGGGTTCGCCGCCGAGTCGATGCCGCGGTACTCGATGCGCGAGGACTGGCCCTTGTTCGGCTTGTAGAGCGGCACGCGCACCAGGGCCGAGCGGTTGTTGTGGCCCCAGGTCACGAAGGACGGGGCCTCGTCACCACCCCAGAGCCGCTTGTACGAGTTGACGAACTGGTTCGTCACCGCGGTGATCTCCGGCGCGTGCTTGAGCACCCCGGCGATGAAGTGCTTGGCGGTCTGCGACAGCTGGTACTGGCCACCGGCCTCGTAGAAGGCGTTCTGGTCGCCCTCGAACAGCGAGACGTGGGTGTGCATGCCGGAACCGGGCTGGCCCGATATCGGCTTCGGCATGAACGTCGCGTAGACGCCCTGCTCGATCGCGACTTCCTTCACCACGGTGCGGAAGGTCATGATGTTGTCCGCCATCGTCAGTGCGTCGGCGTAGCGGAGGTCGATCTCGTTCTGCCCGGGGCCGGCCTCGTGGTGCGAGAACTCGACCGAGATGCCGAGGTCCTCGAGCATCCGGACCGACCGGCGGCGGAAGTCGTGCGCGCTGCCGCCGGGCACGTTGTCGAAGTAGCCGGCCTGGTCGACGGGCTGCGGGCCGCCGTCCTTCCACTCGCGGCTCTTCAGCAGGTAGAACTCGATCTCGGGGTGCGTGTAGAACGTGAACCCGCGGTCGCTCGCCCGCGCCAGGGTGCGCTTCAGCACGTTGCGGGGGTCGGCCACGGCGGGCTGCCCGTCCGGCGTCGTGATGTCGCAGAACATCCGCGCGGTGGGGTCGATCTCGCCGCGCCACGGCAGGATCTGGAAGGTCGAGGGGTCCGGGTGTGCCAGGACGTCGGCCTCGTACGAACGGGTGAGGCCCTCGATCGCGGAGCCGTCGAACCCGATGCCCTCGGCGAACGCGCCCTCGACCTCGGCCGGGGCGATCGCGACCGACTTCAGCGTCCCGATGACGTCCGTGAACCAGAGTCGGATGAACTTGATGCCGCGCTCCTCGATGGTGCGGAGCACGAAGTCCGTCTGCTTGTCCATGCACGACCTTTCCGTGTATCGGGTGGCCGCTGGCGGGCCTCGTCCCAGGCTAGTGGTCCGGCGGTGTGTGCGGGGCCGTGCGACGCGCCGTCACCGGGGCGTCGGCGGGGCGCCGGCCGCGGTGCTCAGCGGTCCTCGGCGTCCCACTTCTCGTTGTTCGCGGCGATGCGGTCGAGCGCGTGCTGCGCCTCCTCACGCGTCGCGAACGGGCCGATCCGGTCACGCTGCGGGGACTGCGGGCCCTGCTCGACCTGGCCGGTCTTGTCGTTGAACCACCACTGGGACTCGATGCGTTCTTCGCTCATGCCGCCCACCGTACCCACGTGACTGCCTGGAGGCCCGGTGCCGGTCCGCCGGACCGGCACCGGGCCTCCAGGCAGTCACGTCCACCACGTCGCGCCGCACCCCGGGGCGTTGCGCTCGGCGCGTCGGGCCGCACCCCGGGGCGGTCGCGCTCGGCGCGTCGGGCTGCGCCCTGGGGCGGTTGCGCTCGGCGCGTCGCGCCGCGGCTAGAGTGGTCCGCATGCCCCGGGACGAACACGGACACCTGACCGCCGGCCGCATCTCCCCGCACCGCGCCGTCCCGAAGGACATCGAGCGTCCGGAGTACGTCGGGAAGGTCGAGCCCCACGAGCACGGTCTCGGTGACACCTACACGCCGGACGAGGTCGAGCGCATCCGCGTCGCCGGACGCATCGCGTCGCAGGCCATCGACGCCGTCGGTCAGGCCATCCGCCCCGGTGTGACCACCGACGAGCTGGACCGCATCGGGCACGAGTTCGTCGTCGCGCACGGCGCCTACCCCTCCACGCTCGGGTACCGCGGTTACCCGAAGTCGCTCTGCTCGAGCCTCAACGAGGTCATCTGCCACGGGATCCCCGACGACACCGTCCTGCAGGAGGGCGACCTCGTCAACATCGACATCACCGCCTACAAGGACGGCATGCACGGCGACACGAACCGCACGTTCGTCGTCGGGCAGGCAGCGCCCGAGGTGTCGGACCTGGTCACCCGGACCGAAGAGGCACTGCGTCGCGGCATCAAGGCCGTCGCCCCGGGCCGGCAGGTCAACGTCATCGGTCGCGCCATCGAGGCGTACGCGAAGCGCTTCGGCTACGGCGTCGTCCGCGACTACACCGGACACGGCGTCGGTCGGGCGTTCCACTCCGGCCTGATCATCCCCCACTACGACGCACCGCAGTACGACACGGTGATCGAACCCGGCATGGTGTTCACCATCGAACCCATGCTCACGCTCGGCGGCATCGAGGCCGACATCTGGTCCGACGACTGGACGGTCTCGACCCGTGACAAGTCGTGGACCGCGCAGTTCGAGCACACCCTCGTCGTCACCGAACGCGGCGCGGAGCTCCTCACCGTCTCCTGACCGGACACCTCCGGCAGGCAACCGAAAGGCACGACAACCTCATGACCTCCCTCGCAGTCGGCGTCGACATCGGTGGTACGGGCATCAAGGGCGCGATCGTCGACGTCGCGTCCGGCGCCCTCACCACGGACCGCATCAAGAAGGCCACGCCCGAGGGCGGGAAGCCCCAGGACATCACGGCGGTGGTCAAGGAGATCATCGGCGAGCTCGCCCCCGGTGACGACGTCCCCGTGGGCGTCTGCTTCCCGGCGATCGTGCGGGACGGCAAGACGATGTCCGCCGCGAACGTGTCGAAGAAGTGGATCGGCTTCGAGGCCGAGGCGCTGTTCGAGAAGGAACTCGGCCGCTCCATCCACTTCGTCAACGACGCCGACGCCGCCGGGTTCGCCGAGCAGCAGTTCGGTGCGGCCAAGGGCAAGGACGGCCTGGTCATCGTGACGACGCTCGGCACCGGCATCGGCACCGCGCTCATCAACGACGGCGTGCTCATCGTCAACTCGGAGCTCGGGCACCTGGAGATCGAGGGACACGACGCCGAGTCGCGCGCCTCGTTCGCCGCCAAGGAGCGCGACGACCTGTCGTGGAAGCACTGGGCGAAGCGCCTGCAGAAGTACTACTCGACGCTGGAGGCCCTGCTCTCCCCCGAGCTGTTCGTCGTCGGCGGCGGGGTCTCGAAGCAGTACGAGGAGTTCCTCCCGCTGCTCGACCTGCAGGCCGAGATCATCCCCGCGACGCTCCGCAACAACGCCGGCATCATCGGTGCCGCGACCCTGGCGGCGCGCAGCGTCTAGTCCGGGTCGGGCGCGTACCTGGCCGAATCGGGCGTACCTGGTCGGAATTTCCGACCAGGTACGCCCGTTCTCATCAGGTACCCGTGTGCGTGGGGCTCCCCTCGCATCGGGCACCGCGGAGCCGGGTAGACTCGCTCCAGCGAATGGGTCGGTGAGACGGTCGCGTCGCTCCCCCGGGAGCGCCGAGGAACGTCCGGGCTCCACAGAGCAGGGCGGTGGGTAACACCCACCCGGAGCAATCCGCGAGACAGTGCCACAGAAAGCAGACCGCCGGCGGCAACGTCGGTAAGGGTGAAACGGTGGTGTAAGAGACCACCAGGGGTCCGGGTGACCGGATCCGCTCGGTAAACCTCGCCCGGAGCAAGGTCAGACAGAGGACGTTGAGGCTGCTCGCCGAGTCCTCGGGTAGACCGCTGGAGGCCGACGGCAACGTCGGTCCGAGAGAGATGGCCGTCACCGCCGTGCAAGCGGCGGGACAGAACCCGGCGTACGGCCGGCCCATTCGCCCCTTCTCCGTGCTGCGTTGGCCCGCGGCGGTCGGCGTGCACGGCGCGCGCGGTCACGATTCCCCGCTCAGGTTCGTCGAGTGGTCACAAAGTGTCGGCCGGCAGGGCCGCAGCCGACCGTTCGTGACCGCTCGGCGGCAGGCGAGCGACGCGTTGCGACCAGCCCACGACGGACGGGAGGCGCGGTGCGGCGCCGCCACGGGCCTCCCGGTAGGCGGCGCGCACGGTCACGACTCCCCGCTCAGGTTCGCCGAGTGGTCACCAACCGTCGGCCGGCACGGCCGCAGCCGACAGTTCGTGACCGCTCGGCGGCACGCACCCGACGCGTTGCGACCAGCCCACGAACGGACAGGAGGCGCGGTGCCAGCTGGCACCGCGCCTCCGCCACGGACGTCGCTCGCGACTACAGCCCGGACTCGGCCGTCCGCACCAGGATCGCGTCGCTGTCGGGGCACAGCACCACGTCGTCAGGCGCAGCCCGGCGGATGGTCTGCAGGTCGGAGTTGTTGAGCGCCACGCCCGAGGCCGTCGACACGCCACCCTGCAGCAGCGAGGCGCCGAAGCCGTAGCGCGCACGCTGCCGGTCGTACAGGGCGAGCAGCTCGGCCGGCACCTTGGCGGCGACGTCGGCACGGGCCTGCTCGGCGGACTCGCGGTCGGCCGTGAGCCGGGCGATCTCCGCGTCGCGCTCGGCGACCAGGCCACCGCGGGCGGCCTCGACGTCGGCGAGCTTCGCCTCGATGTCACCGACCCGGGCGCGGAGGCCGTCGAGGTTCTCCATGATCTCGAGCTCGGCGGTCTCGAGGCCGCCGATGCGCCGCTGCAGCGAGTCGAGCTCACTCTGCAGTCCGGCGGCGTCCTTCGCGTTCGCGACGTTCTGCAGCATCGTGGTGTCGCGTTCGACACGGGCCTGTGCCACAGCGGTGTCGGACTCCAGGCGGGCGAGGTCGCGCTCGGCGTCCTCGACCTCGCCGGTGGCGGCGACGAGTTCGCTCCGGAGCGCCGCGGCCTGCTTGCTCAGCTCGGTCAGCTGGTCGCCCTTCTGCAACGACGTGATGCGGTGCGCGATGCGGGTGACGTCGTTGTCGAGACGCTGGACGTCGAGGAGGATGACCTGGTCCTCGGGTGCTGCCTTCATGGTCAGGCTCCTTCTGTGGGGGTGGTGGGTTCGGCGGCCGGCAGGACGGCGAAGTCCCACGGGTCGGTGCGGAGGTCGCTCACGGTGACACGGACCCCGGCCCGGGTGCGCAGCTGCTCTGCGGCGACGTCGAGCCAGAGCCATTCGGTGGCCCAGTGCGAGGTGTCGATGAGCGCCGGTCCGCCGCCGAGGAGCGCCTGTTCGCGGAACTCCGATGCCGGGTGGTGCCGCAGGTCGCTCGTGATGTAGACGTCGGCGTCGAGCACGGCGGGGTGGGCGAGCAGCGAGTCGCCGGCACCCGCACAGAGCGCCACGGTGCGGACGGGCTGGTCGAAGTCACCGGAGACACGGACGCCGGTGGCCGTCGGCGGCAGCAGGTCGACGAGCTTCCGGGCGAGGGCGCCGAGGGTCGTCCCCTCGGGCAGCACGCCGACGCGACCGATGCCCGTGTCGGGGTCGGCTCCGGCGTCGAGCGGTCGCTGCTCGGTGAGCCCGAGGCGGTCGGCGAGGACGGCCGAGGTGCCGGTCGTCACGACGTCGGCGTTGGTGTGCGCCGCGAGCAGGGCGCTGCCGCCACGCACGAGGGTCGCGAGGACGCTGCCCTTGTAGGTCGACTCGGCGATCGTCGTCACCCCACGGAGCAGCAGAGGGTGGTGCGTGAGCAGAAGCCCGGCACCGATTCCGACGGCTTCACGGGCGGTGGCCGGCACCGCATCGACGGCGAGGTGCACGTGCTCGACGGTGGCGTCCGGGTCGCCCGCCACGAGGCCGACGGAGTCCCACGACTCGGCACCGGCGGCGGGCCACAGGTCCTCGATCACGGCCTGGAGTTCGCGGAGCGTCGGCATCCCGTCAGTCTACCGAGGCGACCGCCCCGCACGGGGCAGCCGGTCCGTGTGGGGTGATCCGGGCCTCCAGGCAGTGCAGCCGGAAGCCTTGTGACCGGAAGCGGTGCAACCGACCGCGCCGCGATCGCGGGTCGTCAGCGACGACCGAGCAGGCCGAGCAGGCGGTCGACGAGTCGCGACCACCAGCCGGCCGGGGCCGGCGCTGCCGCCGTGGCGGAGTCGGTGTCGGCTTCCGTCGCGTCCACGACGGGGGCCGGGACGACGGGTGCAGCGACGGCGTCCGGCAGGACGACCGGCGTGCTCGCGGTGACGCCCTGGTGCGCGGTGAGCGCGGCGGCGAAGGCCGCGCGGTCGATGACCGTCGGCCCGGTGGCGGGCAGGACGAGCGGGGTCGGTCGCGTCGTCGCGGACACCGGGGACACGGCCGGGAGGCCCAGCACCGGTCGGACGGGTTCGTCGCGTTCCGGGGTGACGAGTTCCACCACCGGCGCGGCTTCCGCGGTGGGTGCGGCCTGCGCTGCTGCGGGGACGCTCCGTGCTGCGCGGGTCGGCACGGGAGCCGGCCGGGTGGCGAGCGCCACCGGCGCGGTCGCTGCGCGGCGGGCTGCGGCACGGTCGCGGCGGTCCGCCTCGGCGGCGGCGTCGGTGAGCAGGTCGGCAAAGACGGTGTGGGCGAAGGCGCGGGCGGCCGTCACCTCGGGGTCCTCGGAGCCGGCGACGGTGGCCTCCCACGCGGCGAGGCGAGCGAGGTCCTCGTCACGGCGGCGGACCTCGTCCTCGAGCAGGACGATGCGCTCGATGCTGCTGCGGCCCGTGGACGACGACACCTCCACCGCGAGGTCCTCGATGCGCAGGGCCAGACGCTCCGGCGGCTCCGGGAACGACGGGGCGCAGACGGCGGCGTGGCGGGCGCGGTCGCGGCGGAACGCGGGGGCGGCGACGGGTGCCGACGGGGTGATCTCGTCGGCCGGGGCCGGGGTGGCGACGTGCGCCGGGATGCTCAGCTGGTCGGCGGTCGTCGCATCGGCGGTCGCTGCGGCGGCGGTGCTGCTGCTCGCGGCGTGTCCGGGGCGCTGAACGGGCCCGGTGACGGGCGGGACGACGAGGTCCGGCACGTACGGGGCACGGGTCGCCGGTGCGTCGCGGAGCCACTCCTCGAGCTCGCGGCCGAACGGGTCCACGAGCGGGGTGCGTGCGCCGGACTGGGTCTCCATGTCCGAAGGATAAATATCGCGCGGGCCGAAACGCGGGACATCCGCGGTGTGTCGCTGCACCGCCTGCCATATCGGGGCGGAGTTGAGCGGCGTGTCGCGCCCGTCGTCACCGAGGTGGGCGCAGGCCGTCCTCGAACGCCCGCAGCAGTTCCCGGCCCGCGGGCCAGTCCCCCACGCCGCTCGCGACGTTCACGTGCCCGAGGGCACCGACGCGGACGACGTCCGCGCCCATCGCGTCGGCGAACACGAGCGCCCGGTCGCTGCAGTACGGGTCGTCGTCGCTCACGACGAGGCGCGTCGGGACCCGCTGGGCAGGGGGCACCGGGCGCGGCGTCACGAAGCCCGATGCCTCGTCCGGGAACGTGTCGCCGAGCGGGTCGGGTGGGGCGACGAGGAAGGCACCGGCGACGAGCGCGGGAGCGTCCGCCGTGGTGGCGAGCCAGTCGGCGACGGCCAGGACACCGAGGCTGTGGGCGATGAGGACCGGGGGCTCCGGGCACGAGGCCACGGCCGTGGAGATCGCGGCGCACCAGTCGTCCGGGTCCGGGTCGCTCCACGAGGTGGGGGCGATGCGGACGGCGGCGCGCTGCTGGTGCTGGTCGTGCTGGACGCGCTGGCCGCGCTGGTCGTGCTCGTCCTGCTGCTCTCGCTCCCAGACGGACTGCCAGTGGTCCGGGTCCGAGTTCCAGATGCCGGGGACGATCACCCACGGTCGCGCTCTGCTCACCGGGGCAGCGTAGCGAAGAAGCGAGGCACCGTTCCGGAGTGTGACGCGCGGTGCGCTGCCCGGCTCAGAGCTGCGGGACCGCGCCCCGGGGCTGCTGCAGCGTGTCGCGCGGGTACTGCCCGAAGCGCGACGCGTACGCAGCCGAGAACCGACCGAGGTGCGCGAAGCCCCAGCGCAAGGCAACGCTCGCCACCGTCAGGTCGCCCGCCGACGCGCGGCGGAGTTCCTCGTGCACGCGGTCCAGCCGGATCCCCCGCAGCAACGCGTTCGGCGCTGTTCCGACCTGCCGCTGGAACGCCTGCTGCAGCCCCCGGACGCTCAGGCCGACGTGCTCGGCGACGTCCGTCGTCGTGACGGGCGTGTGGGCGAAGGCGTGCATGAACTCCACGGCCTCGCGCACACGACCAGTGGCACCCTGTGGCAGCGCGACGTCGGAGGCGATGGTCTCGTGCGGGAACGTGTCGAGGAACGCCAGCGCGGTCTCCCGCACGGTCTCGGCGAGGGCCAGTGCGGTGAGCGGTGCCGGGCCGAGCACGATCGCCGCGGCGCGCTGCACCCGGGCGTTCCAGGCGCGGAGGTCCTCGGGCCGGGGCGCTGCGGTGTGGTCGAACACGAGGGGGCCGGGCCGGGTGCCGTGCACCTCGGCGGCGACGCCCTCCAGGTACGTGCGGTCGAACTGCACGAGGCTCTGGCGGACGTCCTGCAGGTCGAACACGAAGGGACGCCGCGTCGGGAACACCCGCGGGGCCCCCGGTGCGAAGTCGACCTCCTGGCGACCGACGTCGACGCGGCCACCCCCGTCCGACGTCCACATCACGACGTACTCGTCGGGGACCTCGACCTCGCCCTGCATCCGCCCGTCGAACCGGGTGGAGCGGAAGGTCATCGATCCGTCGCCAACGACCTGGAACCGGTACGCGAACGGACGATCGGTCCGGGACGCCGAGAACCCCGTGCTCTCGTAGGCCTCTTCGTACAGTTGCACGGCCGCGTCGAGTCCGGCGCCGGACGTCTCGAACCGGATCCGGGGATCAGGCTCGACAGTCATCGCGCGAATCGTGACACGGTATCCGGGAAACGCGACAATCGCCGACCCGTCATTGCGGTTTACGGCCCACGGAGTGCGCTGGGCGGACGACCGTTGCGACTCGGCCGATCGATGACGGCCGTGCTCCCGCTCAGTGCCGGGAGCGAAGCACCGTCCAGCGGTTCCGGTCGGCCACGCGTTCGTACCGCAGGTCGTCGACGACCATGCGGACGAGCGCGAGCCCGCGACCGCCCTCGGCGAAGTCGTCGGGCAGCACGGCGGCGTCGGGATCGACCGTCGCCGCGACCCCGTCGTCGGAGAGCAGCGCCTGGAAGCGCTCGTCGCCGATCTCGAGCCGGAGCTCGCACGAGACACCGTCCGGGCGGGCGCCGTGCTCGATGACGTTCGAGGTGAGTTCGACCAGGGCGAGCTCGAGGGCCATCCGGTCCTCGGCGGCGACGGACGGCTCGTGCTGCCAGACGCCTGCGAGGAAGTCGTGCACGGCGGACACGTCGTCCGGGGGGCACGCCAGTGCGAGCATGTGCTCGGCGACGGGGGCGGTCATCACCAGTCGGTCACCGCGGCGTCCCCGTCGGGGTACGTCCGCAGGATCTTGTCGATGTTGGAGAGCTTGAGCACCATCTGGACCTGTTCCGACGGCGCCGCGATGCGGAGGTCGCCGCCGGCCTGGCGTGCGGTCTTCAAGCTGCCGACCAGGGCGCCGAGGCCGGAGGAGTCCATGAACTCGACCCCGGAGAGCTCGACCACGAGCCGCGAACGTCCGTTGCCGACGATCTGCGCGACGGTCTCGCGGAAGGTGGGCGCGGAGACCATGTTGAGCCGGCCGCTGCACTCCAGGACGGCGGTGTCGGTCTCCGCCTCGTGTACGACGATGTCCATCTCGGTGGGTCTCCTCAGATCGGTGCGCCTTGCAACCAGCAACCTACCGGCTCAGCCCCTCAGTTGTGGGACCGGTTTCGCCGCGTCGCCGTCACCTGGACCACGACGGCCGCGGCCATCAGCGCTGCCATCACCCCGCCCATCGCCAGTGCGGTACCGCCGAGGGCGCCGGCGAGCGGGGTGCCGAGACCGCCGATGCCGAAGGTCAGACCGCCCTGCAGGGCGGCCGCGGTGCCCGGGTGTGCCGCGCCGACGTGCTGCGTGCGGGTCATCGCCGCCGGCAGGACGAAGCCCCACGCGGCCGTCACGACCGCGAGGGCGCACCACACCGGCACCGGCCCGAGCCCGAGGAGCGCCGACACCAGCACAGCCGTGGCCCCGACCGTCCCGACGACCAGGCCCAGGGTCAGCAGGGCGTCCTCGCTGAACCGTCCGACGAGCCGGCCGAACAGCAGCGTCGTGACGATCATCATCGACGCGTTCGTGGCGAAGACGAGCGTGTACAGCCCCTCGGAGAACCCGAACTCCGACTGGAACACGAACGAGCTCGTCGCGATGTAGGCGAAGAACCCCACCGTCGACAGCACCCCGCTCAGCACGTAGGCCCGGAACCGCGGGATCGCCAGGAGCTCGCGGATCCGCTGCCCGTTGGCCGCGAACCCGACCCCGCCACGGCGCTCCGGCGGCAGGGTCTCGCGGAACCGCAGGACCACGGCCACGAAGAACACGGCGCCGAGCACGGCCAGCACGACGAACATGAGCCGCCACGTGCCGACCGTCAGCACCGCTCCCCCGGCCAGCGGGGCCACCACGGGTCCGATCGCGTTGATGGCCGCGAGCGTGCCGAACACCTTCGCCATCCGGGTGCCGCTCGTCACGTCGGACACCATCGCCCGACCGGCCACGGCGCCCGCGGCACCGGCGAGTCCCTGGGCGACGCGGGCCACCACCAGCGTCACGACGTCGGGCGCGAGCGCGCAGCCGACCGACGCGAGGGCGAACAGGGCGGTGCCGACGACGAGCATCGGCCGACGACCGATCCCGTCGCTCACCGGTCCGACGAGCAGCTGGCCGACCGCGAAGGCCACGAGGAACGCCGTGAGCGACAGCTGCACGGCGCCGGGCGTGGTGCCGAGGTCGCGTGCGATGGCCGGGAGTGCGGGGATGTACATGTCCGTCGCGAACGGCGAGACCCCGACGATGAGCGCCAGCGGCACGATCGGGGGCAGCACGGTCGTCGTCGGTCCCAGGCTGCGCTCCGTCGTCACCTCGGACACGCTACGCGTCCCCGAATCGATTCGACGGACACTTCGTGAGCAGGAATAGTCGGTTCGCGGTGCCGGACGCGACCGTTCCTGCTCACGAAGTGCGGCCCGGGACGTGCGCGCGGACGGACGGGAGGCCCGGTGCGGGCCCGCCACGGGCCTCCCGTCCGGCGCCGCGAGCGGTCACGACACCCCGCTCACGTCCGCCGAGTGGTCGCGTTCCGTCGCCCGGCGACGGCGCAGCCGACGCTTCGTGACCGCTGGGCGGTGCGGCCCGGGACGTGCGCGCGGACGGACAGGAGGCCCGGTGCCAGCTGGCACCGGGACTCCTGTCCGTGGGGTGGGGGCGTCAGCCCGTGTTCTGCAGGCCGGCCGCGATCCCGTTGACGGTGAGCAGCAGGAGCCGGTGGTCGGCGTCCGTCGGGTCCGTGCTGCCGGAGGTGCGGATGGCGCGCAGCGCACGGAGCTGCAGGTGCGACAGCGCGTCGACGTACGGGCTGCGGAGGCGCACCGCGCGGGCGAGAACGGGTCGGTCCTCGAGCACGTCGCTACCGCCGGAGACACGGAGCACCCAGTCGCGGGTGCGGACCATCTCGTCGAGCACCTTCGCGGCGAGGTCGTCGCGGTCGGCGAGCTCGAGGTACCGGCGGGCGATGTGCTCGTCGGTCTTCGCGAGCGACATCTCGACGTTCTTGATCATCGCGGCGAAGAGCGGCCACTCGGCGTAGGCGGCGCGGAGGACATCGACGTCGCCGACGGCCTCGAGCGCGGAGCCGAGCCCGTACCAACCGGCGAGGTTGATGCGCGCCTGCGTCCACGAGAACACCCACGGGATGGCGCGGAGGTCCTCCAGCGACTCCACCGACAGGCCACGACGGGCCGGGCGGGAGCCGAGGGGCAGCAGGCCGATCTCCTCCATCGGGGTGACCCGGGCGAACCAGGGCGCGAAGCCGTCGGCTTTGACCAGGTCGTAGAACGCGACGCGCGAGACGTCGTCGAGCTGCTGGGCGAGATCGGCGAACCGGGCGGCCGCGGCGGCGGTCCGCGCCTCGTTCGACGGCGTCGACGCGAAGAGCGTCGCCGAGGCCATCTGCTCGAGGTGGCGGGCGGCGATGTCCTGGTCGCCGTACTGGGCGAAGATGACCTCGCCCTGCTCGGTGAGCTTGAGCCGGCCGTCGATCGATCCCGGCGGCTGGGCGAGGACGGCCTCGTTGGCGGGACCGCCGCCCCGGCCGAGCGAACCGCCCCGGCCGTGGAACAGGGTCAGCTCGATGTCGTTGTCGCGGGCCCAGTCGGCGATGCGGGCCTGGGCGTCGTACAGCGCCAGGTTCGCGGACACCGGACCGACGTCCTTCGACGAGTCCGAGTAGCCGAGCATGACCTCGAGCCGACGGCCGGTCGCGGCGAGGCGTCGCTGGAAGGCCTCGGTGCGGACGGCCTCGTCGAGGATGTCGACGCTGGCGTGCAGGTCGGCGAAGGTCTCGAACAGCGGGATGACGTCGAGCACCGGCGCAGCTTCGGCGGACCCGAGCGCGGCGACCGCGAGCTCGTGCACGTTCGCCAGGTCGGCCGGGGACTGCGTGAACGAGACGATGTACCGGTTCGCCGCGCGGACGCCGTAGCGGGACTGCAGCCCGGCGATCGTGCGGAACACGGCGAGGACCTCTTCGGTGGTCTCGCTCAGTTCGCCACCGGCGCGGATCTCCGCCAGGGCCGTGCGGTGCACCTGCGAGTGCTGGCGGACCTCGAGCTCGGCCAGGTGGAACCCGAAGGTCTCGACCTGCCAGATCAGGTTCTGCAGCTCGCCGTTCGCCGGGCGGATCGCGCCGGCTGCGATGAGGGACGCCTGGATCGTGCGGAGGTCGGCCAGCAGCGCCTCGGGGCCGTCGTAGGCCAGCGGCGTGGTGCCGGTCCGGGTGGCGTCGATGCGCGCGGCGACGAACAGGAGCGCACGACGGTGGGTCTCGTTGGGTGCGCGGACGCCGATGCGCTCGGCGATGCCCGGGTCGAGGGACTCCTGCGCGGCGACGAGGGCGGTGAGGCCGGCGTCGGCGGGGGTGTCGCTCGCGTCGAGCGTCAGGGCGCTGCCGATGCGGGTGGTCGCACGGGCGAGGCCGAGCAGGATGTGCTCCGCCGCGATCTCGGCGGCCTGGCGGGTGACGTCGGCCGTCACGTGCGGGTTGCCGTCGCGGTCGCCGCCGATCCAGGTGCCGAACCGCACGAACGCGGGGGCGATCACGGGAGCGTGGCCGGCGTCGTCGCCCTGCAGCCGGTCGTCGAGCAGGCGGTAGACCTGCGGGACGATCTCGAACAGGGTCTGGTCGAACACGCTCATCGCGGTACGGACCTCGTCGAGCGGGGTCGGCCGGGTGGTCCGGAGCGGCGAGGTGCGCAGGAGGGTCGTGATCTCCTCGAGCAGGCGGCGCTCGTTCTCGGCGCGGGCCGTCGCGTTCCGGGCGCGGTCGCGCTCGTCGATGAGGTCCGTGATGCGGCGGACACCCGTGGTGACCGCGCGGCGGCGGGCCTCGGTCGGGTGGGCCGTCAGCACCGGGTGGAACCGCAGGGTGCGGAGGCGCTCGGCGGCCTCGGCCTCGCCGACCTCGGCGACGAGCTCGGCGTAGGTGGCGGGGAACGAGTCGCCGGCCACGCCGCCGTCGTCACCGCGCTGCCGGAGGACCCGCACGCGGTGGTGCTCCTCGGCCAGGTTCGTGAGGTGGAAGTAGGTGGTGAACGCCTGCGCCACGGCCTCGGCGCGTTCGGCCGACATGCCCGAGACGATCGCCTGGGCACGCGCTGCACCCTCGGCGTGGTCGCCCTCGTAGGCGTCGATCACGGCGGCGCGCAACGACTCCACGTCGTGGAGCAGTTCGTCGCCCCCGTTCTCCCGCAGCACCCGGCCGAGGAGGTTGCCGAGGTACCGGACGTCGGCGCGCAGGTCACTGTCGACCGCACCGCTGACGTCGTCCCGCGCGCGCTCGTGGCGTGCAGATCCGTCGATCGCCGTCATGGAGTCCTTTCCGGGTCGTCCGGGAGGCTGGTCCCGGGTCCCAGCAGCGTATCGGCACCCGGGGGCGCATGACGTCGACCGTCCGGACGGACGCGGGGCAGGGTCCGGACGGACGCGGGCGGGGTCCGGACGGACGCGGGCGGGGTCCGGACGGACGCGGGGCAGGGTCCGCGCTGGCCCGCCTCGACGACACCCGCTGTGCGGTCAGGCCGTGACGGCGGCGACCGTCGTGTCCCCCGGCTCCTGACGGAACGGCGCACGGCGGGCATCGAGGCCGGCGAGCAGCCCACGGTTCAGCTCGTAGGCGAGCTCGACCTCGGCGATCACCCGCTCCTGTTCCTCTGCCGTCCAGGGCGCGGCGTCGAGCTGGGCGCGGTAGGTGTGCTCGAAGTCGCTCGGGTCGGCGACCTGGTCGAAGATGTAGAAGAGGACACCGTTCGTGTCGAACCCGAACCGCTCGGCCAGCACCTGCCCGATCACGTGCCCGCCGGACACGTCGCCGAGGTACCGCGTGTAGTGGTGCGCCACGAAGCCGCCGGGCCACTCCGCCGCGACCTCGTTGAGGCGTCGCACGTACGCGGTCGTCGCGGGCAGCGGGCACACCAGCTCGGGCCAGTCCGGGCCGATCAGGTACTCGAGGTCGGCACGGATCGCCGGCATCCGGGTGAGCTGCGCGGTGACGAACGGCGCCGCCACGGGGTGGTCGGCCATGCGTTCCGCCGCCCGCTCGAGTGCGTCGTACACGAAGGCGTACTGTCCGAGCAGGTCCGCGTAGTCGGCGACGTCGCAGTCGCCGCCGAGCAGGTCCTGCATGAAGCCGCTCGTGGCCGAGGCACCGTGCGAGCGCCGCGTGCGACGCCGCAGCAGCTCGGAGAACGGGATGACGGTCGAGTCCATGAGGTAAGGCTAACCTTAGTGCTGCGCGCGTCAAGCAGGGATCACCCAGGTGGCGCCGAACCCGCGAGAGGAAGCTCCCCCACGATGAGCTCGAAACCCAAACGCCCCCAGCACGTCTTCGTCGTCGACCGCACCGAACGGCTCTCACCCCACATGGTGCGCGTGCACCTGGGCGGCTCGGCCTTCGAGGACTTCGTCGCCCAGGCCGACCCCGACCGGCTCGGCTCGACCGACAAGTACGTCAAGCTCCTGCTCGCGAAGCCGTCGCTCGGACTCGTGCCGCCGTACGACCTCGAGGCCCTGCGCGAGACCCTCCCGAAGCACGACCGCCCGGCCCGCCGCACCTACACGGTGCGCGCGGTCGACCACACCACGCGGACCATCGCGATCGACTTCGTCGTGCACGGCGACGAGGGCCTCGCCGGTCCCTGGGCAGCGTCCGCGCAGCCGGGCGACCGGCTCGCCCTGTCCGGGCCCGGTGGTGGCTACGCGCCGACCACCGACCCGGCGGTCACGCACGTGCTGCTCGGTGACGACAGCGCCCTGCCCGCGATCGGCGCGGCACTCGAGTCGATGTCCGACTCCGCCACCGGGTTCGCCCTGGTCGAGGTGGCCGGGCCCGCGGACGAGCAGGACATCAGGCACCCGGCCGGGGTCGACCTGCGGTGGCTGCACCGGGACGCCACCGGCGCCCAGCCGGGCACGCTCCTGCTGGAGACGGCCCGCGGGCTGCCGCGTGCCTCCCGGCCCGTCCAGGTCTTCGCGCACGGCGAGCGGACCGCGATGAAGGCGATCCGTCGGCTGCTGCAGGACGACTGGGGGCTGGAGAAGCGCGAGATGTCGTTGTCGGCGTACTGGGCGCTCGGTCGTGGTGAGGACGAGTTCCAGGAGGAGAAGCGCGAGCCCGTCGGGGTGATCTTCACCGACTGACGGTGGCCTGCGTGCCCGTTCCTTCCCAGGACGGGCGCGATGGCTGGTGGGAACGGGCGTACCTGGTCGGACGAACGGACCAGGTACGCCCGATTCAGCCAGGCACGCCCGATCTCGGTCGGCACGCCCGGATCGACCGACGTGCGGGGCACCCGTTTCCCGCAGGTACGCCCGTTCCTTCCCAGAACGGGCGCGATGGCTGGTGGAAACGGGCATACCTGGTCAGAAGAACGGACCAGGTACGCCCGATCTTGGTCGGTACGCCCGTTCTCGGTCGGTACGCCCGGATCGGCGGACGTGCGGGGCACCCGTTTCCCGCAGGTACGCCCGTTCCTTCCCAGAACGGGCGCGATGGCTGGTGGGAACGGGCGTACCTGGTCGGACGAACGGACCAGGTACGCCCGGTTCGACCAGGTACGCCCGATCTTGGTCGGTACGCCCGGTTCGGCGGACGTGCGGGGCGCCCGTTTCCCGCAGGTGCGCCCGTTCTTTCCCATAACGGGCGCGATGGCTGGTGGGATCGGGCGTACCTGGTCGGAAGAACGGACCAGGTACGCCCGATTCGACCAGGGACGCCCGATTCGACCAGGTACGCACGGTTCGACCCGGTGGGCCCAGCGCGCGCGGCGGCCGGGAGGCCCGGGGCACGTCGGTGGGTCGAGCTAGCGTTCGGCGCATGGTCACCTCGTCGTGCTGCGTGCCGGGTTGCGCGGGCGTGCTCGCGGACGGACTCGCGGGCGTCCCCCTGTGCGGCGCGCACGTCGCGTTCATCGCCGACCTCGCGGCCGAACACCCCGGCATCGAGGACGCACTGCCCGGCCCGTGCCCGGCGTGCGGTTCGCGGGTCGGGGTGCGCTACCCCTCGGGGATGGTGTGTGCCCGGTGCGAGTGGCGATGGGGTGACGTGCCGGACGGCGACCTCGCTCCCCCTCGGGTCGACGTCGTCTACTACCTGCGGATGCGCGACGACTTCGGCGACCGCATCAAGATCGGCACGACGATGAACCCCCGGCAGCGGCTCGCGGCGATCCCGCACCAGGACCTGCTGGCGTTCGAGCGCGGTGACCGGACCCTCGAACGCCGACGGCATGCCGCGTTCGCCGCCAGCCGGTACCCGGGTACCGAGTGGTTCCGGGTGACGCCGGAACTCCTGGCCCACGTGGACACCGTCGCTGCCGGGGTCGACGACCCCTGGGACCTGCACGCCCGGTGGACGAGCGAGGCGCTCGCGCTCCGAGGCTGAGCCCCGACCGGGCGGTCGGGGTGCCTGCTCAGGCGGCCTGCAGCATGCGGTCGGCGGTACGGAGCGAGAGCGCCATGATCGTCAGCGCCGGGTTCGCGATGACCGCGCTCGGGAACACCGAGTTGTCGGCGATCCACAGGTTCGGGACGTCCCACGAGCGGCCGTCCTGGTCGACGACGGAGGTCTCGCGGTCCGTGCCCATCCGCGCGGTGCCGATGGTGTGCGCCGTGCGTTCGAGCACCCGGACGTCCTGACCGCCAGCGGCCTCGACGATGGTCGTCATCGTGCGGACCGCGTGGCGGCGGATCGCTTCCTCGTTCGAGCCCGGGGTGAAGGACACCCGGGCACGCGGGACACCGTGTTCGTCGAGTTCGTCGGTCAGCTCGAGGCGGTTGTCGTCGTACGGCAGGCACTCGGCGTTGATGCCGACGCCGGCCGAGAACGGGTAGTCCTGCAGCGCCCGGACGAGCTCGGCACCGCGGAGTCCGCCGCCCCGGACCAGCGAGGTCGCGAAGGTCTGCGGCTGCACGCCCAGGCTCTGGATGAGGTAGCCGCCCGCGAAGTCGGCGTCCGCCGGTCGGACGAAGTCCTCGGTGATGATCGACGACGGGTACCCACGGTACGAGCGCATCGACTCGTCGAACCGCGCCCACACCTGGGTGGCTCCGTGCGCGGTGAAGTTCCGGCCGACCTGCCCGCTGCCGTTCGCGACACCGGTGTGCAGCAGCAGTCGCGGCGTCTCGACACCACCCGCGGCGAGGACGAGTGACCGGCAGCGCTGGCGGTGCTCGCGGCCGTCGGCCGTGTACAGGACCGCCTCGACCCGTCCCGCCGCGTCGAGCTCGATACCGTGCACGAAGGACTCCGGACGGATCTCGGCACCGAACGCCACTGCGGCGGGCAGGTACGTCGTGTCCATCGACACCTTCGAGCCGTTGCGGCAGCCCTGGTGGCAGGAGCCGCAGGACACGCAGGCCTGGCGCAGCCCGTGGTGCTCCTGGTGCCGGTCCTCGGTGGTCAGGCCGACCGGGGCGTCGGTCGCGGTGATCCCGGCGGCCGCGGTGCCGCGCATCATCATGTCCGACGAGGCGTTCCGGGCCGGCGGGCGCATCCGGTAGCGGCGGGAGGGGTCCCACGGGTAGTGCTCGGGGCCGGCGACGCCGACGTCGTGCTCGACCTGCTCGATCCAGCCGGTGAGCTCGGCGTGGCTGATCGGCCAGTCCTGCCCCGCGCCGCTCTCGGTCCGCAGCCGCAGGTCGTGCTCGCTCGGCCGCGGAGTGAACGCGCCCCAGTGCAGCGTCGACCCGCCGACGCCCGTGCCGCTGTTGTTGGGGCCGAAGGCCGTGGGGGCTCCACCGCCGCTCAGCCGCTCGTCCATCCAGTTGATGTCACCGGGGGCGGCGACCTCGTCCGGCACGTGGTCGCCCGGCTCGGTGTTGCGGCCAGCTTCGAGCGCGACGACCGTCAGGCCACTGCGGGCCAGCGATGCGAGGAGCGGTGCTCCCCCGGCCCCGGTGCCGACCACGACCACGTCGACGACGTCGTCCGTGCCGTACGTGCGTTGTCCGTCGAGTCTCATCGTGCAGCTCCGGTCGTCGGTGCGGTGTCCATCGTGGTGGCGGTGCCGGCGGGGGCCTCGGGTTCCCAGGCCTCGCGCTCGCCCGCCGCGAGCAGCTGGAAGCCCTGCTTGCGGACGCCGTCGCCGCCGTTCGCGTAGCCGTCGAAGTCGATGGCGGCCATGGTGGCGGGGTGTGCGAGCCAGTGCTTCACGAGGTCGACGCTGGCGTCCTCGAACCACGCGCGCAGCTGCTCGGCGTCGAGGTCGCCGTCAGCGCGGTACCGCCCGACCGCCACGGACTCGAGGGCCTGGTCGAGCACGCCGTCGCGGGCAGGTGCAGCGAGCACGTCGAGTGCGGCACGGTAGGCCTCGGCGTCCACCGGCAGGCCGTCCGGCCGCCAGCCGTCGCCGAGCCCCGCGGCCAGCTGCGCGTCGACCCGCAGCGCCAGGTCGACCTGGTCGGTGCCGGGCTGCGGGACGACGATCCGTGCGACGGCGCGCAGGGTGTCCAACTGCGTCGGCGTCAGCGCGTGGGGTGCGGCCGACGGGTCGTCGGGCAGCGCGCGCTCGGCGAGCAGGCCGCGGGTCCGGGCGCTGACCCGCGGCGAGGCGATCACGCGGGCGTGCTCCACGGGGACGACCGGCGACCCCGTGACCCGGCGCTGCCAGAAGTCGCGGATGCGCTCGGCCACGGCCTCGGGCTGTTCCCAGGGCAGCAGGTGGGCGGCGCCGTCGACGACGTGGAGCTCGCTGTTCGGCCAGTGCGGCAGGGTCAGGCGGCGCTGGGCGTCGGCATCGAGGTCGCCGTCCTCGGCACCGGCGAGCACCAGGGCCGGCACCGGGTTCGGTGCGGCGTCCGACCAGTCCTCGCGGCTGCCGCGGGACAGCCAGTCCGTCCAGGCCGCGGGGTCGGTCCGCTCGACGTCCTGCACCGCCGCGATGTGCCGCGCAGGCGCCAGGGGCGACGCGGTGTTGGCGGCGACGAACTCCTCGGCGTCCTCGACGGAGATCGGGCCGCCGGCAGCCCACGAGAGCATCGTCCAGCGGCGGTCGTCGTCCATCGGCTCCGGGGCGAGCGGGGACGCGGCGAGGAGCACCACGGCCCGCAGCCCGAACAGGCCGTTCGCGCCGGAGATCGTGCGGTCGGCCACGACCGTGGCGACCTTGCCGCCCATCGAGTGCCCGAGGAGCATCCACTCCGTCGAGCCGCTCGCCCCGATCGCGCGCTCCACCAGGACGGCCATCTCCTCGACGGTGGTGCCGGACGACGCCGGGCTGCGGCCGAAGCCGGGCAGGTCGATGCCGATCAGGTCGAGGTCGCCGAGGAGTTCGGCGCGCAGCAGCGCGAACTCCCCGGAACTCGCGCCGAGGGCGTGGAGACAGAAGACGGTGGTCACCCTGTATACCTACCCGTCGCTCGCGACCGCTCCCAGCCGGGCCGTACCCCGCCGGGTCGCGCGTGTACCCCGATCGACGGCGTCACCGGGCGTACGCGTCGACGAACAGCGCGCCCCGGAGCTCGCGCAGGGTGTCCGCCAGCCGGTCGACGGTCCGGCCGGAGATCCCCGAGACCTGGAGGTCGTACGGGCCGAGCGCGGGGAGCCGCCCGGTGCGGATGCGGACGACCTCCCACCCCACGGCGCGGACGGCGCGGTCCTTCTTCCGGTCGGTCTCCTGCCGCGGGCCGACGTGCTCGAGGCCGTGCCGACCGGTGGAGTCGTACTCGATGGCGACGCGGAGCTCGGGCAGGATGATGTCCGGCCAGGCCTCGACGTGGTCGAAGAACGGGCGGTCGAGTCGGATGGCGGAGTGGTCGTAGGTGAATGCGAACCGCTCGGACAGCATGCCGCGGAGTTCGGCCTCGACCGCCGAGGCCGTCGCCGGGGCGCAGACGCTCGTGAACGACTCACCCGACGGCAGCCGCGGGGTCTTCGGGCAGATCGTGCGGGGAACGGACTGAGCGGTCCGCCGTGGCGCCCCACCGGCCGACCCGGCCGACCCGGCGACGGGCCGACGGGACCGGGACCGGGAACGGCTCGACGCGACGGCTCCGGCCGGGACCCCGCGCACCGGAGCCGCGGGCAGCGTTTGTCGTCCGGCACTCCGGACGACCCGCTGCGGCACCGGCACGGCCTGCGGCCAGTCCGACGGCAGCACCGGCCACCGCTGCGGCTGGGCCTGCACGGCGCACTCGGGGCACCACACGGAGCGGCGGCGCTCACGGCCCGGGCGGGACCGCTGTTCAGACGGGGTCGCCACGAAGACGTGCCCGACGTCGCACTCCCAGGTGAGCAGGACCTCGGCCGCCGGGGGGACCTGGGTCAGGACGACGCCGTGGTTCCAGTCGGGGTGGTACTGCCGGATGAGCACCGGGTACGGCGCCCAGTCGGCGCGGAACTGTCCCACGGCGTACGGCACCGCTTCGCCGCGCGACCACTGTCGGCGGCGCCACCACGCATCGACGGGTTCGGCCACGCCCCCACGCTAGGAACGACCACCGACACCCGCCGCACCACGCACCGCGACCGACACCGCCGCGGCACCACACCACGCAAAACCGCTCAGGAGGCCAGCGCGTGCTTCACGTAGGCGACCAGGGCGTTCGCGTGCCCGTGCCCGAGGCCGTGCTCGGCCTTGAGCCACCCGACGACCTCCATGTGCTGGTGGTCGTCGAGCCGGTCGGCGACCAGGTCGAGCCACTCCTGCACCGGGCGCCCGTACGTCGTCTCGATGCTCGGGAAGTACGACGCCGGACCCTGCACCTTGGTGCCGTCCGCCGGGGGCACCGGGGCGGTCACACGATGCGCTGTCATGGCGCAACGGTAGCGCTCCGTCGGCCGTCACGGAACGTCACGCAGGACACCGTTCTGTGACGCCGCGTTGCGCCGGATGGCCGGGTGTTGCGCCGCGTGGCGGGGTGTTGCGCGAGGCGTTGTCGGCGTCGGCCGGCCCTCCTACCGTCGCGACATGACCGAGACCACCAGGGCCCCGCAGTGGGAGGCGACCAGCGTCGACGACGCGGGCCGGACGACCGGGGCGAGCCGCGCCTCCAGGCCGGAGACGGCGACCATCGACGCGGCCGGACACGCCGCACTCGACCGTTCCGTCGTGCCGTTGCGGCACCCGCTGCGGTGGATCGCCGCGGCCCTCGTGCTCGTCGTGCTGCTGAACTTCGGCGAGACGCTGTTCACGAACGAGCAGTGGGGCTGGCCGGCCGTCGGCAAGTGGCTGTTCAGCCCGGCGGTGCTGACCGGCCTGCAGCTGACGCTCACCGCCACCGCGTTGAGCGCCGTGATCAGCTTCGCCGGCGGGATCCTGGTGGCCATCGCCCGGCTGTCGCACAACCCGGTGCTGTCCGGGCTGGCGTGGGGGTACGTGTGGCTGTTCCGGTCGGTGCCGCTCATCCTGGTGCTCGTCTTCCTGTACAACCTCGGGTCGCTGTACCCGACCATCGGCATCGGGATCCCCTTCGGGCCGCAGTTCGAGGTGCCGACCGCGAACCTGCTCGGCGACCTGGCGATCGGGGTCATCGGGCTGAGCCTCAGTGAGATCGCCTACGCGTCCGAGATCGTCCGTGCCGGGGTGCTCGCCGTCGACCACGGGCAGCACGAGGCGGCGCAGGCGCTCGGGCTCCCCCGTCGCCGGCAGTTCCTGCGGGTGATCATGCCGCAGGCGCTGCGGTCGATCGTCCCGGCGTTCGTGAACCAGGTCGTCGGCCTGCTGAAGGCCTCGTCGCTGCTGTTCTACGTGTCACTGCTCGACCTGTTCGGCGTGGTGCAGAACCTGTCGAGCACCTACCCGGGCGACATCATCCCGCTGCTCGTCGTCGCCACCATCTGGTACCTCGTGCTCACCAGCGCGGTCTCGATCGTGCAGTACTACGTCGAGCGCTGGACGGCCCGCGGGTCGGTCCGTGCGCTGCCGCCGACACCGTGGCAGCGGGTGCGGAGCGCGCTGCGGGGCGGCGGGCCCGGACGTGGTCCGGGACGGCCTGGAGGCGCGGGTCGCCGCACACGGGCAGCCGCCGCCGAGCGCGTGGTCGCGTCCGGGTCCGCTTCCACCGTCGACGACAGGAGCATCTGATGAGCGCCGCCATCGCGATCCACGGGGCCGTCAAGGCGTTCGGGGACAGCGTCGTCATCGACGGCATCGACCTGTCGCTGCCGACCGGCAGCGTGACCGTCGTCCTCGGCCCCTCCGGTTCCGGCAAGTCCACGCTGCTCCGGGCGATCAACCACCTCGAACCGCTCGACCGCGGGGTCGTCACCGTCGGCGACGAGCCCATCGGCGTCCGCCTGCGCACCGGCCGCGACGGGGTCCCCCGCTGGAAGGAGCTGCCCGAGCGGCACATCCTGCGGCAGCGTGCCCGGATCGGGTTCGTGTTCCAGCACTTCAACCTGTTCCCGCACCTCACCGCGCTCGAGAACGTCGCCGAGGGGCCGATCGCCGCCGGAGTCCCCGTCGCCACGGCCCGAGCGCGGGCACAGACCCTGCTCGATCGGGTCGGACTCGGCGACCGCGGCTCCGCCCGCCCCCGGCAGCTGTCCGGCGGGCAGCAGCAGCGGGTCGCGATCGCCCGGGCCCTGGCGCTCGAGCCGTCGGTCGTCCTGCTCGACGAGCCGACCTCGGCGCTCGACCCGGAGCTCGTCGGCGAGGTGCTCGGGGTCATCCGGGGGTTGGCGGACACGGGCACCACGCTCGTCATCGTCACCCACGAGATCGCCTTCGCCCGCGAGGTCGCCGACCACGTCGTGTTCCTCGACCACGGGCGGGTCGTCGAGCAGGGGCCGCCGGCCCAGGTGCTCGACCACCCGCAGCACACCCGCACGCGCGACTTCCTGTCCCGCGTCCGCTGACCCCAGACCCCCGATCCCCGCACGCACCCCAAGGAGAACCATGTCCACGATCACCCCCGCCCGCTGGCGCAACCGCGCCGGCTTCCTCGTCCTCGCAGCCGGCGTCGTCGTCGCCCTCGCCGGGTGCTCCGCGGGCGCTTCCGCCGACACGAGCGGCGCACCCGACGGCTCCGTCACCATCGGCGCCGCCTCGAACGGTGCGGCGAAGGAGACGACCGTCGAGGTCACCGAGGACACGAAGCTGCACGACGCGCTCCCCGCCGCGGTCCGGAAGTCCGGCAAGCTCACGATCGGCGTGGGGGCCCTGCCCGCCGGGTTCCCGCCGCTCGCCTTCACCGGTGACGACCAGAAGACGATCACCGGTTCGGAGCCCGACCTCGGACGGCTCGTCGCCGCGAAGCTCGGGCTGCGCGCGGACGTGCAGAACGCCACGTGGGACAACCTGTTCGTCGGCATCGACAGCGGCAAGTACGACGCCGGGTTCTCGAACGTCACGGTGACCGAGGAGCGCAAGGAGAAGTACGACTTCGCCTCGTACCGGCAGGACAACCTGGCGTTCCAGGTGCTGGCGTCGAGCTCGCTGCGCTTCGACGGCGACCCGTCCGTGCTCGCCGGGAAGACCCTGTCCGTCAGCTCCGGCACGAACCAGGAGAACATCCTGCTCGAGTGGCAGAAGGAACTCCGGGCGAAGGGCGAGGACTTCACGATCAAGTACTACCCGGACGGCAACGCGATCAAGCTCGCGCTCGACTCGGGCAAGATCGACGCATACTTCGGCCCGAACCCGACGATCGCCTACCAGAACACGCAGAGCAAGGGCACCGCGAAGGCGACGAAGACCGCGGGCACGTACTCCGGCGCCGGCTCCTCGTTGCAGGGGCTCATCGCCGCGACGACGAAGCAGGGCAGCGGGATCGCGAAGCCCGTCGCGGCGGCGATCAACGAGCTGATCGAGGACGGCACCTACGCGAAGTGGCTCGCGGCCTACAACCTGTCGAACGAGGCCGTGAAGACGTCCGAGGTGAACCCCGAGGGTCTGCCGCTCGACAACAGCTGAGGTGTGCCGTGACACCCCCGTGGCCGTCGTGGTCGCGGGGGTGTCGTGCGTGCGGGGGGCGGCACTCCCCGCTCGACGATCGACAATCGACGATCCACCAGGGGAACGACTCGTGGATCGTCGGAACATGCACACGCACCCGATGCGTGGGCAACGAACGACGTCCCACCAGTCGAACGACAGGTGGGACGTCGGAACATGCGCACGCAGCGAGTTAGCGCGCAGCCAGAGCGGACTCCCCCTCGACGACAGGCGCCACCCACTCCGCGGCGAGCAGCTCGTAGGAGCGCACGCGGGCGTCGTGGTCGTGCGCGATCGTCGTGACGAGCAACTCGTCCGCGCCCGTGACCCGCCGGAGCGTCTCGAGCCGTTCCGCGACGTGTACCGGTTCGCCGACGAACCGGGTCGCGAGCCGGTCCGCCACCGACGCCTCGGCCTCAGCGGGGAGCCGCAGCTCCCGAGCCTGGTCCGGGGCGGGGTACTCGATCGCCCCGACGCCGGAGCGGATCGAGTGCACCCACTGGGCGTACCCGAGCCCGAGCTCGTCCGCCTCGGCCGCGGTCGGCGCCACGAGCACGTCGGCCGACACGATGACGTGCGGCGCGTCGAGCACGCCCGGGCGGAACGCGTCGCGGTAGGCCTGCACCGACGCCAGGACCGTGCCCGGGGACGTGTGGTAGTTCGCGCCGTAGGGCAGGCCGAGCGCGCCGGCGATCCGGGCACTCTCGCCGCCGGTGGAGCCGTGGATCCACAGCTCGACGGCGGCGCCCGCGGCCGGTGGGGCCTCGATCACCGCACCGTCCCGCGACCAGGTGCCCGCGAACAGGCCGCGGATCAGGTCGAGTTCGCCCGCGAACCGCTCGACGTCGCCCGGCACCCGGCCGAGCAGCTCCCCCTGCAGGGCGAACCGGCTGCCCGGCGCGATGCGGAACTCGAACGGCGCGGGGACGAGCAGGCCGTCGACGACCTGGTCGGTCCGCGGGGCGAGCGACGGCGGCTTCGGGGTGCCGGGTGCTGGTGCTCCTGAGCGGCCGAGCCCGAGGTCGATGCGCGGCCCGTACAGCGCAGCGAGCGTGCCGAAGGTCTCGGCGATCTGCAGCCCGCGGGTGTTGCCGACCAGGGTCGCGGCGCTGCCGACCCGGATGATCGAGGTGGCTGCGGCGACCGCACCGATGACGATCGTCGGGGCGCTGCCCGCGACGCCTGGGTTCAGGTGGTGCTCGGCGAGCCAGTAGCGGGCGTACCCGGCACGTTCCGCGGCGACGGCCAGGTCGACCGTGTTCGCCAGGGCCTGGGCCGGGGTCGACCCGCTGCTCACCGGGACGAGGTCGAGGACGGAGAGCGGGACCCGGCTCATGCGAGCACCCGCTGCCGGTCGAGGACCCGTCCGGGCAGGTCGAGCGTCTGCCGGAGCGTCGCGCCCTCGTCGTACGACTGCCGGTAGACGCCGCGCTCCTGCAGCAGTGGGACGACCCGGTCGACGAACTCGTCGAGCCCGTACGGGTTGGTGTGCGGCACGACGACGAACCCGTCGGTGGCGCGTTCCTGCACGTACCGGTCGATCTCGGCGGCGATGTGTGCGGGCGTCCCGACGAAGCCGCCACGGGTCGAGACCCGGATGACCAGGTCACGGATCGACAGGTGTTCGGCCGCGGCGAGGTCGCGCCACGACTGCACCAATGCGGGCACGTCGCGGGTGTGGCGGACGCGGCCACGGGTGATGTCGGCGCCCTCGAGGTCCGGCTCGATCGAGGGCAACGGCCCGTCGACGTCGTACGACGACAGGTCACGGTTCCACACCTGTTCGAGGAACGCGATCGCCGTCGCCGGGCTGACCTGGGCACGGCGGATCGCCCGGGAACGTTCCTCGGCCTCGTCCGCCGTGTCGCCGAGCACGAAGGTCGCGCCGGGCAGGATCAGCAGCTCGTCCTTCGACCGGCCGACCCGTTCGAGTCGCTCGGTGACATCGCGGTAGAACGACTGCGCGTCGTCGAACTCGGTGTGCAGCGAGAAGATCACCTCGGCGTGCCCGGCGGCGAGGTCGCGGCCCTCGTCGGAGTCGCCGGCCTGCACGATCACGGGGTGGCGCTGGGGGCTGCGCGGGACCGGGAACGTGCCGGTCACGTCGAACTGCGGACCGTGGTGGTCGACGTCGTGGATGCGGGAGCGGTCGGCGAACACGCCGGCCGCCAGCGGCCCGGCGGCGCCCGACCCGTTCACCACGATCGCGTCCGACTCCCACGAGTCCCAGAGTTCGCGGGACAGCTCCACGAACTCGGCGGCTCGCGTGTAGCGGTCGGCGTGGTCGAGGAACCCGCCGCGGCGGAAGTTCGCACCGTGGAACGCGTCCGAGCTCGTCACGACGTTCCAGCCGGCACGACCGTCGGTCAGGTGGTCGAGCGTGGCGAGCTGCTTCGCCAGTTCGACGGGCTCGTTGAAGGTCGTCTGCAGCGTGCCGACGAGCCCGATGTGGTCGGTGACCCCGGCCAGCGCGGCGAGGATCGCGAGCGTGTTCGGGCGTCCGACGACGTCGAGGTCGTGGATGCGTCCCTTCTGCTCGCGCAACCGCAGCCCCTCGGCGAGGAACAGGAAGTCGAAGAACCCCCGCTCGGCGTTCCGGGCGAAGTGCTCGAACGACGAGAACGCGATCTGGCTCTCGGCTCGGTCGTCGCTCCAGACGGTGGTGTTGTTGACGCCCGGGAAGTGGGCGGCGAGGTGGACCTGACGCTTGGCGCTCATGCTGAGACCCCCGAGGAGACGGAACCGACACCGGAACTGACACCGACACCGGTGACGGCAGGACGCGCGTACCGGCTGACCGCCGGCGCGATGCCGAGCCGCGTGCGCAGGTCGGCGGTGGGACGGGACGCCACGTCGGCGCGGAGTCCCGCGGTGACGAGCGCCGGGACGAGCTGCCGCGCGATGGCGGTCGAGTCGATCGGGATGCGCAGCGGACGGAGCCGGACGCCGGCGTACCCGAGGGCCCGCAGGTCCCCGATCCGTGCCACGAGGTCCGGCACCGTCGTCGCGAGGACGGACGTGTCCGACCCGGAGCCGACGGCGTACGGGGCGCCGGCGGCCGCGTCGAGTGCGGCGAGCTCGTCGGCGGCGGCTGCCGGCGACGACCCGATGAGCACCGCGAGGTCCGCGAGGACGGGACGACGGAGGTCGGACCCGGCCGCCTGCTCGGCGCCACGGACGAGTGCCAGCGTGTCCCGTGCCTCCCGGCCGTCGAAGCCGGGCGTGACCAGCACGACGTCCGCGGCGTCCACCGCGAACGCCGCCGCGTCGGAGCGGTGCGCGAGCGCGAAGACCGGCGGCCGCCCCTGCGGCGACCGCGGCACGATCGACGCGCCGTGCACCGACACGAACGAGCCGGAGAACGCTGCGTCGTGGATGCGGTCGCGGTCGATGAAGCGGCCGGTCGTGACGTCGCGGATGATCGCGTCGTCGTCCCAGCTGTCCCAGAGGCGGGAGACGACCTCGACGGCCTCGCGGGCCTCGTCGAACAGCGTGGCCGCGTCGTCGCCGCCGGGGCGGCGGCCGAACAGCGCGGCCTCGCGGGTCGTCGGACTCACCTGGATCCGCCATCCGGCCCGCCCCAGCGAGACGTGGTCGAGGGTCTGGAGGCCCGTGGCGACGTGGAACGGTTCGGTGTGCGTGACCGAGACGGAGGGCACCAGACCGATCGCGCGGGTCGCGGGGGCGACCGCGTTCGCGACGAGGAGGGCGTCGAGGCGGCCGACGACGGTCGACGTGTCGAGGTCGCCGTCGGGGTCGGTGGGGCCGGCGGTGAACGAGTCCTCGAGGGTGACGGCGTCGACGCCGAGCCGGTCCTGCTCGACGACGACGTCGCGCCAGTGCCGGAGGCTCGTGAGGCGCTGCGCTGCCGGGCCGGCGGCGCGCCAGGCGGCGGGGTGCCAGCCGGCGCCCTGCAGCGCGGTGACGAGGGTGATTCGGTCGGGCACGGTCATGGGGCGACGCTAGGACGGTTCGGCCGGGCGGCGAAGCGGTGTTGCGGAACGTGACCGACGGTGTCGCCGTGTGACGCACCGCGCACCGTGCGAGGATCGCCGGATGGTCTCGTCGTTCCTGACCCACGCTGAAGTGGTGGTCGACCCCGCGGTCCCGATCGAGTCGTGGGGGCTGTCGCCCGAGGGTCGCGTCCGGGCCGCCGCCGCACACCGGCTCGCATGGACACCGGTCTCCCGGCGGATCGTCTCGAGCACCGAGCGCAAGGCCGTCGAGACCGCAGACCTGCTCGCCAGCGCCGTCGGACTGCCGGTCGAGCGCGACCCCCTGCTGGGCGAGATCGACCGGAGCGCGACCGGCTACCTGCCGCCGTCCGAGTTCGAGGCCGTCGTCGACGCGTTCTTCGCGGAGCCCGAGCAGTCGGTCCGCGGCTGGGAGCGGGCGATCGACGCCCAGGAGCGCATCGTCGCGGCCGTCCGCCGGCACTGCGCCACCGGCGACGTCACGATCGTGTCGCACGGTGCGGTCGGCGCACTGCTCCTGGCCCACCTGCGCGGCGTCCCGATCACGCGCGCCCTCGACCAGCCCGGCATGGGCAGCGTCTTCCACTTCGACGCGCCCGCCTGGCGGGCGACCGGCGGCTGGAGACGCGTCCCCGCGACCTGACGGGAGGCGCGGGGCGGGGCCGCCACGGGCCTCCCGTCCGCCGCCTGCGCGGCCCGACTGCCTCGCTCGTCAGACCACGCGCGTCGCTCCCGTCACGGGGCCGGGGGCGGCGTCCTCGTCGTCGGCGTCGTGCAGGGTCCGCTCGGCCTGCCCGAGCAGGTGGTGCACGGCGAGGCCGATCGAGCGGGCACCGACGACCGCGACGAGCACGCTCAGCAGCGCCAGCAACGCGGTGGTGGGGATCCAGGCGGACGGCAGCGCGAGTGCCCGGAACCACTCCACCGCGGCGGTGGCGACCGCGGCGGCCGGGAACACGAACGACCAGAACCCGAGCGAGAACGCCAGGCGGACATACCGCGGCAGCAGGGCCAGCTGCACGAGCACCATCAGGACCCCGAGCCCCGCGATGGCCTGCACGGGCAGGGTCACAGCGCCGTCGGTGAGGGCGAACACCGACAGGGTGGCGACCGCCGGCGGCGCGACCAGGATCGCCATCGTCGGCACGAGCGGCCCCGGCAGCGCCGGCCGGAACGCCAGCCGGATGAGCAGCAGGCCGGTCATGACGCCCCAGAAGAACACGCCGACGCCGAGGGCCGGCCAGGACAACCAGCCGACGCCGACCTCGTGCGTGGCGACCGAGGCGACCAGGGCCGCGGCGACGGTCGGCAGCAGGTAGCCGCCGTGCACGGACTCCAGGGCGAGCCGGCCCTCGAACCAGGTGCTCAGCAGCCAGGCGGCGAACCCGGCCGCGGTGGCCACGGCGGCGAGCACCACGACCTGCCCGGCGACGGGGGCGAACCGCGCGAGGTCGACGCCGAGCAGCATCGCGGTCGCGGGGACGAGCGCGGCGATCGGGCCCTGCGCCGGGTGGCGGAGCTGGTCGACCAGCCGTTCGCTGACGCGTGCGCCCCGGACGATGTGCGCACCGAGCAGCCACACCCACGCGACGGCGGCGATCGCCCAGAACACCTGCGGCACCACGGTGGGCAGGTGCAGCACGGGGGCGGCGTACGACCACGTCTCGGCGAAGCCGGCGAGGCCGAACGGGACGGCGAGGGTGTTGAGCGGGATGCGGGAGGTGGGTCGTGGCATGGCTCCCCCATTCTCGTGGACTGGTCGGCTGCGGCGTCGCGCGGTCGGGGGCCGTGCGCGCGGCGGGGCGTGCGTGCCCGCGGGCCGTGCGTGCTCCGCGGTCAGGCTGCGGGCAGCTGCTCGCCCGCCTCGACCGCGACGTCGAGCCGGTTCTCGGCGGGCGGCAGCGGGCAGGTCGCGTGCGGGGTGTACGCGCAAGGCAGGTTCGTCGCCCGGTTGAAGTCGATGCGGGTGGCACCGTCGGCATCCGGCGCGGCGATGTCGAGACTCCGGTTCGCCGCGTACGTCGTGACTCCGCTCGTGCGGTCGGTGAACAGCACGTGCAGACCCCCGCCGTGCCCGTTGAACGCCAGGAGCGACCGCGGCCCGTCGAGGTCGAACGTCAGGACGCCGGGGGCCTCGTACACGTGCAGCAGGCCGTCGACGACGCTGCCGACGGTGACCTCGCGCGGGGTGTCGAACGGCTCGAAGTGCGCGTCCACGACGAAGCGCTCAGCAGGGGCGTACGCCGGGGTGCCGCGGTACTCGACGCGGGTCGGGTTCGACGGGTGCCGCGGGCGCAGCAGGTCACTGCCGCCGCGCCGGGCGACCTCGATCACCACGGTCTCGTCGCCGTCGCGCCACACCACGTTCGTGCTCGAGCGCTCCGGCAGCGGGCCGAACCGGTGCGTCCCGGTGACCGGCTGTCCGTCGACCTCGATCGTCTCGTCGTCGGCCAGTGCGACCACCGGGCCGTCCTCGTCCGTCGACCAGCTGCCCGGGGCGTCCTCGAAGCGTTCCGGTGTGGCGGTGAGCCAGCGGATGCTCGTGATCGCGAGGAACCCGTGCTCGCTCGCCCGGGCCTGCTCGTGGTCGTCGTGCCACGTGGTCCACGCTTCCGCGAAGGTCGGTGCGGCCGGGGTCGTCGGGGTGGTATCGCTCGTCGGGGTCGTCGTGCTCATGGGTCGACCGTACGACTCGTGGCCCGGCGGCGCGACGATCGTGTCGCCGTGCGTCGGCGGGCGGCGGGGCGGGGGCGCGGGCGGGTCGGCGGGCGGGGGCGGGCGCGCACGGGCGG
>NZ_QKTB01000027.1:0-44517 GCF_003234405.1 Curtobacterium sp. MCLR17_045
GGCCAGCCCCAGCCCAATCAGCCGCGCAGCGGCCCCGACCCCGGAACGTTCGCACCGTCCGCGAACCCGGCCACGAGTGCACGCAACGCTTCTTCGGAGGTGTGTCGGGCCTCCCATCCGAGCACCGACCGGGCACGGTCGGTCCGCATGATCGGCACGCCGGCAGCGATGTCGATCCACCCGGCGTCCGTCGGCTGCAACCGCAGCCGCCACGTCACCGTGACGATCCCGCGCAGCAGCCGCAGCGGGATCCGGACGGCACCGAGCATGCCGAAGGCCCGAGCCAGTCGCGGCGGGTTGAGCACGGGCGAGGCCGCGATGTTGAACGCCCCCGCTGCCCGTCGGTCGACCGCGCGCCAGTAGGCGTCGGCGACGTCGTCGGCGTGCACGGCCTGGAACACGAACGGGTACGGCAGCGGCAGCACGAGCCAGCGGATCCACCGGACGATCGACATCGGCACGAGGTGTCCGAGGAACAGCCCGCGGATCTCGGCGGCGGCGTCCCGCTGGAAGATCAGTCCCGGGCGCAGCCGGGTGACGGTCACGGAGGGGTGTTCGGCTTCGAACGCGTCCATCGCGGCCTCGTTGGCGGCCTTGTGGATCGAGTACGTCGCCGTCGGGATGCCGTCCGTCGGCCAGCTCTCGTCCACGGGGGTGTGCTTGCCGTCGACGTCCACCCCGCGGTAGGCACCGACCGACGACGCGACGACGACCTGGGGCACCTCGGCGCGCGCGACCGCCGCCAGGACGTTCGCCGTCCCGGTCACGTTCGTGCGGTGCTGCGCGGGGATGTCGTGCGTCGGTTGCAGCGCCCACGCCAGGTGGATGACGGCGTCGGCGCCCTGGAACACGGCGGCGAGCTGGTCCACGGCGTCCGCGGCACCGACGTCGACGGCGTGCCAGACGGCGGCGGCGTACGGCTCCGCGCGCAGGTCCGGCAGGCGCCGGGCGACACCGACGATCTGGACGCCGGCGGCGTCACGGCCAGCGCCGTCACGGCCGACGGCGTCACTGCCAGCGGTGTCGCGGCCGGCACCGCCACGGCGGGTGTCACCGTCGCCGTCGGCGCGCACGGCCGCGAGCCGACGGAGCACCGCCGTCCCCACGTTGCCGGTCGCGCCGACGACGACGATGCGCATCAGGCCGCGGCCATCGCGGGGTCGAGCACGACCTTGACGCAGTCGTCCTGCTTCTTCTGGAAGACCTCGTACATGTGCGGGGCATCCTCGAGCGAGACGCGGTGGGTGGTCAGGTCGAGCGTGCCGAGCGGGTCCGACGGGTCGGAGACGAGCGGCATGATGTCGTCGATCCAGCGCTTCACGTTGCACTGGCCCTCACGGATGGTGATCTGCTTGTCGAACAGCGTCATCATCGGCATCGGGTCGGCCATGCCGCCGTAGACACCGCTCAGCGAGACGGTGCCGCCGCGACGGACCAGGTCGATGGCCGCGTGCACGGCCGCCAGGCGGTCGACCCCGGCGGTCTCGATCGCCTTCTGTGCGAGCTTGTCGGGCAGCAGGCCGGCGGCGCGCTGGGCGAAGCCCGCCATCGGGTTGCCGTGCGCCTCCATGCCGACGGCGTCGACGACCCCGTCGGGGCCGCGGCCGTCGGTCAGGTCGACGAGCTCGGGCACCAGGTCCTTCGTCAGGTCGAACACCTCGGCACCGTGCTTCGCCCCGAGGTCACGGCGGACCTGCTCGGGGTCGACAGCGAGCACGCGGTAGCCGAGGTGCTTGCCGATGCGGGCGGCGAACTGGCCGACCGGGCCGAGGCCGAGCACGGCGAGCGTGCCACCCTCGGGCACCTGGGCGTACTGCACGGCCTGCCACGCGGTCGGCAGGATGTCGCTCAGGAACAGCCAGCGGTCGTCGGGGGTGCCGTCGTCCGGCACGACGATGGGGCCGTAGTCGGCGTGCGGCACGCGCAGGTACTCGGCCTGGCCACCGGGGACCTGGCCGTACATCTTGGTGTAGCCGAACAGCGAGGCACCGGTGCCGTACTCGGTCACCTGGGTGGTCTCGCACTGCGACTGCAGGCCGTGCTGGCACATCCAGCAGTGGCCGCAGGAGATGTTGAAGGGGATGACGACCCGGTCGCCGACCTTCAGGTTCGTGACGCCGGATCCGACCTCTTCCACGATGCCCATCGGCTCGTGGCCGAGGACGTCGCCGCGGTCGATGTACGGGCCGAGCACGCGGTACAGGTGCAGGTCGGACCCGCAGATCGCCGTGGAGGTGATCCGCACGATCGCGTCGGTCGGCTCCTGGATGGTCGGGTCGGGGACGGTCTCGACGGACACCTTCTCGGTGCCCTGGTAGGTCAGTGCGCGCACGTTGCGTTCCTCTCGTGGTCGCTTCGAGCCGGCCTGGAGGCACGACTCGCGTTCCCCTCCTCGGTACGCGCCCGCCCCGTGGACGCTCCCAGCCCCGCGTCCCCCTCGCGCACGTCGGCACGGGTGGGCAGCCGTGGCCGCGACCTCAGGCGAGGACGGCTGCGAGGACCCGCTCGTGCTCGTCGCGACCGCCCGGTCCGGCACTGCCCGCGAGCATGATGAGCGCCTTCCACAGCGCCCATCCCCGTGCACGCGCCCACGTGTCGTCGTCCAGGTCGACGGCCCGCCGGAACACCCGTCGCGCCGGGCCGTCCAGCATCGTCCACGCGAGCACGAGGTCGCACGCCGGGTCCCCCACGCCGCACGTGCCGAAGTCGATCACCGCGCACAGCCGCCCGGTGTCGTCGACGAGCAGGTTGCCCGGGGCGACGTCGCCGTGGAACCAGACGGCCGGCGCCTCCCACCGGCTGGCGAGGGCCTCGGCCCAGACCGCTTCGCACGCGCCGCGGTCGACGACGGTGCCGCCGGTCCTGCCGCTGCCGCCGCCGCCGCCGCCGAGCGTGTCGAGCGCCGTCCGCACCTCGGCGTCGTACACGGACGGGTGCTCGCCGCGGTGGAACGAGTGCGCGCCGGCGGTGGGGCCGCCCGTCGCCGGGACGCTCCGGAGCTGCCGGAGCACGGCACCGACCCCGGCAGCGAAGCGCTCGTGGTCGAGGTCGTCGACCTGCACGGCGGGCACCCCGTCGAGCCACCGCCGCACCGACCACGGGAACGGGTACCCCTGGCCCGGTTCCCCGAGCGCCACGGGCTCCGGGACGGCGACGTCCAGCCGCCGGGCGAGGTACGGCAGGACGTCCTGCTCCTTCTCGACCGCGGGCACGTAGCCGGCCGCGCTCGGCAGTCGCACCGACAGGGCGTCCCCGAGCCGGTAGGTGCGGTTGTCCCAGCCCTGGTGGTCGACCTCGTGCACGGGCAGGTCGGCCCAGTCGGGGAACTGCTCCGCGACAAGTCGTTCGACGAGTCCGGCGTCGATCCGGGGCACCTCGGTGTGCATGCCCGCAGCCTAGGCGTCGGACCGGGCCAGCGGTGGGGCCGGTGCGCGCGGGCGGCCAGCGGCGGGGCGGACCCGCACCGGGCCTCCCGGCCGTCGCCTCAGGCGGGTTCTGCCAGGGCGAGCAAGGCGTCGCGCGCGACCGCGAGCTCCCGCTCGTCCAGGTAGGGCGGCATGCCGACCGCGGCCGCGAGGCCCTCGGCCGCGTGCCGGACCACCAGTGCGCGGTCCTCGGGCAGGCCGTCGCGTGCGAACAGCGTCCGCCAGTGCTCGGCGTCGGCGGCGACGGCCGCGGCGATCCCCGGGACGGCCATCAGACCGGGCCAGTGCGACGACGGTGCGAACAGGTCCATCGCCTGCTCGCTGCCGCCGCAGAGCGTCCGGACGTAGGCGCGCAGGACCTTGCCCGGTCGGTTCTCGGCGAGGTCCACGTGCTGCATGACCTCGTCCGTGAACGCGGCCAACCCGTGCTCGACGACCGCGAGCAGGAGTTCGTCCTTCGACGGGAAGTGGTGCAGCAGCCCGCTCTTCGAGACGCCGGCTTCGGTCGCGATCTCGGCGACGCTCACCCGCGTACCGCGCTCGGCGAGCAATCGGCGTGCGGACTCGAGCACGGCCTGCCGCGTGCGCTCGCGGTCGCGGGAGCCGTCGGTGCCGGTGCCGGGGCCCGTGCTGCGGTCAGTGGTCATGCGGTCCATCCTGCCGGTTCGGGATGACCCGGAGCGCGACCACGGCGGCGACCGCGAGCAGCACCGCGGCGCAGACGGAGGCGAGTTGCATGCCACCGGTGAACGCTTCACGGGCGTGCTCGAGCACCGGCGACCCCGGTTGCAGTACCTGGCTCGCCGACGCCAACGACTCCCGGAGCCGGTCCGCAACCCCCGAACCCAGGCTGTCGCCCGTGAGGTCGAGGTTCGACCGGTAGAACGCGGTCTGCAGCGACCCGAGCACCGCGATGCCGAGCGCGACGCCGAGCTCGTACCCGGTCTCCGAGATCGCCGAGGCGGCGCCCGCACGCTCCCGCGGAGCCGCGGCGACGACCGCGTCCGTCGCCAGCGTCATCGACACCCCGACGCCGAGGCCGACCACGGCGAGCGCGATGGCGATCCCCCAGTACGTCGGCAGCCCCTCGGCGAAGGCGAGTCCGGCCATGCCGACCGCGGCGACCGCCAGCCCGAGGCCGATGGAGCGACCGGGGCCGACGCGACGGGAGAGCAGGCCGATCACGGCGATGACCGTGATGGACGCCAGGGTGGCGGGCAGCTCCGCGGCTCCGGCGAGCAGCGGAGTGAACCCGCGCACCAGCTGCAGGTACTGCGAGAAGAAGAACAGCAGACCGCTCAGCGCGAAGACGGACAGCGAGTTCGCGACCACCGCACCGGAGAACGCCGGGATCCGGAACAGCTGCAGGTCGATGAGCGGCGTGGTCAGGCGTTTCTGCCGCCGGACGAACCACCAGCCCGACGCGAGCCCGAGCAACGCGGTCGCCGGCACCGTCCAGTCGAACCCGTGCCCGGCGACGTGCTTCACGGCGTAGACCAGCGGCACGATCGCGAGCACCGAGAGCACCGCGGAGAGCAGGTCGATCGGGGTCCGGGCGCCGCCGCGGGACTCCGGCAGCAGGAACGCCCCGGCGACGACGATCACCGCGATGACGGGGATGTTGATGAGGAACACCGATCCCCACCAGAAGTGTTCCAGCAGCGCCCCGCCGACGAGTGGTCCGGCCGCGGCACCACCGGTCGCGCCCGCGGACCACACCGCGATGGCGGTGGTGCGCTGCCGCGGGTCGCGGAAGATCGTGCGCACCAGCGACAGCGTCGAGGGCATCAGGGTGGCGCCGGCGACGCCGAGGAGTGCCCGTGCGGCGATGAGCAGCTCCGGGCTCGAGGCGAAGGCCGCAGCGGCCGATGCCAGTCCGAACGCGACGGAGCCGAGGAGCAGCAGGCGCTTCCGACCGATCCGATCGGCGACGTTGCCCATCGTGACGAGCAACCCGGCGAGTGCGAACGAGTAGACGTCGCCGATCCAGAGCACCTGGGTCGCGGTCGGGTCGAGGTCGGCGGTCAGGGACGGCACCGCCAGGGCCAGCACGGTGCCGTCGATCGCCAGGAGCACCACGGCCAGGGTGAGGACGCCGAGGGACGCCCACTCACGGACGGAGGCGCGGTGGGTCGGGGTGGTGCTGGTCGTGGTCATCGGTCGACCGTAACCGACCATTTGGTCGGTTGGGCAGACTGCACAGTCGGTTCACAGCACAGCACAGCACAGCGCCGCTCGGTCAGCCCCGCAGCCGGTCACGCTCCCCTGGCGGCAGGTGCTCGGTGGCCGTCCGGCGGGCGGCCGGGCTGAGGAACCGGCCGCTCTGCTCGAGGAACGCCACGAGTGCCGGCTCGGACGCCCGCTTCCCCGTCTCGCGCAGGACGAGACCGAGCGCCGACTGCACCGTCTCGCTGCGCTCCCGAACCAGGCGCCCGGCGATCCCGAGCGGCACCTCGGCGTCGCCCTGCTTCGCGAACGCCAGGGTCGCCACGACCGCGATCCGGCGGACCATCGCGACGTCGGACTTCGCCAGCGCGAACAGCGGACCGGTCGAGGCGCCCACCAACGGGGCGCCGACGAGTTCCTCGGCGGCCAGGTCGACGAGCACCGGGTCTTCGAGCCGCTCGGCCTTCGCCGCGGACAGGTACTCGTCGGTGAGCTCCGGGTCCGGCTGCGCCCGCATCGCCTGCACGAGCAGCAGGACGGCGACGAGCTTCGCGCCGTCGTCCTCGCTCCAGAGCAGCGCCGAGCGCTCCCCCTCGTCGAGGTCGTGGAACTGCCGCGCGACCCGGCGGGCCGCGGCGATGTCGCCGGTGGTGCGGGCGAACGCCGCCAGCACGGCTTCCGCGTCGCGCCCTGCCTGGAGGCCCGTCACGCGACCTCCCCGTCGCTCGCGTCGTTCTGTGGTGCCCTCCGACGCCCGCGGCTGAGCACGATGACCGCGACGACCACCAGGAACGCCGCGAACATCCAGGTGCCCACCTGCGGATCCACCAGGCGCGCCAGCACGGCACCACCCGGCGAGCACACGGCGGCGGTGATGCCGACCGTCAGCCCGACCCGCAGGTCGACCGCACGGCGCCGGAGGTTCGCGACCGTCCCGGACACCGACGTCGGCACCATCGTGAGGAGTGACGTGCCCTTCGCCAGCAGGTCGCCGGCGCCGAGCACGACCTCGAGCCCCGGCACGATGACGACCCCGCCGCCGACCCCGACGAGCCCGGACAGCACCCCCGACAGCAGCCCGAGCAGCAGCAGGACGACCGCCTCGACGACCCCGAAGTGCACCTCGCCGCCGCGGGTCGGCACCGTGGTGAACAGCGACACGAGCACGACGGCGATGAACCCGACGAAGATCCACGGCAGCGCGCGGAGTGGCAGGGCACGGAGCAGCCGGGCACCGATCGGGGCGCCGATGACGCTGCCGACCGCCAGGGTCAGGGCCGCCAGCCAGTGCACCTCGCCCTGCACGGCGTAGGTGACCGCACCGACGACGGCCGCGGGGGCGATCGCCACGAGCGAGGTGGCCGAGGCCCGACGCTGGTCCATCTGTGCGAAGGCCATGAGCGCCGGCGCCACGATGACCCCACCACCGACGCCGAACAGCCCGGACAGCACGCCCGCCAGGACCCCGATCGCCACCAACACGAGCACCGTTCCGCCGCGCTTCCTCATCCCGCCCAGGCTATCCGCGCCGCGGGCGAGCTCTCGCACCGTGCGAGGTGGCCCGCACTTGGAGTGCAGAAATGGTCGGGTGCCCGAAGGCGACCCGACCATTTCTGCTCACGAAGCGAACGTCAGCTCGCGCCCCACCCCGCCTCAGCGGAAGTGCATGTTCTTCAGCGGGTCGACGAGGGTGCCGTTCCGCCGCGTCTCGACGTGCACGTGCGGCCCCGTCGACTGCCCGGTGTTGCCGGACTTCGCGATCTCGGTGCCGAGCTTCACGATCTGCCCCTGCTTCACCTCGATCTTGCTGAGGTGCGCCGTCAGCACCGCCGTCATGCCGTACGTGACGACGATGTAGTTGCCGTAGGCCGCGTCGTTCGCGATGGTCTTGGTGACCGTCCCCGTCCCGGAGCCGTACACGGCCGTCCCCACCGGCACAGGGGCGTCTGTGCCCTGGTGGTAGCGCGGGACGTGCCCGGCGCCGCGGTCGTCGCCGTACCGGCCGGTGATCTTCGTGCCGTTGACCGGCCAGGCCAGGCCGGTGACCGGTCGGCTCGACCAGACCCGGGTGTCCTTCGCGCCGTAGAGCACGACGTTGCCGTCGACCTGCACGAGCAGGTTGCCCGACCCGGCGGTGCTGGTGCGCGAGCTCCAGAGCGCGACCTTCTTGCGTGAGGCGTCACGGGTCCAGATGACGAAGTTGCCCTTGGCCTGCAGCTCGGCCCAGGCTCCCGGGTGCCCGCCGGTGCGCGACTGCCAGACGACGCGACCGCTGACCTTCTGCACCAGGTTGCCGTCGGTGCGCATGTTGAGGATGCGCGTGTTCGAGGTGTCGGATCGCAGCACGGTGCCGCCCAGGATGGTGTTCCCCGACGGGACCCGGTCCTGGTAGCCGTTCCAGCTCACGACCACGGTCTTGCCGGCGAGCAGCGCCATCGTGCCGTCGGCGCGCACCTTCAGTGCGGTCGAGTTCACGGTGCCGGCCGAGGCCCAACGGGCCACACGCTTGCCGTTCTTGGTGATGTCGAGGGCGCGGTTCTTGCCGACCACGGCGATCGCGCCGGAGTTGCCGGCGGTGTTCGACGCCCACAGCACGCGGTTGCCGATGCCGTACTCGACCAGGTTGCCGTCGCCCTGCATGATGAGCTTGAACTGGCCGTTCGGCGACGTGACCTGGTCGCCGGGCAGGATCTTGGTGCCGGCCGGGGCCGAGCCGACCCAGACCGCAGAGGCCGCTGCCGGTTCGGCTGTCGCCACGAGCGCCCCCGCTGCCAGGGCCAGTGCCGTCACGGCGCCGGCGATGCGTGGGAGTCGGCGCGCACGTGCGACGGTCGACGGAGTGGTGGTCATGGATCCCCTGCCCTGGAACCGACCGTGCGAGCGCGCGGTCGTTCGGCGCTCGCCCTGCACGAGTCGCCGAACGATGTTCGCTTTTCTGCGCGGGGTGCACAACCCCTTGGACGGGGGGTGTACAGCACGGGAGTATCCGCCGCGGGACAGGATGGGACCATGTCGACGCCGAACCCCGCCTTCGTCCCGCCCGCAGCGCAGACCACCCGTCCGGACCTGCGGGGCACGTTCGGGATGGCGGCGTCGACGCACTGGATCGCGACGGCGACCGCCCAGTCGGTGCTCGAGCGCGGCGGCAACGCCTTCGACGCCGCCGTCGCCGGGGCCTTCGTCCTGCAGGTCGTGGAGCCCCACCTGAACGGCCCCGGGGGCGACCTGACGGCGGTCTTCGCGACGGCAGTCAACCCCGTGCCGACGGTGCTGGTCGGTCAGGGTCCCGCGCCCGAGGGCGCGACCCCGGAGCACTACCGCGCCGAGGGCCTCGACCTGGTCCCCGGCTCCGGCGCGCTGGCCGCGACCGTCCCCGGCGCGGTCGACGCCTGGCTGCTCCTGCTCCGCGACCACGGCACGTGGGAACTGGCCGACGTCCTCGTCCCCGCGGTCGGGTACGCCCGCGACGGCCACCCGGTCGCACCTGCGGTGGTCCGGACGATCACCGCCGTGCGCGGCCTGTTCGAGCAGCACTGGCCCACCTCCGCCACGCAGTGGCTGCCGGGAGGCACGGTGCCGGTCCCCGGGGACCTGGTGCGCAACGAGGCACTCGCCGCGGTGCTCGACCGGCTGGTCGAGGCCGGCGCCGGTGCCGGCAGCCGGACCGGCCGCATCGATGCGGCCCGGTCCGAGTGGGCGGAGGGGTTCGTCGCCGAGGCGATCGACCGGTTCGTCCGCGAACCGCACCGGCACGCGTCGGGCACCGACCACGCCGGGGTCATCCGGGCGTCCGACCTGGCGGCGTTCCGCGCGTCGTACGAACCCGCGACGACCGCCGAGTTCCGCGGCTGCACGATCGCCAAGACCGGACCGTGGGGCCAGGGTCCGGCGCTGCTCCAGACACTGCGGCTGCTCGAACCGCTCGACGACGCCCTGCTCGACCCGTCGACCGAGCTCGGCGCGCACACGATCGTCGAGGCGCAGAAGCTCGCCCTCGCCGACCGCGAGGCGTTCTACGGCGACGGCGAGGTCCCGATGGACGTCCTGCTCTCCGACGCCTACGCCGACGAGCGCCGCGCACTGATCGGCGAGCGGGCCTCGGCGGAGCTCCGACCCGGCACGATCGCCGGGGCCGAGCACGCGCTGCCGCCGATCCGCACCTCGTACGACTCCGCCGGGTCGGTCGGGGTGGGCGAACCGACCGTGCAGGTCGCCCGCGAGGCAGAAGCCGACACCGAGGTCCCGCCCGCCGCTCCGCTCGAGGACCGCGGCGAGCCGTTCGTCACCCCCGACGGCGAGACCCGCGGCGACACGTGCCACATCGACGTCGTGGACCGCTGGGGCAACATCGTCAGCGCGACCCCGTCCGGCGGGTGGCTGCAGTCGTCGCCGACGATCCCCGAGCTCGGGTTCTGCCTCGGCACCCGCCTGCAGATGACGTGGCTCGAACCGGGCACGGCCTCGACCCTGCGGCCCGGCGAGCGCCCCCGCACCACGCTGACCCCGACCCTGGTGCTCCGCGACGGGCAGCCGGTCGCCGCGCTCGGCTCCCCCGGCGGTGACCAGCAGGACCAGTGGCAGCTGCTGTTCCTGCTGCGCTGGATCGTCGGCGGGTACTCCCCACAGCAGGCGATCGACGCGCCGGCGCTGCACACCACGTCGTTCCCGGGGTCGTTCTGGCCGCGCACGTGGGAGCCCGCGGGCCTGGTCGTCGAAGACCGCCTGGGGGACGAGGTCATCGGGGCACTCGAGGCCCGCGGACACGTCGTGACCCGCGGCGGTGACTGGAGCCTGGGCCGGCTGTCGTGCGTCACCCGTGACCCGGACACCGGGATCCTCGGCGCCGCCGCGAACCCCCGCGGCGCGCAGGGCTACGCGGCGGGACGCTGACCGACGCCCGTTCCTTCCCAGAACACCCGCACTGGAAAGTGGAATCGGGCGTACCTGATCAGAACTTCCGACCAGGTACGCCCGAATCGACCAGGTACGCCCGATCCGACCAGGTACGCCCGAATCGACCAGGTACGCCCGGTTCAGAGCGTCGGGACGACCACTGCGCGACCCGAGAGCTCGCCGGCCTCGAGCTTCCGGTACGCCTCGAGTGCGTCGGACAGCGCGTAGCGCTCGACGTCGGGGACGATCTGCCCGGCGCGGTACATCGCGACGACCTCGTGCAGGTCCTCGATGGTGCCCCAGTAGGTGTTCGTGATCGTCGACTCGTACGGCGTCGCGAAGAAGTTCCACTCGGTGGTGCCGCCCGCGATCCCGACGACGGTGAACCGCCCGCCGACCGCCATCGAGGCCTGCGCGACCTTGATCGTGGGGGTGGCACCGACGAAGTCGAAGGCCGCGTCGACGCCGCGTCCGCCGGTGATCTCGCGGATGCGCTCGGCCTGGTCCGGGCCGCCGGGGACGGTGATCGCGCCCCGGGCTGCGGCGCGGTCCATCGCGTCCTGCTTCATGTCGGTCGCGATGACCGTCGCACCGGTGAGCGCCGTGAGGATCTGCACGGCGATCTGCCCGAGGCCGCCCAGCCCGACGACGAGCGCGAAGCGACCGCCACCAGCCAGGTTCGGCAGGGAGTTCTTGATCGCGTGGTACGGCGTGAGGGCGGCGTCGCTCAGCGGTGCGGCGGCGACCGGGTCGGCGTCGCCGAGCGGCACGAGGTTCCGCGCCGGGACGCTCACGTACTCCGCCATGCCGCCGTCGCGCCCGAGGCCGATCCCCATGTAGGGGTTCGTCGCGGCGTTCTCGCAGTAGGTGTCCTGTCCCTTCGAGCAGTACGAGCAGTGCCCGCAGCCGACCGGCCCGTAGACCAGGTAGGCGTCGCCCTCGGCGAAGCCGGTGACCCCGTCACCGACGGCCTCGACCCAGCCGGAGTTCTCGTGGCCGAGCACGAACGCGGGCGCCTGGGCTCCCGGCTGCCCCTGCTGGAACTCGCGGTACACGGCGACGTCCGAGTGGCAGGCACCAGCGCCGGCGACCTTGAGCAGGACTTCACCCGGCCCGGGTGCGGGCTTCGGGACCTCGGTCAGGGACGGGAAGGTCTGGTACTGCTCGAACACGACGGCGCGCATGGGGTTCTCCTTTGATCGCCCTTCACGCTACACCTGTCGTCGAGGACGACATGTGTCGCCCAGTTGCCTCGGGACCCCACCCTCCCGCGAACAGTCCGCGGTCGAACCGTGCCCCACCAGGGCGCGACGACCGCGCCACCATGACACCCAGCACGACCGCACCGAGTGGTCCGGTGAACACGAGGAGCAGGATCCACAGCCCGGCGTGGTCCCGGTCGTGCAGTCGCCGCACGAGCAGCGACCACCGGGGCACGATGGTCAGGATCGTCGGGACGAGGATCGCCAGGTCCCACGCGTCCGGCCAGACGTCCCGCTCGCCGCCGCCCCAGCCGAACCACGCCCCCTGCCCGCGGTCGATCAGGTGGAACGAGACCCGCGGTGACGGGACGACCCCGAACGGGTCGATGTACATCTCCCACCACCAGAACTCCGAGCGACTCGCCCGCCCGTGGAACCGCCACCCCTGCGTCCAGAACCGGAGCCAGGCGACCACCGGGTTCGTCACGTCGGCCGGCCCCTGCTCGAGTACGGACTCGCGGAAGCCTGTCTTGTCGCTGTCCCCCATGTGCCAGATCGTAGGGCAGACCTGCGTCTTCGCCGTGAGCCCGTTGCGAGAACGCTCGTTCTCCGATTGACTCAGGAGCGGTGGTCCCGTTCGGGGCCGCTCCCCCACACGAAAGGAGCGGGCATGCCCACTCGCACCGCACGCACCGCCTGGAACGGCGGCCTCGAGGACGGTTCCGGCCAGGTCGAACTCTCGAGCTCGAAGGTCGGCACGTACGACGTCTCGTTCCCGAAGCGCACCGCCGAGGACGCCGGCGGCACCACGAGCCCCGAGGAGCTCATCGCCGCCGCCCACTCGGCCTGCTACGCCATGCAGTTCTCCGCGGTCCTCGGCGAGGCCGGCGGCACGGTCGAGGCCCTCGACGTCAAGGCCGACGTCTCGCTCGGCCCGGACCCGGCCGGCGGCTTCCGCCTCACCGGCATCGTCCTGACCGTCAGCGGCGAGGTCTCCGGCATCGACGAGGCGGCCTTCCTCAAGGCCGCCGAGGACGCCAAGGCGACCTGCCCCGTCAGCAAGGCACTGACCGGCGTCGAGATCACGCTGCACGCGACCTTCGAGCAGTAGCGAACGCAGCGCAGTAGGCGCGCGAAGCAGGAACCGTCACCACGTGACGGACGGGAGGCCCGGTGCCAGCTGGCACCGGGCCTCCCGTCCGTCGTCCACCTACGCTGGGTGCCGTGCCCCGCTTCCTCGCCACCCCGACCCTCGTCGCCCTCTGGCTCGGCCTGCTGGCCGTCGTCGTCGGGGTCGTGTTCGTGCTGACGGCTCCGACGTTCACGTTCGGCTTCGCCGCCGTCGCCCCGCTGTCCGACTACGCGTTCGTCGCCAATGGCCGACCGTGGCAGCTGACGGCCGGACCGGTCCTCGTGCTGGTGGGCGCGGTCGTCGCGGCGTTCGCCCTCGGTCGTCTGAGCACGCGCCGCCGGGGCTGATCCGAAGGCGTCCAGCGGACGTCCGGACTCGGCCGCCGTCGACTGGCACCATGGCGTGATGGCCGAGCAGCACCCCCCGGGCCCGCACAAGCCGGGCCGCCCACCCCGGCCACGACGCCGCAGCCTCGCGCAGCACGACCTGCGCGACGCACGAGCCCGCCTGCGCGGGACGATCTACGAGCACGTCGAGCCCGACGCCAAGGGGCGCGACCAGTACACGGCGACCCAGATCGTCGACTTCTGCCTCGACCTGGCCGAGGTCATGCTCGCCTCGGGTGCCGACACCCGCAGCGTCGAGACGGCCGTCGTCGCGGTCTCGACGAAGTGGAACCTCGCGCCGCTCGACCTCGACTTCTCCGGCAGCTCGGTGACCATCCAGTACGCCCCGGCCGACGTCCCGCCGCTCGTCAAGGTCCGCACCGTGCGGTCGGACGGCTCCGACCTCGACAAGCTCGCGCGGGCGAACCAGATCGTCGACGACCTGATCCACGACGACCGCGACATGACCTCGGCGGTGAGCGCCCTGGTCGCCGTCCTGCGACTCCCGCCGCGGTGGCCGATGTGGCTGTCCGACGTCGGCCTGTCGATCCTCGGCATCTCGATCGCCGTGCAGGCCGGAGGCGGGTGGCGGGCCGGACTCGGGGCGTTCGTGCTGATGCTCGGGATCATCGTCTCCGGGCGCTGGCTCACCGACCGGGGGTACCCGCAGTTCTTCGTGTCCGGGGCGCAGGGCGCGGTGGCGTCGGCGATCGGCACGCTGGCCATCTGGGCCGGCGTGCTGAACGCGAACGGTGCGGCGACGATGGTGGCGGCGCTCGTGGTGCTCCTGCTGCCGCACCCGTCCCTGGTGACCTGGGCGCAGGACGCCATCTCGGGGTTCCGGGCGATGGCCGTGGCCCGGGCGTTCTACATCGGGCTGGTCATCGCGGCGATCGTGGTCGGGGTGCCGGCCGGGATCGCGGTGACGCACTGGCTGCGGATCGAGGTCGACCCGTCCGGCATCGTGACGCAGACCCTGCCGCTCTGGGCGTCGCTGTCACTGACCGTGGTGTCGGCGGGCGCGAACTGCTTCGTGCAGCAGGCGAGCGCCCGGGTGATCCCGGTCGCCGTGGTGTTCTCGGTCGCCGCCGGTGCCGCGCTGTGGGCGCTGCGCCAGGCCGGGCTGCCGCTCCTCGGGGCGACGTTCCTGGCGGCGGTGCTGCTCGGGGTGCTCTCGACCTACGCGGCCGTCCGGATGCGCACGGCCGTGGCGGCGATCGCGGTGCCGGCGTTCTGCGGGGCGCTGCTGCCCGGTGTCGCCGTGTCGAACGCCCTGCTGAACTTCATGTCCGGGTCGTCGAGCGCCGCGCTCGACTTCGTGGCAGCGGTGTCCGTGGCACTCGGGATCGGCGCGGGCCTGGTGCTCGGTGGGCTCTTCGCGACGCCCGGTGCCCGTCGAGCGCTCCGCCGGACGCGTCGGGTCGTCGTGCACTCGGTCCACAACGACACCACGGCGCTGCGTGTCATCCGTGACACCGGGTACGACCCCGGCGACGGTTCGGTGCCCCGCGGGTCGCGCTCGAACGGCGCTTCGTGAGCGGCGCGGCCGGCACCGCTCCGTCAGACGCTTCGTGAGCAGAAGAGGTCGGGTGCGACGCACGCACCCGACCTCTTCTGCTCACCGAGTGGGTCCGCCGCGCTCAGCCGGCGTCGGACACCGCGCTCGACACCGCGGTCGGGGCGTCGTACTCGCCGTCCGGGATCGCGCGGAGCGCCTTGAGGACGTCGTCAGGGGCGCCCTCCTGCTCGGCCGTCGAGACCACGTCGTCCTTGGACGCCGGGTAGTCGATGCCGCTCAGGTACTTCTGGACCTGGATGGGGTTCGGTGCTGCCATGTCGGTTCCTTCCGTCAGGTTGCGACTCCCGGAGTACCCGCGGGGCGCTGCACGACGGCGCAAGGATCGCGCTCCGCGGACGAACCGCCGGTCAGATCTCCCAGCTGCCCGAGTCGTCGTCGTCCCACATCGCCAGACGGCGGGCGGCCTGCGGCTCGTACCGCTCCATCCAGCCGCGCTCGAGCCGGGCGACCGCGCGGTCGAACGCCGCCACCAGGTCGAGCTCGGCGCGCAGCAGGGCCTGCAGCTGCAGCCCCTCGTACAGGGCGATGAGCTGCTCGGCACCGCGGCGGGGGTCCATCGTGTGCGGGGCACGGCCGATGGCGACGTCGTGCTCCAGGCCGCGCTTGATCTGCGCGAAGAAGAGCTGGTACCGCGACCGCAGGTAGGTCGCCATCGGGTGCGCCGGGTTGCCCGCGACGGACAGCAGGGCGACGAGCAGGCGCATCAGGGCCGGGTCCTCGGCGTTCGAGGCGACGATGGCGCGGAGCAGGTCCACGGTCGAGCCGTCACCGACCTCGTGCGTGACCTCGTCCATCCGGGCACCGTTCCAGCGGTCCAGTGCGGCGAGGACCAGGCCGTCCCACGACGGGAAGTGCTGCTCCAGCTCGGCGACGCTGATGCCCATCCGCTCGGCGACCTGCACCGGCCGGGCTTCGTGGAAGGGGACGTCCCGGAGCAGGTCGACGGTGGCACCCACGATCGTGATCCGCAGGTGCAGCGTGGCCGCCGCGGCCGCCGCGGCCTGCGTGTCGGCGCTGGTGTGTTCGAGCATCGTGCCCTCCGTCGTCCCCGGACGTCCTGTCCGTGTCACCCCGGGTCCGGGGCACGTCCATCCAAACGCAGAACGGGGGACACCAGAATCCCCGGTACGGGTGTCGGCACAAGGGGGGACAGACCACGACGTCGAGCCGGTTCGCGGCCGCCCGTGCGACCATGCCGGCATGACCCCGAACGACCCCACTGCCCAGGGACTCGCGACCATGGCCTCGACCGGCTTCGAGTTCGGCGGCGACCCCGACCAGGTGGCGCACGACGTCCGGGCCATGTGGGAACAGCTCGGACGGCCCGCCGGTGCGTTCGAGGCCGCGGCCCGGGCCATCGCCGTGCTGCCCCAGCGCCCCGAAGTGCCGATCGCCGACCAGGCCCGCCGTCGCGCGTTCGAGCAGGCGATCGGCATCAACCCCGTCGAGGTCGAGCTGGCCGCCGCGATGTCGGCGCGCGAGCTCCTCGAGCGGATGGCGCGCTCCGTCAGCTGCTGACGCGACCAGGCGCCCTGGACCCGACCACAGGGACGACGGGAGGCGCGGTACCCACCGGCACCGCGCCTCCCGTCAGAGTCCCGTCAGGAACAGGCGCCCTACGGCGTCGGCATCCCACCGTCGACGTGCAGCGTCTCGCCCACGACGTACGACGACTCACCGCTCGCCAGGAACACGTAGGCCGGCGCGAGCTCGGCCGGCTGGCCCCAGCGACCCAGGTAGGTCTGCTCGCCCGCGCTCGGCAGCGCCTCCGGCGGCTGACCGCCGGCCGGCTGCAGCGGCGTCCAGATCGGGCCAGGGGCGACCGCGTTGACGCGGATCCCCTTCGGCGCGAGCTGCGCGGCCAGGCCCTTCGCCATGTTGTTCACGGTCGCCTTCGTGGCCGCGTAGTGCACCAGGTGGGGCGACGGGGCGTACGCCTGGATCGACGTCGTGTTGATGATCGTGGAGCCGGGCTGCAGGTGCGGCACGGCCGCCTTCGTGATCCGGAACGTCGCGTAGGCGTTCGTCTTGAAGGTCTCGTCGAACTCCTCGTCGGAGATCTTCGTGATGTCGTCGACGTTCTGCTGCTTGCCGGCGTTGTTCACCAGGATGTCGAGGCCACCGAGCTGCTCGACCGCGTCGGCGACGAGCTGCTCGCAGACCTCGAGCGAGGTGATGTCGCCCGGCAGTGCGACGGCCTTGCGTCCGGCGGCCTCGATGAGCCCGACGATGCGGTCGGCGTCCTCCTGCTCCTCGGGCAGGTACGAGATCGCGACGTCCGCACCCTCGCGGGCGTAGGCGATGGCCACGGCGGCACCGATGCCGGAGTCGCCACCGGTGACGAGCGCCTTGCGGCCGGTCAGACGACCCGAGCCGCGGTAGGTGTCCTCACCGTGGTCGGCGGGGACGTTCTGCGCCATCTCCGCGTCGGTGCCGGCACCCTCGAGGTACTGCTCGTCGGGCTTCTTGTCGGCGTACATCTTCGTGGGGTCCTGCATCACGTACTGGTCAGGCCCGGTCTGGTCGTTCTGCTGGTCCGTCATGCCGCCGACGGTACGCAGGGGGTCGCTGCGGGCCGTCCAGGAGGCTGTCCCCCGTTGCGCGGAGCGGCCTGCGCCCGTCGACCGCACCGCTCCAGGGCCGCAGGTGCGTGATCCTCGTTTGTCACGGTCCGGTGACGGGCAGGCTCCGATTCGGTAACACCTGTCGTTCTGTTCCGGTCGAGGCCCTACCGTCGAACGGTGACTCCTCGGACCCTGCTGGCGCTCGGCGCCGCCGTGCTGGCCTTCTCGGCCGGTGCGCTCGCGTTCGACGGCACCGCCGGGCTCGGGGCAGACGTGGCCGTGGCCGCCGAGACCTCGCACGACGCCGCTCCGGTGCACGTGACGAAGGCGGAACTCCGACGGGTGGACTCGATCGAGCTCGACGCCGAGGCACTCGTGCTCCGGAACGGCGACGACACCGTGGTGGAGTCCTCGATGCGCGACTCCGGGCTGACCGTGAGCGTCCTGAACCGTCTGCTCGGCACACCGTCCCGCACGCAGACGGCCGAGGGCGACGGCGGGGCATGCTTCCCCGCGGGCACCACCTACACCTGGGGCGGCGCCATCCGCGTCGCAGCGCTGACGACCGACGCGGCGGCCGGCAACGCCGTCGAGATCCGGGTGCTGCGCGACTCGGTCCGCAGCGTGCTCGGCCGGCAGATCGAGCTGACCGGCCCGGGCGGTGTCCGGGTGGGCGACGACATCGCGGACGAGATCGCCGACGCTCCCGGTTCGGAGCGGGTGTCCTACGGCTCGGACGACTCGCGCGCCTGGCAGCTCCTGCTCCGCGAGGGCTGGGCCGACCGGCACGACGACGACGACGAGTCGAGCGAGCACTCCGGCGACGCCGGCACCAACGGGGTCTCCGCCCTGACGAACGAGACGACCGTCACGGTGCTCGGTTCACCGATGCCCGTCCACGCGCAGCGGAGCTGCTGAAGCGACTCAGACCCGCAGTGTCGCGATCACCGGGAAGTGGTCGCTGGCGAACCAGGTCTCGGGGCCGTCGTGGTCGATCACGATGCGGTCCACGGCGCTCACGTCGCGGGTGAGCACCCAGTCGATCCGCTCGCCCGAGTCGACCGGCGGCTGCCAGTCGTTGAACGTGGCGGTGTGGTCGGCGGGGTCCCCCGCGGCGAGCCAGGCGTCGGCGAACCCGGCCTCGGCGAACACCCGCGAGGCCGTCCCGCTGCCCGCGGGTTCGTTGCAGTCCCCCGCGAACACGACCGGGCCGGTGGTGCCAGCCAGTCGTTCGGCGATGAGCGCGGCACTCCGGCCCCGGACCTCGTCACCGTGCGCACCGGGCTCGTGGTCCAGGTGCGTGGTGAGCAGGGTGAACGCGGGCCCCTCGGCGTCGAGGAACCGGGCGTGGTTCGCGATCCGCGGGTACAGGCTGCCCCAGGTGTTCGAGACGGGCTCGTCCGGGGTGTCCGACAGCCAAAACGACCCCTCGTCGGACGGCCGGAACCGGTCGCGGCGGTAGAAGACGGACGCGTGTTCGCCGGCGTCACCGCCCTCGCGCCCCTGTCCGACGTCGGCGTGGTCCGGCAGGCCGGCACGCAGGTCGTCCATCTGGTGCGCGAAGGCCTCCTGCACGCACAGCAGGTCGGGGTCGTGCCGGCGGATCAGGTCGAGCACGACCGGCAGGCGGGCCGGCCAGTCGTGCGCGGGGTCCGGGTTCTTGATGTTGTAGGTCATCAGGACGATCGGGCGTGCGGCGCTGGTCACACCGAGAACCTACCGACCGGTTGCCCGGCGGGTTCCCATCAGTTGATGCAGGTGCCCTCGGTGCCGTAGTTGTGCACGTCGGTCGACTTGGCCGTCGGCTCCTTCGCGGGCTTCTTCGTCGGCTTCGAGCCGGTGCTCGAACCGCCGGTCGACGGCGTCGACGCCCCGGCGCTCGGCTCGGTCGCGACCGGCTTCGCGGTCTTGCCGTCGGTGCCGAGCACGAGCGTGACACCGGTGACCGCACTGGTGCGGACGGCGACGGCGCCGGGCACCACGGACGCGATGGCCTTCGCCTGCGACTCCTGACCGGCGGGGTACTGCACCTGGGTGGTCTTCGTCGTCGCGGACGAGCCGGCCGGGGCGACCTGGAAGCCGCGGGCGGTCAGGACCTGCCCCGCAGCCGTCGCAGCGCCCTCGACCCCGCTGCCGTTCAGCACGGTGACCGAGGTGTTCGCCGGCTGTGCGCGGCCCGCCTTCGTGTACGCCTCGGGTTCGCCGACCAGGCCCTGCACGAACGCGGGCAGGCCGACGGTGTCGACCTCGACGATCGACAGGGCGGAGCCGTTCACGTAGATGGTCGGCGTGCCGAGCGTCGGGATGGTGGCGGACTGGATGTTGCCGGGCCGCAGGTTGCGCATCTGTGACGCCAGGTCGATGAGGTCGGTGTCGGTCTGGATCGATCCGCCGACGGCCTTGAGGATGTTCCCCATCTTCACCGGGTTGAGCAGCGTCCCCGCCGACGTGACCTTCCGGGCCTCCTGCGACAGGAAGTACTGCTGGCGGACGTTGCGGTCCAGGTCACCGTTCGGCAGGCCGTGGCGCTGTCGCACGAAGGACAGCGCCTCCTTCGCGTTGAGCGAGGACTTGCCCGCCGGCAGGTCGACGCCGGAGTACGGGTCGCTGGTCGCCTGGTTGAGGCAGACCTGCACCGGGCCGAGTTCCTTGACGACCTGGTAGAAGCCGAGCAGCGAGACGCGGACGTAGTGGTCGATCTGCAGGCCGCTCAGGTTCTCGATCGTCTTGATGAGCATCTTCGCACCGCCGGTGTCGCCACCGCCGTTGAGCGTGCCGTAGTAGAAGGCGCTGTTGAGCTTGCCCTTGCCGACGTCCGGGATGTCGACGTACGAGTCACGGGGGAACGAGATCATCGTCGCCTGGCTGCCGTCGGCGTTGATGTGCAGCACGATCATCGTGTCGGTGTTCGTCGCACCACCGTCCGACGTCGTGCTGAGTTCCGCCATCTGTTCGGGGGTGGCGTTCTCCGGCCGGTGGTCGTCGCCGACGAGCAGGATGTTCTGCGCCTTGCCGTCGACGTCGTCCTTCGTGTCCTTCTTGCCGGTGATCGCGTTGACGATCGTGACGCCGTCGGACAGCTGGTTGTACGCGTACCCGGCGTACCCGACGCCCAGCAGGAGGGCCATCGTGAGCACCCCCGCGACGGCCGGGAACACGACGCCTGCGCGTCGCTTCTGGCGCCCGTGGCGCGGCGTCGCAGCACCGCGGTGTGCGGGCTCGGTCGTCTGCTCGGGTTCGTTGCTCACCGGGAAACCATAACCGCCACGCGGGGAACGGACATGGGATGCGCCTGGAAGGTCGCCCCGTACTCGCCGTCACCCCGTGACGGGCTGGAGGCCCGTGGCGGCGTCCCCACGGGCCTCCAGTCCGGCTCTTGGTCGCGCTAGCCGCGCGACGGGAGCAGGTGGATCGCCTCCATGGCGAGTTCGGCAGCGATGGGGTCCTTCGCGACGACGGCGTCCTTGAGCTTCGTCAGCTCGGGCAGGATCACGTCGGCCGGCAGGAGCTCGGCGAGCTCCGGCACGCGGAGCTTGAAGGAGAGCCCGTCCGTGGTCGAGTTGCAGAGCTGCACGAGCGAGGGGTTGCCGCACGCATCCGCCCACATGGCGTAGATGCCGGCTCCGTCGCGCGCCACCTGGTCCTGCTCGTCGGCGCTCACCCGCGCGTGCACGTCGTCGAGCATCTTCACGATCTTCTTGCGCTGCGCGTCCGTGAACCGGGGCACCGCGAGCCGCACGACGCCGCCGTAGATCACGCCGAGGGTGCGGTACGCGTCGAGGAGCTCCCCCTTCGTCGGCGCCGCGACGCGGGTGTAGCGGTTCGGCGCCATCTCGATGAGGCCGGCCCGGGCGAGTTCGGCGAGGGCCTCACGGATCGGGGTGCGGGAGACCCCGAGCCAGGCGATCAGGTCGTCGTCGTTGAGCCGTTCCCCGGGCTCGAGCGTGCCGTCCATGATGGCGTCGCGGATCTTGTCCTGCACCGTGTCACGGAGGAGCTTGCGCTCGGCAGCGGGCTGCGTCGAGGGAACTGGCATGGGTCCAGCGTGTCACATGTCAGGGTTCGTGCGCGAGAGGCGCGACGGCCACCAGGCGCGGTGCCCGAGGTCGTAGGCCAGCGCCGGCACGAGCAGCGAACGAACCACGATCGTGTCGAGCAGGACGCCGAACGCGACGACGAACGCGATCTGCACGAGGAACAGGATCGGGATCACGCCGAGGGCGGCGAACGTGGCGGCGAGCACGACGCCCGCCGACGTGATCACTCCGCCGGTCACGCCGAGTCCGCGCAGGACGCCCTCGCGTGGACCGTGCCGCAGCGCCTCCTCACGCACTCGTGTCATGAGGAAGATGTTGTAGTCGACGCCGAGTGCCACCAGGAACACGAACGAGTACAGCGGCACGCTCGGGTCCGCGCCCGGGAAGTGGAACACGTGGTCGAAGACGAGCGCTCCGACACCGAGGGCCGCCGCGAAGGACACGATCACGCTGCCGATCAGCACGAGCGGCGCGACGATGCTCCGGAGCAGGAGCATCAGGATCAGCAGGATCACGACGAGCACCACGGGGATGATCAGGGTGCGGTCACGGATGCCGGTGTCGTTCGTGTCGACCGCCGTCGCGGTGACGCCACCGACGATCGCTCCCGGGTCGACCCGTTCGACGGCGGTGCGGAGGTCGCGGACGGTCTGCTCGGCGGCGTCCGAGTCGGCGGCATCGGACAGCGTCGCCTCGAGCAGGACGTCACCGCGGGAGACGGTCGGCGTGCCGCTGCCGGCGGCGGACCCGGTCACCGGGACGGTCCCGGCGGGGCTGTCCTTCGCTGCGGCGACGACACCGTCGATCCCGTCCACCGCGGTGATCGCGTCGACGAGCTGGTCGAGGTCGCGCTCCGCGCCGATGACCTGCGCGGGGCTGCCCGAGCCGCCCGGGAAGTGGTCGGCCAGCACGTCCTGACCGTCACGGGCCTGCGACGACCCGATGATCAGGTCGCTCTGCGGCACCCCGTCCGCCTTGAGTCCGAACAGGCCGGCACCCATCGCGAGCAGGCCGACCGTGCAGACGATCCACACCACCCGCGACCGCCGGGCGACGAGCCGGCCGACGCGCGCCCAGATGCCGCGGGCGTCCGGACCGGTGAGCACGGGGTGGGCGCTGCCGAACGCGGGGCGCAGCGGCCAGAACGCCGCGCGGCGGAACGCGAGCAGCAGCGCGGGCAGGAGTGTCAGGGCGGCGAGCAGGCTGAACGCGATGCCGATGGCCGCGACGGGGCCGAGCGCCTTGTTCGAGTTGAGGTCGGAGAGCAGCAGGCAGAGCACCCCGACGATCACCGTGCCGCCCGAGGCCAGGATCGGCTCGAGGCTCCCCCGCAGGGCGGCCTTCGTCGCGTCCCAGCCGGTGCGGTGGTCGCGCAGGGCCTCACGGAAGCGCGAGGTGTACAGGAGCGCGTAGTCCGTCGCCGCGCCGATCACCAGGATCGACAGGATGCCCTGCACCTGCCCGTTGACCGTCACGATGTCGGCCTTGGCGAGCCACCAGACCACGAGGATCGAGGCGCACAGGGCGAACGTGGCGGTCCCGAGCACGAGGACGGGCAGCAGGGGTGATCGGTAGACGATGATCAGGATCACGAACACCGCGGCGAGCGCCACCCCGAGCAGCAGCCCGTCGATGCCGGCGAAGGCCTCGGTCAGGTCCGCGGTGAACCCGGCCGGGCCGGTGACGTAGCCGCTGACACCGGACGGCAGTGCGTCGTCGACGTCGGCGCGGATGGCCTCGACCGCATCTCCGGTCTCGGCGTCCTGCGTGAGCGTGGCGACGATCTCGACCGCGTCGCCGTCCTCGCTCGGGATCACCGGGCTGACGGCATCGACGTCGTCGCGGTCGGACAGCGTCGTGGCGAGTGTCTTCGCGTCGGCGAGGTCGGTCGACGTCAGGCCGCCGTCGCGCTCGAGGACGATGATCGCGGGCGCCCCCGACTCGTCGCGGAACTCGGAGGACCGTTCCTGCACCTTCGTGGCGTCGGCCGAGGCGGGCAGGAACGAGGTCTGGTCGTTGGTGGAGACCTCGGAGATCTTGCCGAAGAAGGGACCGCCGACCGAGGCGATGCCGAGCCAGACCACGATGACGAGCGCGGGGAGGACGATGCGGAGGAAGCGGGACACGTCGGTGAGCGTACACCGATCGTCAGCATGCTGATTACTTGACGGTCGAGCGCTCCTGGCGACCATAGAATCACGGCATGCAGGACACGAGCGAGCAGTGGCCCCTCGGGCGCCTGCTGTCCGCGGCTGCACGGTCCGTCGAGCGGGACTGGGACGAACGACTCCGCGCCATCGGGCTCTCGCACGCCGCGGTCGTCGCGATCGACATCCTCATCCGGACCGGTCCGACCGGCGCGGACACCATCGCCCGCACCGCCCGGGTCCAGCCGCAGACGATGTCCCGCACGCTCGAGCGGATGGAGCGGGACGGCCTGGTCGAGCGCACCCCGCACCCTGCCGATCGTCGCCGCCGCGTGGTGAGCGTGACGTCCGCTGGCCGGTCCGCCTGGGAGACCGCGCGGCACATCGAGCGCGAGGTCCTGCCGGAGGACTCCGCACTCCGGACGGCACTGGGCGAACTGCTCGCCAAGCCGCAGTCCGAGTGACACACTGTTCATGAAATACCACATGCGATAAGATCCTGCGGTCGGTGCGTGCCGACCTGACCACAGGAGCCCCGCATGTCCGAACGCCGAGCCGCCCGCGCGGCCGCTGCACACACTCACCACGCCGCCAGCAGCAGACGGCGGCGGCCGTTCCTCGTCGCGCTGATCACGACGCTCGGCTCGCTCGTCGGCGTCGCCCTGGTCGTCGCCGTCGTCGCGAGTGCGTTCGTCGGCGGTCTCGCTCGGAGCTTCGACGCCGGACGCGAGACCATCACGAACCCGTTCCCGAGCGGCACCCGACCGACGCCGACGTCAGGTGAGAACGTCCTGCTCATCGGTTCCGACTCCCGGGCGCAGGGCAACCCCGATGGTGGCCCTTCGACGTCCGGCGGGCGTTCGGACACCCTGATGCTGGCGCACGTGCCCGCCGATCGTCAGCACGTCTACCTGATGTCGATCATGCGGGACTCCTGGGTCGAGGTCCCCGGGCACGGGCGCGCCAAGATGAACGCCGCGTACGCCTGGGGCGGGGTACCCCTGACCGTGCAGACCGTCGAGCAGCTCCTGGACGTCCGGGTCGACCACGTCGCCGAGATCGACTTCACCGGGTTCGAGGACATGACCGATGCCCTCGGCGGCGTGACCGTGTCCTCCCCGCAGGCCTTCTCGACCGCCCACCACGACTTCGTGGCGGGGACGAACCGCCTCGACGGCGCCGACGCACTCGCCTTCGTGCGGGAGCGTCACGCCTTCGCCGACGCCGACCACACCCGGGTCCGCAACCAGCAGGCGTTCATGCGCGGCGTCGTAGACGGACTGCTGTCCCGCGGCACGGTCACCAACCCCGGGCGCATCCAGGACTTCGTCGCCGCGACCAGTGCGCACCTGTCGGTCGACGCGGGGTTCACGTTCGCTCGGATGGCGGAACTCGGGTGGTCGCTCCGCGCGGTCCGGGCCGACGACCTCGTGACCTTCACGGTGCCGACGGCGGGCTCCGGGACGTCACCGGACGGACAGTCGATCGTGACGCTGAACCAGCTCGCGGTCAGGTCCCTGTCCCAGGCGCTCCGGTCCGACGACGTCGCCGGCTGGCTCGCGGACAACCCGCAGTAGCCCGGCTCCGCACGCACGACGACGCCCCACGACTCGAGGTCGTGGGGCGTCGTCGTGTTCGGTCTGCGGAGAGATCAGGCGGGGAGCTGGAGCTCCTGGCCGGCGTAGATCAGGTTCGCGTCGTCGATGGTCGACGTGTTCGCGGCCCAGAGCTGCTTCCAGCCGCCGTCGATCCCGAGCTTCGTCGCGATCGTGTCGAGCGTGTCGCCCGAGGCGATCGTGTACGTCTTGCCGCTCGTCTTGACCGGGGCGGGCTTGCTCGGCGTCGTCGCTGCCGGGGCGGGCGTCGACTCGGTCGTGCTCGGCGCGGCCGGCTGCGGGGCGGCCTGCTCGGCGGGAGACGGTGCCGGAGCGGCGGGCTGCGGGGCAGCCTGCTGTGCGGGCGCCGGAGCCGGTGCGGGGGCCGGAGCCGCCGCGGCGGGCGCTGCACCGCTGGTGCCGCTCAGCCCGAGCTGGGCGGAGCAGGCAGGCCAGGCACCCCAGCCCTGCGAGGCGAGGACACGCTCGGCGACGGCGATCTGGGCCTCGCGGCTGGCGGAGGCGGGGTTGCCCGCACCACCGTTCGCCTGCCAGGTACCGAGGTTGAACTGCAGGCCGCCGTAGTAGCCGTTGCCGGTGTTGATGGCCCAGTTGCCGCCGGACTCGCACTGCGCGAGCTGGTCCCAGGTCGAACCGGACGCTGCGTTCGCGGGGGCTGCCGCGAGGCCGACACCGGTCGCGGCGATGCCGGCGAACGCCAGGCCACCGACGATGGTGCGGGTACGGGAAAGCTTCTTCATGTGATTGCTCCACCGGGGTCACGAGCCGCATCTGTTGCGGGATCCACTGCCCACCCCGACCGATCGCGGTCAGTTGTGGGGGTGCGCCACCGGGGGCAGTGGTCATCGGGCCGGCGGCACCTCGGTCGGCAACCATAGGAAACTCTTGACCGTTATCAAACCGAGACAAACGGTTCTACCCGTGCATGCTATGTACCCCGCCCCAGAACCTGAACGGCTCGATGCCCATGGCCATGGTGATCGAGGCGTACTCGGGTACGTGTCCTTGGCAATTCCCTGGCAATGCCGATCGACGGTCGGGATCAGGCCCGCGTGAGCAGGGTCACGGCCTCGAGGTGCCCGGTCTGCGGGAACATGTCGAGCACCCTGGCCCGGCGCAGCCGGAACGACGGCATGCGTGCCAGGTCCTTCGCCAGGGTCACCGGGTTGCAGCTCGAGTAGACGACGTGCTGGACGTCCGACTCCTCGAGCCAGGTCGACAACCGCTCCCCGATCCCGCGACGCGGAGGGTTCACGACGACGAGCTCGGGCACCGCATCCGGACGAGCCCGGAGGGCGTGCTCGGTCGCGTCGTCGGCGGCGAACCGGAGTCCCTCGAGGCCGGCCTCACGAGCGGACTGCTTCGCGGAGCGGATCGCCTCGGCGCTCGTCTCGATGCCGGTCACCACGCGGCCGGGACGGGCAGCGTGCAGCGCGAACCCGCCGACGCCGCAGTACAGGTCCCACATCGACGCCGGGTCGAGCTCGTCGATCCAGGCCGTCGCCTGCGCGTACAGCTCCGTCGCGACGCCGGTGTTCGTCTGGAAGAAGCTCTGCGGCCGCAGGTGCATCGTGATCCCGCCGAGCCGCATCGGCAGGGTCTCCTGCTCGGTCAGCACGATCTCGCGGTCGCCCTCGGTGACGGCCTTGTGCTCGGGCAGCAGGTTGGCGGTCACCACGACCGCGTTCGGCAGTACGGCACGCAGGGCGTCGAGGTGCTGGCGGAGCCGCGGGAGCTGCCCCTCGGAACGCAGCACGAACCGGATCATCAACTCGCCGTCGGGCGACTCGGTGACCAGGACGTACTTGAGCTCACCCCGGCGCGCGGCGACGTCGTACGGGATCAGCCCGGCGGTCGAGACGAACTCGGCCAGCACGGGCAACGCGTGCCGGATGCCGGGCGTGCAGATCCCGCAGTGCCGCAGGTCCACCCCGCGCTGCCGGTGGTCGAGGATGCCGACGGTGGGGTGCTGGACGGTCCCGCCCACGACCATCTTCGCCTTGTTCCGGTACCCCGACTCCGGGCTCGTGATCGCGGGCGACCAGGAGACCGCTCCGGGGCCTCCGGCGGCCTCGACCGCGGCGTGCAGGAGCTCGCGCGTGCGGAGTTCCTTGTCGAGGACCTGGTCGGCGTAGGGCTGGCCCATGAGCGTGCACGACCGGCACACCCCGCGGTCGAAGTAGTCGCACTGCATGGCCGAGTCAGGATACGGCAGCGTCCCGCGTCGTCGTGGCGATCCGGTACACGGACGTCGTCGCGGTCAGGAACAGCGTCGTACCGTCGTCGCCGCCGAAGCACAGGTTCGACGTGACCTCCGGCACGGCGACCGCACCGATACGGGCACCCGTCGGGTCGAACACGACGACGCCGCGGTGCGAGGACGACCAGACGTTGCCGTGCACGTCGACCCGGATGCCGTCCGGCGCACCCTCTCCGGGCTCGAGCCGCGCGAACACCCGGCCGTTCTTCAGCAGGTCGCCTCGGCGGTCGTAGGCGCGGATGACCGGCTCGTCGCCCGACGAACTCGCGATGTACAGCACCCGCTCGTCCGGGTCGAAGGCCAGGCCGTTCGGCTCGTCCAGGTCGGTCGCCACTGGTCGCAGGTCCTCGCCCGCCGGGCCGCACCGGAACACCCAGTGGTCGCCGTACTCACGCACGCCCGGGTGTCCCTCGCGCGGCTGGGTGATGCCGTAGGCGGGGTCGGTGAACCAGACGCCGCCGTCCCGCGCGACCACGACGTCGTTCGGGGAGTTGAACCGGCCCCCGTCCCACACGTCGACGATCGGCGTGACGACGCCGTCGCGGTCCCGCTCGACCCGACGCAGCCCGTGCGAGCACTGCACGACGCTGCCGTCCCGGTCGAGCGTGCGGCCGTTGGTGAACTCGACACCGTCCGCGTACACCGAGGTCTCCCCCGAGTCCGCGTGCCACTGCAGGATCCGGTCACCCGGGATGTCGGACCACCGCAGCGTGCGCGTCGACGGGAGCCAGCAGGGCCCCTCGGCCCAGGTGCTGCCGGTGGCGATGCGCTCGAGCGCGTCGGGGTCCGGTACGAGGTCGTCGAGCAGCACGGGTTCTCCTTCGAACGGGGTGCTCAGCCTACGTTCGTCAGGCCGCGGCCGCAGCCTCGCTCCGGCGTCGCACGGCCTTCTCGATCGCGGAGATCGCGAGGCCGAGCAGGATCGACGCCACGACCGCGAGGGTCGTGACGAGGAAGGGCTGCTCGCGGCTCCAGCGCCCGGTGGCCGAGGCGATGCCGACGCAGTACGCGGCCCACACGACGTCGGCGAGCACACAGCTGAGCAGGAACCGCCGGAGGTCGAGCCCGCTGTCCGCGCCGACCAGGTTCGTCGTCAACCGGCCCATCGGGATGAAGCGTCCGAGCACCGCGATGCGCCCGGGAGCGGCACGGTAGCGGCCGTCGATGGCGTCCCGGGCCGCGCGGACCTTCGGACGCGCGAACCACGACTTCGAGCCGAGGTCGACCGACCGCGCCAGGTGGTAGAGCCCGAGGTCACCGAGGACCATCCCGATCGACGCCGCGACGACGAGGAAGAGGACCGGCAGGAGACCGCCGTCACCGCCCACCAGGAGCGTGCCGATCGCGACGACGAGTGCCTGGCTGGGCAGGAAGACCGCGACGCTGCCCACGGCGAGTACGAGGCCGACCACGAAGAACGCCCACGGGGTGCCGACGAGCTGGACGACCAGGTCCTGTGCTGCGTCCACGACTCACCCTCCACGGGCGCCGGAGGGGCGCGCCGGGGTCCATCCTCGCAGGTCCGGCGCGCCCCGCTCACGTGCGGTCGACGATCGCCCGCATGGTCGAGGCCGCGTCGTCCGGGCGGCCGTCGAGGACGGCGTCGGCGAGTGCCAGGTGGAGGCCGACGTCGTGGAGGTCCGGGCGGATGCCCCCGCGTTCGCGCAGCACCTGGCCGACGACCTGGTGCAGGCGTCGGTACAGGGCGTTGCCGGACAGGTCGAGCACGAGCGCGTGGAACCGCACGTCCGCGGCCACGAAGTCGAGGCGGACGTCGCGGGTCGCGGCGGCGGCGAGCTCGTCCGCGGTGGTGCGGAGGTCCTCCCGTCTGTCCGCGCACGCGTCGAGCGCCGCTCGCCGGGCCGCAGCGGCAGCGGCGGCGGGTTCGACCGCCGCGCGCAGCTCGCGGAGTTCGACCGCCACGCGGTCACCGTCGGGGCCCCGCAGGCGCCACCGCACCACGCGCGGGTCCAGGACGTCCCACTCCCGCACGTCGAGGACGGTCACGCCGACCCGGCGCCGCGCGCTGAGCAGGCCGAGCGCGACGAGGACGCGGACGGCCTCGCGGACGATGCTGCGACTGGCGCCCGTCCAGGTCACCAGGTCGTCGACGCTCCGGCGGCTGCCCACGGCGACCGCACCGGAGACGACAGCGGCACCGACCTGGTCGAGGACCCGTTCGAAGGTGCTCGTCACCGCTGCGAGACCGGCGACAGCACGAGCTCGTCGATGCGCACGTGCGCCGGCGACCCGAGCACGAAGGCGACCGTCCGCCCGATGTCCTCCGGTTGGAGCATGCGCTGCCGCGCGGCCGCGTCGGGGACCTCGGGCCGTTGGTCGAGGAAGTCCGTCGCGACGTCACCCGGGCACAGGTGGGTGGCACGCACCCCGTGCTCGGCCTCCTGCTGGTTGAGCGTCCGGACGACCGACGCGAGCGCGGACTTGCTCGCCGAGTACGCGACACCCGCTCCGGGCTGGAAGGACCACCCGGCGTACGACGACACGACGACGACCACGCCGCCGGCCGCGCGGAGTGCCGGCAGCGCGGCGTCCACCAGCGAGACGACGGCGGTGAGGTTCGTGTCCACGATCGCGCGGAAGTCGGTCAGCGACTGGTCGTCCCACCGGCGCCTCGGGGCGTTGAGCCCGGCCGCCAGCACGAGCCCGTCGAGCCGCCCGTGCCGGTCGAGCACGGTGTCCCGCGCGGCGGTGACGGCGTCGGGGTCGTTCGCGTCGAGGGGCAGGACGTCCGCGGTTCCCCCGGCGCCGCGGACGGTGCGCGCGATCTGCTCGAGCCGGTCGGCACGGCGCCCGCTGAGGACCACGGTCCAGCCGTCCCGCGCCGCTGCCTCGGCGCTCGCGGCCCCCATGCCGCTGCCCCCACCCGTGACCCAGAGCACACGCTGATCCGTCATGCTCGAATAGTATGCCTATTCAAGGCACCGACGACGGGAGCAACGATGCACCTCGACCTGACCGACCGCGTGGTGGTCGTGACCGGCGCAGCGCGCGGGATCGGCCGCACGCTGGCCGACCGCTTCGTCAGCGAGGGGTGTCGCGTCGTCGCGCTCGACCTGGCCTTCGAGCCGGGCTTCCCGCTCGACCACGTCGTGTGCAACGTCGCCGACCCGCAGTCGGTGCGCGACGCCGTGGACGAGGTCGTCCGGCGGCACGGCACGATCGACGTGCTGGTGAACAACGCCGGCATCAACGTCACGGGCACGGTCGCCGAACTGGAGTGGGACGCCTGGCGCCGCTGCATGGACGTCAACCTCGGCGGCACGTTCCTGATGAGCCAGGCCGTGGCTCCGGTGATGCAGGCGGCCGGGCGCGGTCGGATCATCAACGCCGCATCGTTCGCGGCGATCGTGCCCAGCGTCGGGAGCGCTGCCTACGCGGCGTCGAAGGCCGCCGTCGTCTCGTTCACCCGGGTCCTGGCGTCGGAGCTCGGCCCGTGGGGGATCACCGTGAACGCCTACGCACCGGGCATGGTGCCGACGGCGATGAACGGCTTCGCGACGATGCCGGCCGAGGCGCAGGACCGCCTGCTCGACACGCTGTCGCTCCGCCGGTGGGAGACCGCGGACGACGTCGCCGACCTGCTCGTCTTCGTGGCGAGCGACGCTTCCGGGTACATCACCGGCACCCTGCTCGACGTCTCCGGCGGCAAGCTCGCGACCCAGATCCCCGCTCGCGCGCACGGCCGGACCTGAGCGGACTGCTGTCCGGCCGCACAGGTTCTCCACATGGCCTCCTCCGTAGGCTGTGAAAGCCCAGTGAGCCGGACTGCAGCCCGACCCCGAGGAGGTGCCCGATGGTCCTCGTCCTCGTCGCGTTCGCGATCGTCGCCCTGATCGTCCCCGCCCTGACCCCCGTCCTCGGCCGCCGCGTCTTCTACGTGGCGGCCCTCGCCCCCGCCGCGGCGGCGGTGCTGACGATCGCGCAGACCGACGCCGCCCTGCACGGCAGCGTCGTCGAACGGCACCAGTGGGTCCCCCAGCTCGACCTCGACGTCACGCTGCGGATGGACGCCCTGTCGTGGGTGCTCGCCCTCGTGGTGTCGATCGTCGGCGCGTTGGTGCTGGTCTACTGCGCCTCGTACTTCGAGCGGGACGAACCCGGGCTCGGTCGGTTCGCCGGGGTCCTGACCGCCTTCGCCGGCTCGATGTACGGGCTCGTGATCGCCGACGACGTCATCGTGCTGTTCGTCCTGTGGGAGGCCACGACGGTCTTCTCCTACCTGCTCATCGGGCACGACGCCGCGAAGCGTGCCAGTCGCGCCGCCGCCATGCAGGCGCTCGTGGTGACCACCGCCGGTGGCCTGGCGATGCTCGCGGGCCTCGTGATGCTCTCGGTCACGGCGGGCACGACCTCGCTGTCCGCGATCGTCGCCGATCCCCCGAGCGGCACGGTCGTCTCGGTGTCGGTGGTCCTCGTGCTGCTCGGGGCGCTCACGAAGTCGGCGATCGTGCCCTTCCACTTCTGGCTCCCCGCCGCGATGGCCGCACCCACACCGGTCAGCGCGTACCTGCACGCCGCGGCGATGGTGAAGGCCGGCATCTACCTGGTGGCCCGGCTCGCCCCCGCGTTCGCGCTGCTCGACGGCTGGCGCGAGACGATCACGCTGCTCGGCGTCGCCGGGATGCTCGTCGGCGGGTACCGCGCCCTGCGGCAGACCGACCTCAAGCTCCTGCTCGCCTACGGCACCGTGGCCCAGCTCGGGTTCCTCGTGCTCGCCGCCGGCTGGGGTGCCCCCGCGGTCGCCCTCGGCGGGGTCGCGCTCCTCGTGGCCCACGCCGCCTTCAAGTCGACGCTCTTCCTGGTCGTCGGCGCGATCGACCACGTCACCGGCACGCGTGACCTCGGTCGGCTCAGCGGGCTCGGCCGCGCCCGCCCGTGGCTGGCGGTCGTCGCGGTGCTCGCGCTGCTGTCGATGGCCGGGATCCCGCCGACGATCGGGTTCGTCGCGAAGGAAGCCGTGCTGACCGGGTTCACCGAGTCCCTGCACGGCCCCGACGCCGGCTGGGCCTGGTTCGCCCTGATCGGTGTGACCGTCGGATCGGTGCTCACCGTGGCGTACTCGCTCCGCTTCTTCTGGGGAGCGTTCGCCCGCAAGCCCGGCGTCGCCCAGACGGAACCGCACGCCCTGCACGGCCTGGGGGTGGTGCCGTCGATCCTGGCACTGACCGGCGTGGCCCTCGGCCTGCTGACCCCGGTGGTCGCGCACGGCATCGAGCCCGCTGCCACGACCGCAGCACTCGGCGGCGAGGAGGTCCCGCACCTCGCGCTCTGGCACGGCCTCGAACCCGCGCTCGGCCTGTCCGCGATCACCCTGGTCGGCGGCCTCGCACTGTTCGCCCTGCGTCGTCCGGTCGAAGCGCTCCAGCACCGGCTCGCGGGGTTCCCGAGCGCTGCGGGCACGTACCGGCACGGCATGCGACTGCTCGACCGTGGGGCGACCGGACTCACCGCGAGCCTGCAGCGCGGCTCGCTCCCCTACTACCTGACCGTGATCCTGTCGGTCTTCGTCGCCGGGGCGCTCGCCAACCTGGTGCTCGGCGGGCCGTGGGAGTTCCACGTCCGGTTCGCCGACTCGTGGGGCCAGATCCCGGTGATGATCGTGATGTCGATCGCGGGCATCGCGGTGCTCACGGCGAAGACACGGTTCGCCGCCGCGGTCCTGGTCGGCGTCACCGGCTACGGCCTCTCGGTGCTGTTCGTCCTGCACGGCGCCGTCGACCTCGCCCTGACGCAGCTCGTGGTCGAGACGGTCACCCTGATCGCCTTCGTCCTGGTGCTCCGACGGCTGCCCCCGCGCATCGCCACGACCAACCCGTCGCGGTTCCGGGTCGTGCGGGCGCTCTTCGCCGGGCTGGCGGGGCTGACGCTGGCGATCGTCGTCGTCGTCGCTGCCTCGGCCCGGACGGCACGCCCCCTCTGGCCCGACCTGCCCGCGCTGACGAGCTCGTTCGGGCACGGTCTGAACGTGGTGAACGTCGCCCTCGTCGACCTGCGCGGCTGGGACACCCTCGGTGAGCTCACGGTCGTGGTCGCCGCGGCCACCGGCGTCGCGAGCCTGATCTTCGTGAACTCGCGCGAGGACACCCTGCCCCGGCTGCGGGACCTGCCGGAGACCCTGACCGCGAACGGCGAGCGCACCGACGGCGAGCCCCGCGCCTGGCTGCCGACGAGCGCCGCGATCCCGACCGGCCGTTCGGCACTGCTCGACGTGGTCGTCCGCCTGCTGTTCCACGGCCTGATCGTGCTGTCGGTGTACCTGCTGTTCGCCGGGCACAACTCGGCCGGTGGTGGGTTCGCCGGTGGCCTGGTCGCCGGCATCGCGCTCGCGGCCCGCTACCTGGCCGGCGGCCCGGCCGAACTCGGTGCAGCGGCTCCGGTGCGTGCCGGTCGTCTGCTCGGCCTGGGGGTCGCGACGGCAGCCATCACCGCGATCGTGCCGCTGTTCTTCGGCCGTGAAGCCCTGTACTCCGAGTTCTTCGAGGCCACCGTCCCGATCCTCGGGCACGTCGAGTTCGTCACCGCCACGTTCTTCGACATCGGCGTCTACCTGGTCGTCGTCGGCCTGGTGCTCGACGTCCTCCGCAGCCTCGGTGCCGAGGTCGACCGGCAGCGCCTCGAGGACGCCTCGACCCCGACCCGCGACACCACCGAGGGGTCCGTCAGCGACGCCCTCGATGCCCCCACCCCGGAAGGGAGCGCCACGTGACCGTCACCCTCGTCCTCGTGATCGCCATGGCGGTGTTGTTCTCGTGCGGCGTCTACCTGCTGCTCGAACGCTCCCTGACCCGGATGCTCCTCGGCTTCCTGCTGCTCGGCAACTCGCTCAACCTGCTGCTGCTGGTGATGTCCGGCGCCGCGGGCGATCCGCCGATCGGCAAGAGCGCCGAGGGCATCACCGACCCGCTCCCCCAGGCGTTCGCCCTGACCGCGATCGTGATTACCTTCGCCGTCAGCGCGTTCCTGCTGGCCCTGATCCACCGGTCGTGGCAGCTGTCCCGCGCCGACGAGGTCGAGGTCGACGAGGCCGATGCCGCCATCGGCCGCGACCGCGACGAGGCGGCCGACGAGGACCCGGAGACCACCACCGACGCAGAACAGGAGGCGACCCGATGACCTGGCTCGTCCCGCTCCTCGTCCTCGTCCCGCTGCTCGGTGCCGCGGTCGCGCTCGGACTCCTCCGGCACCAGAAGCTCCAGCGTGCGATCACCGTCGTGGTGCTCGTCGTGGCGCTGGCCGTCGCCGCCACGCTCATGGTCCTGGTCGACCGGCACGGCACGATCGTGGTGCAGGTCGGCGGGTGGGACGCCCCCTACGGCATCTCGCTCGTCGTCGACCGGCTCAGCGCACTGCTGCTCACCGTCAGTGCGAGCGTCCTGCTGCTCGTCCTGCTCTTCTCGATCGGACAGGGCCTGGCCGCCGACGACGAGGACGCCCCGGTCACGATCTTCTACCCGACGTACCTGGTGCTCGCCGCCGGCGTGCTCGACTCGTTCATCGCCGGTGACCTGTTCAACCTGTACGTCGCGTTCGAGATGCTGCTGGTGGCGAGCTACGTGCTCATCACGCTGGGCGGCAGTGAACAGCGCGTCCGGGCCGGCACGACGTACATCGTCACGAGCCTGATCGCGTCGGCGATCTTCCTCGCCGCCATCGGGCTGGTCTACGGCGCCACCGGCACGGTGAACATCGCCCAGATCAGCGAGCGCGTCGCCGACCTGCCGGAGCACGTCCAGCTGCTCCTGCACACGATGCTGCTGATCGGGTTCGGCATCAAGGCGGCCGTGTTCCCGCTGGCGTTCTGGCTGCCGGACTCGTACCCGACGGCCCCGGCACCGGTCACCGCGGTCTTCGCGGGCCTCCTGACCAAGGTCGGCATCTACGCGATCATCCGGCTCGAGACGGTGATCTTCCCGCGACCACAACTCAACGAGGTGCTGCTCGTCGTCGCCGCACTGACGATGGTGGTCGGGGTGCTCGGCGCGGTGTCGCAGACCGACGTGAAACGGCTGCTGTCCTTCACGCTGATCAGCCACATCGGCTTCATGGTGATGGGCGTCGGACTCGGCACCGTCGCGGGGACGGCGGCAGCGGTGTTCTACACGGTGCACCACATCGTCGTGCAGACCACGCTGTTCCTGGTGTCCGGTCTGATGGAGCGCGTCGGCGGGACGACCTCGACCCGGTCGCTCGGCGGACTGCTGAAGGCCGCACCGCTGCTGGCCGCCCTGTACCTGATCCCCGCGTTCAACCTGGGCGGGATCCCGCCGTTCTCCGGCTTCATCGGCAAGCTCGGCCTGTTCCGCGCCGCCGCCGAGGACGGTTCCCCGATGGCGTACGTCACCATCGGCGCCGGCGTCGTCACCTCGCTGCTCACCCTGTACGCGCTCATGCGGGTCTGGGACGCCGCCTTCTGGCGGCCGAAGCCGGCGGCCGAGGCCGCCGCCCCGCACGCGACGAGCGCCGAACCGCACGCCCACCTGCGGTCGCCGGAACCGGCGCCGCTCACCGTCTCCGAGGAGACGGGCGAGGCGTACCACCCGGGAGGCTCGGTGACGGTCACCGACGCACCGCACGCGGCCCGTGCCTCCAGTCCGACCACCGGCGCGACCGAGGCGGTCGGCGAGGCTCCCGAGAAGGTGCGCCTGCCGCGCATGCTCGTCGGCGTGACGACCGTCGCGGTGCTCGGGTCCGTCGCCCTGACCGTCGTCGCCGGCCCGCTCTACGGCTACGCGACCCGCGCAGCGGAGTCGCTGGAGTCGCCCGACCGCTACGTGCAGGCCGTGCTCGGAGGTGAGCGATGACCGACGTCCGCCGCATCTCGAACGCCCGCCGGATCGCGCTGGCGTGGCGCTACGACGTGCCCCTGGTCGCGGGGCTCACCGTGCTCTGGGCGCTGCTCTGGGGGTCGTGGACCCCGCTGACGCTGCTGTGCGGCATCGTCGTGGCGCTCATCGTCACCCAGGCGCTGCCGCTCCCGCCGGTCCCCCTGTCCGCACGGTTCTCGATCGTGCACGTGCTGCGGTTCCTGGCGGTCTGGTCCGGGCTCGTCGTCGTGGCGTCATTCCGGGTCGCCTGGGTCGCGTTCCGTCCCCGCGGTGTGCGGCGGAGCTCGATCACGCTCGTGCAGCTGCACTCGACCTCCGAGATGACCTTCACCCTGGCCACGCTCGCGATCTCGCTCGTGCCCGGCTCGTACGTCGCCGACGTGGACCTGCGGCGCCGTCGCCTGCTGCTCCACGTGCTCGACACCGAGCGCCTCGAGCAGGTCGAGGACGAACGCCGCGTCGCACTCCGGATCGAGGCCATGGTCATCCGCGCACTGGGATCCAAGCAGGACGTCTCCGAGCTGTCCGAGCCCCTGCCGGAGGTGACCCGATGAGCCCCGCCGTCGTCGTGATGGGCATCGCCGTCGCGCTCGTGCTCGCGCTCCTCGGGGCGACGTTCGCCCTCGCGGTGTTCCGCATCGTGCGCGGCCCGACCATCCTCGACCGCATGATCGGCTCCGACATGGTGCTGACCACCGTGCTCGTGGTGATCGCCGCCGCGATGGTCATCCGCCAGGACCTGACCGGCATCCCCGTGCTCGTGGTGATCTCGGCGACGAGTGTGTTCGCCACGGTCGCCGTTGCCCGGGCCGTCACGCCCTCGGCTGACCCGTCCGACGAGGGACTGACCGTCACCACCCCCGAGCGCGCCGAGGAGGACCAGTCGTGATCGAGATCATCGAGTCGTTCGTCGACGACGCCGGCATCCGCGCCTGGATCGCCATCGGGCTGCTGCTCGTCGGGTCGCTGCTGTCGCTCGGCGCCGGGGTCGGCATCGTCCGGTTCCCGGACCCGCTCGTCCGCCTGCACGCGATGGCGAAGCCGCAGGTGCTCGGGCTCGCACTCGCGCTGGCCGCCATCGTCGTCGCGGTGTGGACGTGGACGGCGTTCTGGGTCGTGCTGCCGATCATGGTGTTCCAGCTGTTCCTGGTGCCGGTGTCGACACACATGATCGCCCGCGCCGGCCTGCGCGCCGACGACTACCGGCACGAGGACCTGCTCGTCGACGACACGGAGTCCTGACGCACCGACCTGACGGACCGGAGGCCCGTGGCGGCGTCGCCACGGGCCTCCGGTTCGGCAGGTGGTCACGTTCGCGGTCAGGCGGTCGCGACCCGGCGCGGGAGCAGCAGGTTGCCGACCGCGGCGACCACGACGATCGCGGCGGAGACCGCCGGCAGCAGCATCGCGGCGGCGGTGCCGTGGTGCTCGGCGACGTCCCCGGTGATGGCGGAGGCGATCGACTGCCCGACGATCACAGCCGACCCGAGGATCGTCATCGTGGTGGCGGACCGGCCGACCGGTGACCGGTCGGAGCCGAGGCTGTACTGGGCGACCAGGGTCGGCCCGATCCCGATGCCCATGATCGCGAGGACGACGCCCGCGGCGACGACGGAGTCGGCGCTGGCGAACGCGATCGCACCGGCGAGGAGCACGACGCCGAACACGAGCCAGCGCCAACCGAGGCCGAACGACCGCGGGAACGCTGCCGACCCGAGCGCCAACCCGGCGGAACCGATGCCCATCAGGCCGTAGAGCAGGCCGGCCTGCGAGGCCTCGCCGTGGGTCTCCATGAACGCCGTCAGCGAGGTGAGCGTCGAGCCGAAGAACAGGCCGATGCCGAGGATGCCGCCGACCACGACGACGAGCCGCGGACGCAGGAGCTGCCGCGCGGGTGCCTGCGTCGACTCCGCGTGCTGGCCGACCACGAGCTTGCCGGTCGGGTGCAGCGCGAACGCCGTCACGAACACGAACGTCAGGACCGAGGCGCCGGCGACGGCCACCCACGGGGCGATCGCGCTGGCGAGGATGCCGACCAGGAACGGGCCGATGATGAACACGGTCTCGTCGGCGGCGGACTCGTAGGCCATCGTGCCGCTGAGGGTCTTCTCGCGCCGCGCCGGGGCCATGCGCTGCCGGATGATCGCGACGAGCCGGGTGCGGGACATCGGGGCGACCTGCGGGGCCGAGGCACCGATGCAGAATGCGACCGCGAGGACGGCGAGGTCGGGCGCGGTGCCGCTGACGACGAACGGGAAGAACCCGAGCAGCGCCGCGTTCACCAGGCCGACGGGGACGAGCACCGCCCGCTGGCCGTAGCGGTCGGCCGCGGCGCCGACCATCGGGCCGAAGATCGCGGAGCCGATGCCGACGGCGGCGGAGTTGATGCCGCCGAGGGCGACGGAGTCACGGGCGGCGACGACGAGGGTCAGGACGCCGACCACCATCATCGCGAACGGGAGCCGGGCGATGAAGGCCACGGGGAAGTACCAGCGGCCGGCGAGGGAGACGAGTGAGCGGTCCGGAGCGGGCGGGGCGTCGGTTGAGCGGGTCTGGAGCATCGGGGTTGTGCCTTCTCGGCCCGCCCGGTTCGGTGGCGGCGGACCCATCGGGTGCCGCCGTTGTCCGCCGGGATGCCGGCGGCCGGTAGATACACACTGCGTGTTGTCGAACGCTGTCGATGGTACCAACCGGCCGCCGCGCACCGGAGGAGTTCGCTCCTGGCGCCGTCCCGGCGGTCAGCCGTGGTGCGGTCGCAGACCGTCGCCTGCGGCGCCGTCAGCCGACAGTTCATGGCCGCTCGGCGGGCGACCCGCGACGTGTCGTGACCGGTCGGCGCGGGCCGACCACGCGAAGCAACGCGACCGGACGACGGACGGGAGGCGCGTGGCGGCGTGCCCCGCGCCTCCCGGCCGCCGCGCCGCGCGCCCAGGGCCCCGCAGCGGTCACGACGCCCCGTCGGGCGTGCGCGGCGCGGTCGCAGACCGTCGCCTGCGGCGCCGCCAGCCGACGGTTCGTGACCGGTCGGCGGGCGACCCGCGATGTGTCGTGACCAGTCGGCGGGATCCGCCGAGCAACGAGATGCGACCAGCCGAGCGACTGCTGCGGCGTGGTGCTCGGGTCAGGAGACCTCGCCTGCGCGGGCTCCCGCCCACAGGTCGACATCGGTGATGCCGACCGAGTGCTCGTCGATGACGCGGAGCTCCTCGTCCGTGAACGAGGTATTCGACAGCGCGGCGACGTTGTCCTCGAGCTGCGACACCCGCGAGGCACCGATCACGAGTGAGGTCACCCGCTCGTCGCGGAGCGCCCAGGCGAGGGCGAGCTGCGCGAGGGACTGTCCGCGGGCGGCCGCGACGTCGTTCAGGGCGCGGAGGTGCTCGACGACCTCGGGCGTGATGCTCGACGCGTCGAGGGACTTGCCCGCTGCCGCGCGGGAGTCCTCGGGCACACCGTTCAGGTACTTGCCGGTCAGCAGCCCCTGCGCCAGCGCGGTGAAGCCGATCACGCCGAAGCCGAGCTCGCCGGCGGCGTCGAGCAGCCCCTCGGTCTCGATCCAGCGGTTGAGCATCGAGTACGAGGGCTGGTGGATCAGGAGCGGGGTGCCGAGGTCGCGGAGGATCTCCGCTGCCTGCCGGCTGCGCTCGGCGTCGTAGGACGAGATGCCGACGTACAGCGCCTTGCCCTGCTGGACCGCGGTGTGCAGGGCGCCCATCGTCTCCTCGAGCGGGGTCGAGGCGTCGAGGCGGTGCGAGTAGAAGACGTCGACGTAGTCCAGGCCCGTGCGCTGCAGCGACTGGTCGAGCGAGGCGAGCACGTACTTGCGCGAGCCACCGCCCTGCCCGTACGGCCCCGGCCACATGTCCCAGCCGGCCTTCGTCGAGACGACCATCTCGTCGCGGTAGGGCCGGAAGTCCTCGCGCATCAGGCGGCCGAAGTTCACCTCGGCAGCACCGTAGGGCGGGCCGTAGTTGTTCGCGAGGTCGTGGTGGGTGATCCCGAGGTCGAACGCCCGGCGGCTGATGGCGCGCTGGTTCTCGAAGGGCATGTCGTCCCCGAAGTTGTGCCAGTACCCCAGGGAGAGCAGCGGCAGGTCGAGGCCCGAGCGGCCGGTCCGGCGGTACGTCATCGAGTCGTAGCGGTCGTCACTGGCGATGTAGGTCATGGGACGAGCCTGGCACTCGATCGGGCCCTGACCTCGCATGCTTCGCTTCGCGGACCCATGATGGGTGCACGAGACCACGAGGAGACGACGATGGCACGGACGACGAAGACCGAGACCACCTTCACCGACGAGGAGCGCGCGGCGATGCAGGAGCACGCCGCAGAGGTCAAGCGCGCCCGCGGCACGAAGGGCACCAAGGCCGAGAAGGCAGCGGCCGACGCCGCTGCGGTCGAGGCGAAGATCGCCGAGATGCCCCAGCCGGACCGCGGTCTGGCGGAGCGCATCCACCGCATCGCGCTCGAGGTCGCGCCTGAGCTCGCGCCGAAGCTCTGGTACGGCATGCCCGCCTACGCGCGGGACGGCAAGGCGGTGTTCTTCTTCCAGGACGCCGCCAAGTTCAAGGCCCGCTACGCGACACTCGGGTTCCAGGACTCGGCCGCGCTCGACGACGGCACGTTCTGGCCCACGTCGTGGGCGATCAGCCCCGAGTTCTCCGAGGCCGACGAGGCACGGGTGGCCGACCTGATCCGTCGCGCGGTCGGCTGACGGTGCTCGGGCTGGGCGCCGCTCCCGTCTTCGCCCTGCTGTTCCTGGTGCTGTACGTCCTGGGGCGGCGACGGGACCCGCGGATGCTCCGCAACGGGGTGTTCCTGACGGCGGCCGTGCTGTTCGGGCTCGCGACGGTCGTGGCCGTGCTGACCAGGGTGGTCCCCGGGTTCAGCCTGCTCGTCGCCGTGGTGCTGCTGCTCGTGCCGCTCGCCGTGGTGGTGCTCGGCGTCGCCCTGGTCGCGAACGGTCTGCAGATGCTCCGGGCCGAGGGGCGCAGCGTCGGCAACCTGCTGTCGCTCGCCGCCGGCGTGTCGGTGTTCGTGCTGCCGGCGGTCGCCATCGCCCTGCTCGTCTCGGGCAGCGGTGAGGGCTTCACGCTGTGGGACGGCACGAAGATCGCCGTCGCCGTGCTGATGGTGTTCGTCTGCGGGTACTTCGCGCTGTCGCTGGTCGCGTTCGCCCTGTACTCCGTGGTCTACGGGCGGACGCGGCACGGCATCGTCCCCGACACGATCGTGGTCCTCGGCTCCGGGCTCGTGCACGGCGAGGTCCCACCCCTGCTGCAGAGCCGGCTCGACCGGGCGCTCGGCGTCTACCGGGCCGAACGGGCCGCCGGACGCCGACCGCTCCTCGTGCCGTCCGGCGGACAGGGCGACGACGAGCCCCGCCCCGAGGGCACCGCGATGGCCGAGTACCTGGTGGCGCACGGTGCCGACGCGGACGACGTCGTGGCGGAGACCGCGTCGCGGAACACCCGCGAGAACCTCCGGTTCTCGCGGGACGTGCAGACGGCCGCCGGCCGGGACGGCCAGATGGTCGTGGTCACGAACAACTACCACGTGCTGCGGGCCGCGACCCTGGCCCGTCGCCTCGACCTGCCGGCCCAGGTCGTCGGCGCGCGCACGGCGGCGTACTACGTCCCGAGTGCGTTCCTGCGGGAGTTCGCCGCGGTGATCGTCGAGCACCGCTGGCTGAACGTGGTCGCCTGCACGCCGTTCGTGCTGTTCACCGGGTTCCTGCTCTGGGAGTCGTTCCAGCAGCGGTAGACGCGACCCACGGACGGACTGGAGGCCCGTGGCGGGCCCGCCACGGGCCTCCAGTCCGAGCCGCCGTAAGATCTCGACCATGGTCGAGATCCAGCCGCCACGTCCCACCGACCTGCTGCCCATCGGCGAGATCGTGCGCCGCACGGGCGTCGCCGCCTCGGCCCTGCACTTCTACGAGCGCAAGGGGCTGATCCACCCGGAGCGCACCGACGGTGGCACGCGGATGTACCCGCGGCACGTCGAACGGCGGATCGCGATCATCCAGGTGGCCAAGCGCCTCGGCATCCCACTCAGCGAGGTCGCCGAGCAGTTCGAGGCCCTGCCCGCCGACCGGATGCCCTCGCTGCGCGACTGGAACCGGTTGAACGAGCGGTGGCGCGCACGACTGCGGGCCCGCCAGCTCGAGCTCGAGCGCCTGCAGCAGGAGATGACACAGTGCATCGGCTGCGGGTGCGTCTCGCTCGGAGCGTGTTCGGTCGTGAACCCCGGTGATGCCCTGGGCGACGAGGGGCACGGCGCGCGTCGCCTGCTGCCGATCCAGGACGAGGCGGCCGACGATGCCGACACCGCTGCCGACGACGCCGCTGCCGCTGCCGCTGCCGCTGCCGAGGACGCTGTCGCCTAGCCCGCGCGCAGTCCGTCGTCGATCCGCTGCAGCAGCTCCAGCGCCTCGACCGCACCGCGCTCGTCGCCACCGAGGGCCGTGCGGAGCTTGCCGGACCAGTGCCGGTAGAGCCGGTCGACGCTCTCCTGGGCCAGGGCGGTCGAGTGCAGCTGCACGGTCCGGGCGTCCGCCGGGTCCTGGCGCCGCTCGACCATGCCCTTCGCCACGAGCGACCGGAGCGCGACGCTGAGGTTGCTGCGCTGCAGGGCCGTGGCCTCGGCGGTGGCACTGGGCGAGGTGCCGGGGTTGCGGTTGATCCAGCGCATCACGAGCGCCTCGGTGCCGGTCAGCGGCACGATGTCGAGGGTCTCCGAGCCGTGCGGGTCGATGTCGCGCGCGATCCGGAGCAGGACGTCCGCGAACTCGGCGAGGACGTGGTCGGACACGGCGGAGTGCATGACCGTACTGTACCGATCTCGGGCGATGAGTTATGCTTTCATAACAATGACCACGGACACCGGAACCATCCGCGCGACGATCGCGACACCCACGACCAAGCAGCAGGGCATCACGACCGCGCTGCTCCTGGTGCTCGGCCTGCTCAGTGCCGTCGCCCCCTTCGCCACCGACCTGTACCTGCCGGCGTTCCCGCAGATGACCACCGAGCTCGGGGCGAGCGCCACCGCCGTCCAGCTCACCCTGACCGCGTTCCTGGTGGGCGTGACCGCGGGCCAGCTCGTGTTCGGTCCGCTTTCCGACCGGTTCGGCCGCGTGCCGCCGCTCATCGCCGGTGCCGCGGTGTGCGTGCTCGCGAGCATCGCCGCGGTGCTCGCGCCGAACATCGGCGTGCTCATCGCTGCCCGCCTGCTGCAGGGCCTCGGCGGTGCAGCCGGCATGGTGATCAGCCGTGCGGTCATCTCCGACCTGGCGACCGGCAAGTCCGCCGCCCGTGCGTTCTCGCTCATGATGATCGTCGGCGGGGTCGCCCCGGTCGTCGCACCGCTGCTCGGCGGCCTGCTCACCGGTCCGATCGGCTGGCGTGGCCTGCTCTCGATCGTGCTCGGCCTGTCGGTCGTCATGCTCATCGCGGTCCTCGCCGTGATCCGCGAGACCCACCTGAAGGAACACCGCGACGCCCTGCGCGAGGAACGCCGTGGCTCGGGCTCGGCCCTGCGTGCCCTGCGCTCCCGCACGTTCCTCGGCTACACCGCCGTGTTCGGCTTCGCGTTCGCCGTGATGATGGCCTACATCTCCGCGTCACCGTTCCTGTACCAGGACATGATCGGCTTCGGCACGGTCGGCTACGGCCTGGCCTTCGGGCTGAACGCCCTGGCACTGATGGGCGTCAGCATCCTGTCCGCCAAGCTCACCGCGACCCGTTCGGTCACGGGCGTGCTGTCGCTCGGCATCGTGCTGGTGCTCGCGTCGACCGTGGCGTTCGCGCTGCTCGTCGTCTCCGGGGCGCCGGTCATCTGGCTCGCCGTGCCGCTGTTCACCGCGGTCGGCTCGCTCGGCCTGGTGCTCGGCAACGCCACGGCACTCGCCCTCGGTGCCGTGCCCTCGGCCGCCGGCAGCGCCTCGGCCGTGCTCGGTGCCCTGCAGTTCGGGCTCGCGGCGCTCGTGTCCCCGCTCGTCAGCATCGGCGGCTCGGACACCGCGGCGCCGCTGGCGATCGTGATGCTCGCCGCCGCCGTGGTGGCCGTCGTGGCGCTGCTCGCGGCGCGGGGCCGGACCAGCCGGACCAGCACGCTCAGCTGAGTCGGAAGGACACCGGCCGCTGACCCGGAACGACACCGCCTGCTGACGTGGAACGACACTGTCGACGTCGCCCGACATCGACAGTGTCGTTCCGCGTCGGCCAGACCGCCCCCGACCCGGCCCCAACCAGCCCGGCCTCAGC